>NZ_JBYSYV010000019.1:0-111675 GCF_058783805.1 Peribacillus sp. FW305-BF15 | reverse complement strand
GTTCCCATTCCGAACACGGCAGTTAAGCTCTTCAGCGCCGATGGTAGTTGGGGGTTTCCCCCTGTGAGAGTAGGACGCCGCCAAGCCATTTAAAAAGATCAGCCATCCGGCTGGTCTTTTTTGTATTGTGATATTTTTCAGTTTCAGGGAGGAGTGACGTGAATTAACAGATAAATCAACCTGCAGGCTAATTAATTCCAACAGCTGGCTTATTTATTCGGCCTAAATTTGAATTGAAATAATTCATGGGAGCAAGATACGAATATGTATCATGGAGCAGAGGGAATTTCATGAATCAAGCGATTGTAATTCAGGGGGAGAAGGGCAGGATATTGAAGGAGATGTACAGTATATGAGTGTTGATGTTTTTACGGAAGACAGGGGCATCATATTCTGAGGTATTATGGAATTACCATTATAAAGTAATCGATTTTATTTACATGCATTCTTGTCTTTACTTATTCTTTTCATTATACTAGGAAGAATTTAATTGATAATATGCAAGTTGGATGGGTAAGGAAGAAGGCTGACAAATATAGAACCATGAAGGGATCGGTATTGTGAGTAAGAAGAGTAAGGAAAAGTTTGAAGTTATCGAGGGCGAGACGATCGATGCATGTTTAGATCGAATTAAAGCGGCAGGTTACTTTCCCGTAAGGCGAACGGAAGAGCCTATCTTTGCCGAGAGAATTGAGAATGGCAAAGTCCATTATGTGCCAGTTAATCGAAAAATTGTATTCGAAGCAAAGCTAATTGAGTAAAACACGAACGATTAATTAATATCATGTAAAAATATTCGATTTTAACTTGACATTAAAATGGCCGGAAGGTAAGATGAAGTTACATTAATACATCTCATATAATCATGGGGATATGGCCCAAAAGTTTCTACCTGATGACCGTAAATCATCGGACTATGAGAAAAGCATCTGACTATTTCGGAAACTAGCCAAGTCTTTTTGTATTTCCAAAAGGGCTTTCTTTTCCGGACAGGTTGCTTTCTCTATGAGGAAGCAACCTGTCCGGTTTTTTAATTTACAATGAATTATAGATAAATGATAAGCGTCTGTCTGCATACTCGGGACGCCATAATATGAGTGTTGGAGGGAAAGATGATATGAAACCGCAAGTTGGGGTTATTATGGGTAGTGTCTCGGATTGGGAAACGATGAAGTACGCTTGTGAATCATTGGAACAGCTTGAGATCCCCTATGAAAAAAGAGTCGTTTCCGCCCACCGGACGCCGGATTTATTATTTGAATATGCAGAGAGTGCAAAAGATAGAGATATTAAAGTGATTATTGCCGGAGCAGGCGGGGCTGCACATCTACCAGGTATGACCGCCGCTAAAACGATTGTCCCTGTGATTGGCGTGCCAATACAGTCGAAGGCATTAAATGGGATGGATTCGTTATTATCGATTGTTCAAATGCCTGGTGGCGTACCGGTTGCAACGGTTGCAATCGGAAAAGCCGGCGCAGTCAATGCCGGTTTGTTAGCGGCTCAAATATTAGCGGCTTTTGATTCTGACATTGCTGATAGGCTAGAGGCTTTACGAGACGAAACCAGAGAAAAGGTGTTACAGAGCAGTGAACAACTTAAATAATACAATCATATTACCGGGACAGACCATTGGAATTATCGGCGGTGGGCAATTGGGCAGGATGATGGCCTTGTCAGCTAAGGCATCGGGCTTTAAGATAGCGGTCCTTGAGCCGACTGCAGAAGGCCCATGTGCTCAAGTGGCGGATATTGAAATCATTGGTGCTTATGATGATATCGAAGCATTGAAAAGGTTAGCTGAAGTCAGTGATGTCATAACATACGAGTTTGAAAATATCAGTTCGGAAGCCTTGGATTGGTTAAAGCAACATGCATTTCTTCCACAGGGCTCAGAATTATTAAAGTTGACACAGGATAGATTGACAGAAAAAAAAGCCATATCCGATGCAGGAGCTTCCGTTGCTCCATATCACGAAATACAGGATATTTCAGAAATTTACCTTCATATAGAGAAATTAGGGTACCCTAGTGTGTTAAAAACGACGCGGGGCGGTTATGATGGAAAAGGGCAGTTGGTCATTAAGGAAGAAGCCGATATCAAAAAGGCTGAATCCCTGCTCAAAACAGGTATATGTGTGCTGGAAGCCTGGATTCCTTTCGTGAAAGAAATATCCATCATCGTGACGCGTAAGGCTGATGGCGAGACAAGTCATTTTCCGATTGCGGAAAACATTCATATTGAAAACATTCTTCATAAAAGCATTGTTCCGGCCCGTATCAGTATCCAAGCTGAACGGAAAGCTATTGATGAAGCTTTGCAGCTTGCAGAGAAACTTGATTTGGTGGGGACATTGGCAGTCGAGATGTTTTTAACCGCTCAGGATGATATCATCATTAATGAATTAGCGCCAAGGCCACATAACTCAGGCCATTATACAATGGAGGCATGTGAGACTTCACAGTTTGAACAGCATATAAGGGCTGTCTGCAATTGGCCTCTCGGAAATACGGCGTTATTGAAGCCCGTGGTAATGATAAACATCCTTGGTGAGCATATCGAACCCTTGTTGGATGAAATTCCGACGCTTTCAGATTGGAAGGTTCACCTTTACGGTAAGAAAGAAGCCAAGCTTAAGCGGAAAATGGGTCATGTGAATATTTTACGTCCAACGATTGAGGAAGCTCTTTTGGAAAGTGATCGAAGCAAAATATGGAATCAACAGGTTGAAACGGAGGAAGTAAAATGATTGAACGTTATACCCGCCCAGAGATGGGAAACATTTGGACAGAAAAGAACCGCTTTAATGCGTGGTTGGAAGTTGAAATCTTAGCTTGTGAAGCATGGTCAGAGCTAGGTGTCATTCCAAAAGAAGATGTGAAGCTTCTTCGCGAAAATGCTACATTCGATGTCGACCGTATCAATGAAATCGAAAAAGATACACGCCATGATGTTGTTGCTTTTACACGTGCGGTTTCCGAAACGTTGGGTGAAGAACGGAAATGGGTCCATTACGGACTGACTTCCACTGATGTGGTGGATACAGCTCTTTCATATGTGATAAAGCAGGCGAATGAGATCCTTGCCAAGGATTTAAATAACTTCGTGGAGATCCTGAAAAACAAAGCGAAAGAACATAAATACACGGTTCAAATGGGACGTACACATGGAGTTCATGCGGAACCGACCACATTTGGGTTGAAACTGGCACTTTGGTATCAAGAAATGAAACGCAATGTCGAACGTTTTGAAGAAGCAAGAAAGAACATAGAGGTTGGGAAAATCTCTGGGGCTGTCGGAACTTACGCAAACATCGACCCGTTCGTTGAAAAATTCGTTTGTGAAAAGCTTGGCCTTGAAGCAGCGCCAATCTCAACACAAACATTGCAACGCGATCGCCATGCACATTATATGAGTACATTGGCTTTAATTGCGACATCTATTGAAAAGTTTGCAGTGGAAATTCGCGGCTTGCAAAAAAGTGAAACACGCGAAGTGGAAGAATTCTTTGCAAAAGGACAAAAAGGATCTTCTGCAATGCCTCATAAACGGAATCCAATCGGTTCTGAAAATATGACGGGTATGGCTCGTGTAATCCGCGGTTACATGATGACAGCATATGAGAATGTGCCATTATGGCATGAGCGCGACATTTCGCATTCTTCTGCTGAGCGCATCATCTTGCCGGATGCAACGATCGCATTAAACTATATGCTGAACCGTTTCAGCAACATAGTGAAGAACTTGACCGTTTATCCAGAAAATATGAAACGCAATATGGACCGTACGCTGGGATTGATTTTCTCACAACGTGTGCTGCTATCCCTTATCGATAAAGGACTTGTCCGTGAAGAAGCTTATGATACGGTTCAGCCGAAAGCGATGGAAGCATGGGAGCTTCAGGTTCCATTCAGAAGCCTGATCGAAAAGGATGATAAAATCACAAGCTTGCTTACGAAAGAAGAACTTGATGATTGTTTCGATCCTACACATCACCTGAAAAATGTTGATGTAATCTTTGATCGTTTAGGTTTATAAAAGTGAAGGCGGCAAACATGGCACCTTTAATGGTGATATGTTTGCCAAGCCTGATCAATGGCAGGAAGATTCATAATATTCACAATGTGGGGGTCTGGACAGATGGAAAAACGAGAATTGTTGTATGAAGGAAAAGCGAAACAGATTTTTGCAACGGACAACAGTGAAATAGTATGGGTGGAATACAAGGATTCGGCAACGGCATTCAATGGTGAGAAGAAGTCAGAGATTGCCGGAAAAGGCAAGTTGAATAATCAAATTACTAGCTTACTATTTTCAAAGCTTGCCCAAGAGAATATCCCGTCCCATTTTATTGAAATGCTTTCCGAACGGGAGCAGCTAGTCAAAAGGGTATCCATCATTCCGCTAGAAGTCGTTGTCAGAAATACGGCTGCCGGCAGTTTTTCTAAAAGGACTGGCATTGAAGAAGGCCAGCCGCTCAAGAAAACGCTGATTGAGTTTTACTATAAAGACGACGAGCTCGGCGATCCTCTGTTAACGGAAGACCATATTGAAGAATTGGAACTTGCAAGCAAGGAAGATGTAGCGATTTTAAAAGAAAAGGCACAAGAAATCAGTATCGTCTTAACGTCTTTCTTTAAAGAGTTGGACATTAAATTGATTGATTTTAAATTAGAGTTCGGCAAAACCCCGAATGGAGACATTCTGCTGGCAGATGAAATTTCACCTGATACCTGCCGATTATGGGATATTAACACGAACGAAAAATTAGACAAAGATGTATTCCGCCGTGATTTAGGAAGTTTAACAGATGCTTACGAAAAAATACTAGCAAAGTTGGAGGGCACTCAACATGTATAAGGTTAAGGTATATATCACACTACGCGAAAGTGTATTAGATCCACAGGGAGCAGCAGTGCAACAATCACTTCATAGCTTGACATATAACGAAGTTAGTGATGTTCGAGTGGGGAAATACATTGAACTTACAATTAAGGATACGGATCGTGATTTAGATCAACTTGTGAAGGAAATGTGTGAAAAACTATTGGCCAATACGGTAATTGAAGCTTACCGTTATGATGTTGAGGAGGTTATCACCCAATGAAATTTGCTGTCATAGTTTTCCCTGGCTCCAATTGTGATGTCGATATGTACCATGCGATAAAGGATGCACTGGGGGAAGAAGTGGAGTATGTTTGGCACTCTACAGACAATCTAGATCAGTATGATGGGATTCTCCTTCCTGGAGGTTTCTCTTATGGAGACTATTTACGCTCTGGAGCAATTGCACGCTTTTCGAATGTAATGGCTGAAGTCGTAAAAGCGGCACAAGCAGGAAAGCCTGTCTTGGGTGTCTGCAATGGTTTTCAGATTTTACTTGAAGCAGGACTTTTACCTGGAGCGATGCGCCGTAATGAAGGCTTGAAATTCATTTGCCGCAATGTAGGACTGAAGGTTGAAAATAACCAATCGATGTTCACGACAGGATATGAATTAAATGAAACGATTACGATCCCTGTGGCACATGGTGAAGGGAATTACTACTGCGATGATGAAACATTGGCTGAATTAAAACAAAATAACCGCATCTTGTTCACGTATGATGGTGAAAATCCAAACGGAAGCTTGGAGCAAATAGCGGGAATTACAAATGAACAAGGAAATGTCCTCGGAATGATGCCTCATCCCGAACGTGCTGTTGATTCGCTGCTTGGCAGTAAAGACGGCTTAAAGATTTTTCAATCCATCGTAAAAAACTGGAGGGAATCACATGTTATTACAGCTTGAACCAAGTCCGGAAAAAATTAAATCGGATCGATTGTACGCAACAATGGGACTATCCGATGATGAATTTGCAATGGTGGAGAAAATCTTAGGCAGACTGCCGAATTATACGGAAACTGGTTTGTTTTCGGTTATGTGGTCAGAGCATTGTTCCTACAAAAATTCAAAACCCATCTTAAGGAAATTCCCGATTACAGGGGAGAAAGTGCTGCAAGGTCCTGGTGAAGGAGCAGGTATCGTTGATATCGGTGACGATCAGGCTGTCGTTTTTAAAATTGAAAGTCATAACCACCCTTCGGCAATAGAGCCTTATCAAGGTGCTGCTACCGGTGTCGGCGGAATTATCCGTGATGTTTTCTCCATGGGAGCCCGTCCGATCGCGATGTTGAACTCACTTCGCTTCGGTGAGCTAGACAATGATCGCGTGAAATATTTATTTAAAGAAGTGGTTGCAGGGATTGCAGGATACGGGAATTGTATCGGAATTCCAACTGTCGGCGGAGAAATTCAATTTGATCCATCGTATGAAGGAAATCCTCTTGTCAATGCAATGTGTGTCGGTTTGATCGATCATAAGGACATAAAAAAAGGCCAAGCGCATGGAGTGGGCAACACAGTGATGTATGTGGGTGCCAAAACTGGACGTGATGGCATTCATGGAGCAACATTTGCATCTGAAGAGCTATCAGAGTCTTCGGAAGAGAAACGGCCTGCCGTACAAGTAGGCGATCCATTCATGGAGAAACTGCTTTTGGAAGCATGCCTTGAATTGATTCAAAATGATGCCCTTGTTGGCATTCAGGATATGGGAGCAGCAGGTCTTACAAGCTCATCTGCCGAGATGGCGAGTAAAGCTGGCTCAGGAATAAAAATGAACCTGGATTTGGTACCGCAGCGTGAAACGGGAATGACAGCATATGAAATGATGCTTTCTGAATCACAAGAGCGGATGCTGATCGTTGTCACTAAAGGACGCGAACAGGAAATCGTCGACTTGTTTACGAAATATGACCTAGAAGCGGTTGCTGTTGGTGAAGTAACGGATGATAAAAATCTAACACTTTCCCATCAAGGTGAAATCGTTGCCGAGGTTCCGGTTGATGCATTGGCTGAAGAAGCTCCTATTTATCACAAGCCATCTGCAGAGCCGCAATATTTCCGTGACTTCCAAAGCATGACGGCAGAAGTGCCAGTCATTGAAGATTATAAAGAAACATTGGTATCCCTATTGAAGCAACCGACAATTTCGAGTAAGGAATGGGTCTACGACCAGTATGATTACATGGTCCGTACGAATACAGTCGTCTCACCTGGATCGGATGCAGCGGTAGTGCGTGTACGTGGTACGAATAAAGCCCTTGCCATGACGACGGATTGTAACTCCCGCTTTATTTATTTAGATCCTGAAACAGGCGGCAAAATCGCTGTGGCTGAAGCAGCCCGTAACATCATTTGCTCGGGTGCGGAACCTTTAGCGATTACGGATTGCTTGAATTTTGGGAATCCAGAAAAACCAGAAATATTCTGGCAACTGGAAAAAGCGGCAGACGGTATGAGTGAAGCTTGCAGAAGCTTAAGTACTCCTGTAATCGGCGGAAATGTTTCCCTTTATAATGAAACGAATGGTGAAGCGATTTATCCGACGCCTGTAGTTGGAATGGTTGGTCTAGTCAATGACCTTAAGCACATCACAACACAAACATTTAAAAATGAATCCGATTTGATTTACGTGGTTGGCGAAGCGAAAGTGGAATTCGGAGGCAGTGAATTACAGAAAATGCTCGAGGGTAAAATCTTTGGACGCGCTCCAGAACTTGATTTGGACCTTGAACAAAAACGTCAGCAGCAAATTCTGACAGCAATCCAAAAAGGACTTGTTGCATCAGCCCATGACCTTTCGGAAGGCGGTTTGGCAGTGGCTTTAGCTGAATCTTTATTCGGGGCAAGCAAACTAGGGGCAAAAGTGAATATATCCGGGGAACCTGTATCTGAATTATTCAGTGAAACGCAATCACGATTCTTACTGTCCATCAATCCTGAAAATCAAGCGTCATTTGAAGCTCTTGTTGAAGATGCGATTTGCATAGGCTCAGTAACGGCTGATAATAAATTAGTCGTGGCAACAAGTGATAGCAAAGTATTGGAAGCGGACGTTGAAGATTTACAAACAGCTTGGAAGGGAGCCATACCATGCTTGCTGAAATAAGAAGCCTAAACGAAGAGTGTGGTGTTGTTGGAGTCTGGGGACATCCCGATGCAGCGCAGCTTGCTTACTACGGTTTGCATAGCTTGCAACATCGTGGTCAAGAGGGAGCGGGCATCGTCGTGACGGATGGTGAGCAGATGTCCATCTCTAAGGGCGAAGGACTTGTCACAGAGATATTCACTGCGGAAAAAATGCAGGCACTTTCCGGTAGCGGTAAAGCGGCAATAGGCCATGTCCGTTATACAACGGCAGGCGGCGGCGGGTATCAAAATGTTCAGCCTTTCCTGTTCAATTCTCATACAGGAGGGCTGGCCCTTGCTCATAATGGGAATATCGTCAATGCCCATCAATTAAAAGCACAGCTTGAAGGACAAGGAAGCATTTTTCAAACGACCTCTGATACGGAAGTTCTGGCCCATCTGATTAAACGCTCCGGCTACTCGGATGTAAGAGATTCTGTGAAGAACAGTTTAAGTATGCTGAAGGGAGCCTATGCCTTTGTCATCATGACCGAAACCCAAATGATCATGGCAAGAGATCCGCATGGCTTCCGTCCACTTTCCTTGGGGAAAATAGGCGATGCATATTTCGCTGCATCTGAAACATGTGCACTTGATATTGTAGGTGCAGAATTCATCCGGGATATTGAGCCGGGTGAACTCGTTGTCATAAATGATGAGGGAATCACATCCGAATACTTTTCGCTTTCCAGCCAACAGGCAATGTGCACGATGGAGTACGTGTATTTTTCCCGTCCGGATAGCAACATTGATGGTATCAATGTTCATACGGCACGGAAAAACCTTGGTAAGCAAATGGCACTCGAAACCAAAATTGAAGCAGACGTAGTTACAGGTGTACCTGATTCCAGCATCTCGGCAGCGATTGGCTATGCTGAAGCTGCGGGCATTCCTTATGAAATGGGCTTAATAAAGAATCGTTATGTTGGACGGACTTTCATTCAGCCATCACAAAGTCTGCGTGAACAAGGCGTAAAGATGAAACTATCACCTGTAAGAGGGGTAGTGGAAGGCAAGCGGGTCATAATGGTTGATGATTCAATCGTCCGCGGGACAACGAGCAGAAGGATTGTCCGCATGTTAAAAGATGCCGGAGCGAAAGAAGTGCATGTAGTAATCAGCTCACCACCGATCAAGAATCCATGTTTTTATGGCATAGACACGTCTAAAAAGGAAGAACTGATTGCAAGCTCAAAATCTGTGGAGGAAATAAGGGAAATCATTGAAGCTGATTCCTTAACTTTTCTAAGTGTCGAAGGTATGGTCGAAGCAATTGGACGACCGTTTCCTGGAGAAACGCGCGGTTCTTGCCTAGCTTGTTTCACCGGAAATTATCCGACTGAAATTTTTGAATACGAACGAGAAAAAACAAAATGTTAATCAAGTCGGCAATGATGATTGATTTTCGGAGGAGGATTTCAAATGGCTAATGCATATAAACAGGCTGGTGTGGATATTGAGGCTGGTTATGAAGCGGTAAATCGAATGAAAAAACATGTAAAGCGCACATTTCGTCCAGAAGTAATGAATGGTCTGGGCGGTTTCGGCGGCATGTTTGATTTATCTTCCTTGAACCTTAAAGAACCTGTGCTCATTTCTGGTACGGATGGAGTGGGAACAAAACTTTTGTTAGCGATCATGATGGATAAACACGATACAATTGGAGTGGATTGTGTAGCTATGTGCGTCAATGATGTTGTCGTTCAAGGTGCTGCACCTTTATACTTTTTAGATTATATTGCCTGCGGTAAAGCAGATCCTGAACGAATTGAAATGATCGTCAAAGGGATTGCAGATGGCTGTGAGCAGGCGGGCTGTGCTTTAATCGGCGGAGAAACGGCTGAAATGCCGGGCATGTATGAGACGGAAGAATACGATGTGGCAGGTTTTACTGTAGGTGCCGTTGAAAAATCACGTCTTATTACTGGTGAAGCGATTTCGGCTGGTGATGTCGTTATTGGACTCGCTTCAAGCGGCATCCACAGTAATGGGTATTCACTTGTTCGTAAAATCCTTCTTGAAGACTCAGGCATGGGGCTTCATGACTTCGTACCGGAACTGGATTGCAAGTTGGGTGAGGAATTATTAAAACCGACGAAAATCTATGTGAAGTCCGTTTTATCGACGTTGGAAAAATTTGAGGTTAATGGTCTTGCCCATATCACCGGTGGAGGATTCATCGAGAATATTCCGCGTATCCTTCCTGAAGGATGCGGTGTTGAAATCGAGCTTGGAAGCTGGGAAATTCCAACTATATTTTCATTCCTTGAAGAAAAAGGGAACCTTGTAAAAGAGGAAATGTTCAATATCTTCAATATGGGTATTGGGATGACGGCTGTCGTCAAAAAAGAAGTGGCATTGGATGTGCTAGCCCACCTAAAGTCTTGCGGTGAAGAAGCCTCAATTATTGGAACGATCGTGGATGGAAATGGAGTGTCGTTCAAATAATGAGACGCCTTGCTGTCTTTGCATCAGGTAACGGTAGTAATTTTCAATCAATTGCTGAAGCAATAAAAAGTGGAAAGTTGGAGGCGGAAATCTGTCTTGTCGTATGCGATCGTGAAGACGCATATGTGCTTGAGAGAGCAAAGCTTGAGAATATTGACTCTTTCTCCTTTTCAGCAAAGAATTACTCCAACAAGACTGAATATGAATCGGAAATCCTGGAAAAACTTCGCCAGTATGAGATAGAGTTCATCATTCTTGCTGGTTATATGCGTTTGATCGGTCCGACATTATTACAAAAGTATTCACAGAGGATTGTGAACATCCACCCTTCACTTCTGCCAAGTTTTCCAGGCAAGGATGCAATTGGCCAGGCTTTTGATGCCGGAGTGAAGGAAACGGGGGTAACCGTTCATTATGTTGATGATGGAATGGACACAGGACCGGTCATTGCCCAAAAAACAGTGCCGATTCTTGAAGGGGATACGAGAGACATCCTTCAAAAAAGGATACAGGAAATGGAGCATGACCTGTACCCATCAGTTTTGCAGGAGCTATGCCACAAGAAACTTACTTAATGGAGGGACCAACATAACATGAAGAAACGCGCATTAATTAGTGTATCGGATAAAACAGGTATCGTAGAATTTGCTCAAGGTTTAATTGAAGCAGGTTTTGAAATCATTTCTACAGGCGGTACCAAAAAAACGCTTCAGGAAAATGGTATTGAGGTAATTGGAATCAGTGACGTCACCGGTTTCCCGGAAATTTTGGATGGACGTGTTAAAACGCTTCACCCGAATGTCCATGGAGCAGTGTTGGCAAAACATGATGACAAAGGTCACGCAGCACAGCTTGCTGAGCATAACATTGAACCCATTCAACTTGTCTGTGTAAACCTATATCCATTCCAAGCGACTATTTCCAAACCAGAAGTCACTGTGGAAGATGCTATTGAAAACATCGATATCGGTGGACCGACAATGCTTCGTTCTTCTGCTAAAAACCACGAATATGTGACTGTTATCGTTGATTCCAATGATTATCCTACCGTGTTGGCTGAGCTGAAACAAAACGGCGGGGTAACAAAAACCACGAATCGCCGACTGTCTGCAAAAGTTTTCCGTCATACAGCAGCATATGATGCAGTTATTTCAGAGTATATGACAGAGCTTGCCGATGAAGAAAATCCTGAATCATTGACTGTTACCTATGAATTGAAACAGTCGCTTCGTTATGGGGAAAATCCACATCAAAAAGCCGCATTCTATAAAAAACCGCTTGGTTCCGTTTTCTCGATTGCAGAAGCGAAGCAATTACATGGAAAAGAACTATCATACAACAACATCAATGATGCTGATGCAGCACTTCAAATCGTAAAAGAATTCAATGAGCCTGCTGCAGTTGCAGTCAAACATATGAATCCTTGCGGCGTCGGCGTCGGTGCGACTATTTTGGAAGCATATGAAAAAGCTTATGAGGCAGATGCCACCTCCATTTTCGGTGGGATCATCGCTTTGAACCGTGAAGTCGATAAAGCGACTGCGGAAAAGCTTCATGAAATTTTCCTTGAAATCATCATTGCCCCTGGGTTTACACAAGAGGCAGTGGAAGTATTGACAAGCAAGAAAAACCTACGTTTATTAACGATCGATTTTGACGCGGTTAAAAAGCCTGAACGTAAATTGACATCCATTGAAGGCGGATTACTTATTCAAGATCGGGACGCACATAGCTTAAAGGATGCAGAGGTAAAAGTGGCAACGAAACGTGAGCCTACACCTGAAGAGTGGAAAGCCATGGAACTTGGCTGGAAAATCGTGAAACATGTCAAGTCGAATGCAATAGTGGTTTGTAACGATCAAATGACATTAGGTGTTGGCGCAGGTCAAATGAACCGTGTGGGAGCTGCAAAAATTGCTCTGGAACAAGCTGGGGAAAGAGCGACAGGAAGTGCATTGGCATCAGATGCATTCTTCCCAATGGATGATACTGTAGAAGCGGCAGCAAAAGCGGGCGTCACGGCAATCATTCAGCCTGGTGGATCTGTTAAAGATGAGGATTCAATCAAGAAAGCTGATGAATATGGGATTACAATGGTGTTTACAGGAATTCGTCACTTTAAACATTAATCAAAAACGAGGTGCGATAATGAATGTACTAGTAATTGGCCGGGGCGGCAGGGAGCATGCCATAGCCCGCAAACTATTTGAAAGTAAACGGGTTGGGACCGTTTTTGCAGCACCGGGAAATCCAGGGATGACCGATGTAGCGACTCTTGTTCCAATTGATGAAAACAATCACAGGGAATTGGTTGCCTTTGCCAAGAATAATGCAGTTGCATTAACGGTGATCGGGCCCGAAACACCATTGTTGAATGGACTTGCAGATGATTTTGCGGAGGCAGGATTACAGGTATTTGGCCCTAATGGCCGTGCTGCTGTCATCGAGGGAAGTAAATCCTTTGCTAAAGATTTAATGAAGAACTATAGCATTCCGACAGCGGAATATGAAACATTCTCTGATTATGATTCAGCAAAGGCATATATCGAAAAAATGGGTGCCCCCATTGTCATAAAAGCGGATGGTTTGGCAGCAGGAAAAGGTGTCGTAGTTGCTATGACGATGGAAGAGGCGTTAGACGCCATCCATGATATGCTAGTCGGAGCAAAGTTCGGGGAAGCATCTGCCAAAGTCGTTATTGAGGAATTCCTTGATGGCGAGGAATTTTCATTGATGGCATTCGTTAATGGGGAAAAAGTGTATCCGATGGTCATTGCTCAAGATCATAAGCGGGTTTTTGATGGAGATCAGGGTCCGAACACAGGTGGAATGGGTGCATATTCACCGGTACCGCAAATATCCGATGAAATGATCCAGACTGCAGTCGAAACGATTCTTAAACCCACGGTAAATGCGATGATTTCTGAGAATCGGAGTTTTACAGGAATATTATATGCCGGGTTGATCGCCACTGAAAAGGGCACAAAAGTCATTGAGTTCAATGCCCGTTTTGGCGATCCGGAAACGCAAGTCGTTTTACCTCGTCTAAAGACAGACTTCGTAGATACGCTTGAAGCGGTTCTTTCTGGAGAGGATTTACAACTTGAATGGCATGAAGAGGCCGTGCTCGGAGTGGTCGTCGCAGCTGATGGATATCCAGGGGAATATAAAAAGGGATCTATCATTAAAGGCTTGGAAAAGATTGATCCGAAAGCCCATGTTTATCATGCTGGAACGGCTCTCAATAATGAAGGGAACTTCATCTCGAATGGCGGACGTGTACTTCTGGTTGCTGCAAAAGGGAAAGATTTGGCCTCTGCGCAAGCTGAAGTATATAAAGAGTTAGGGCATATTGAGAAAGACGGTTTATTTTGGCGAACGGATATTGGCTACCGAGCAATAAAATACAATTTTTCATCATAATATAAAGAAGCTGACTCTAAGCGGAGTCAGCTTCTTCTATAAGACTTAATATGAATCAGATTGATTCGATTCATTTTCCTGTTTTGGTTCTTTTGTCATCAAGTTTTGTCCGTTTTCCATCGCATCGACGACAGGACAATAACGGAGGATCCCTTCACCTATTTTCATGGCGGAAAGCATGGCCACGATTATATAAGATTGGTTTTTCCATGGTTTTTTCACCATTTTAGCCGTAGCCCATGTTAGAAATGTAAAACCACAAGTAATTCGCATTAAAGCATTTATTATACTGATATTTTGTTTAAACTTCATATAAAATCCATCCCTTCACAAAAATTTAACAATAATCTGGATAACATTACTGTTCTAATGGGGCAAGTATGTTACTATGAAATAAAATTGGATTGAAAATGGTTTTTTTCATACACTGTTTCTAATAACTTATGGGGGAATGTTTATGCTTGAACAGCGCTATAGATGGAAAAATAAACATCTAAGAGAACATATAGATGTGCTGGATGGCAATAGGGCACCACACATTCTGCTAAAAAATACGACTTATTTAAATCAGGCTTTACGAAAATGGGTAAAAGCGAATATATGGATATATGAAGATCGCATCATATATGTTGGTGATAAGCTTCCTGATAATATAGACCGCTGTGAAATGGTCGACTGTACAAACCAGTACTTGGTTCCGGGTTATATTGAGCCGCATTCACACCCTTCTCAATTATATAATCCCCTTTCTTTTTCACGTTATGCATCTCATTTTGGCACAACGACATTGATCAATGATAACTTGCCGTTTCTATTGCAGTTAGATAAAAAGAAAGCGTTTTCTCTTTTGAAAGAATTACGTAACATTCCTGTAACAATGTATTGGTGGAGCCGTTTTGACGGACAAACGGAATTGATCGATGAAGATATGGTCTTTTCCCATGGGGCCGTCAAATCATGGCTGGAGCATGACGCCGTATTACAGGGCGGGGAACTAACTGGATGGCCGAAGCTTCTCGATGGGGATGACATGATGTTGCACTGGATTCAGGAAGCCAAGCGAATGAGGAAGAAAATAGAAGGACACTTTCCAGGTGCTTCAGAGAAGACTTTAGCAAAAATGACCTTGTTCGGCGCCGATTGTGATCATGAGGCAATGACAGGTGATGAAGTCATGTCACGCTTGCTGCAGGGCTATTATGTATCGTTAAGACATTCTTCGATCCGTCCGGATTTACCAAAGCTGATACAGGAAATCCATGAACTGGGCATTGATCATTATGACAAAATCTTTTATACGACAGATGGATCACCTCCGTCCTTTTATGAAGGTGGTTTCATAGACTGCTTGATCAAAATAGCGATAGAGCATGGGGTTCCGGTCATTGATGCCTACAATATGGCGACCATCAACATCGCACGATATTATAACATTGAATACCTTCATGGCAATATTGCCACAGGGAGGGTGGCGAACATCAACTTCCTGACCGATGTAAAGGAACCCGCACCGGTTTCGGTAATGGCGAAAGGGAAATGGGTGAAAAGGGATGGTGAGATCATTCCGGATAAACAGGAAATCGAATGGAGTGATTTCGATTTTAAACCGCTCGATCTTGATTGGGATCTCAGTTTAAAGGAGGATTTTGAATTTTCCATGCCGTTCGGGATAGAACTGGTTAATAATGTAATTACGAAACCATACTCCCTTGCCAATGATGTTGGGCATGAAGAACTGAACTTTGAGGATGATGAATGCTTTTTCATGCTAATCGACCGGGAAGGGAAATGGCGCATCAATACGATATTAAAAGGGTTTGCGGACAAATTGTGTGGCTTTGCTGGCTCTTATACAAATACAGGTGATATCATACTGATCGGTAAAAGGAAAAAGGATATGCATTTGGCATTTAACCGGCTGAAGGAAATTGGCGGTGGAATCATTTTGACGGAACAAGGCAAGGTGATTCATGAACTTCCTCTGAAATTAAAGGGAGTCATGTCGACCAAGGAGGTTCCTGAATTGATAAAAGAAGAAAATGAATTGAAACATTTGCTGCGGGAAAGAGGTTATCGCTTCGCCGATCCTGTGTATACCCTTTCATTCTTTTCGACAACCCATCTGCCATATATAAGGCTGACCCAGCGAGGAGTATATGATGTAATGAATAAAACTATACTCTTTCCCACTATAATGCGTTAAAATATAAGAGAAGAAATGGCTAATAAATCAGAGGAGTGGAAAGATGAAATTTAAGAGAGTTCTTTTCATCGTTATTGCTATTTTACTGCTGGCAGGCTGTTCGACGAAAGAGGATCCTGCATCGGATGACGGTAAGCCGAAAGACCAAGCTGTCATCAAAAATACAGATGTGAAAAATGAACCTTCCAATGAGTTTCCACTTACAGGTATGGCCACCGAAGCAGGCAGTGAGCGAAGGGCTGCAGCAGTGATGATTAATAATCATCCGGAAGCACGCCCGCAATCGGGCCTCTCAGAAGCCGATATGGTTTACGAAATGCTCGCAGAAGGTGACATAACCAGATTTTTAGCTATCTTCCAAAGTGAAATGCCTAGTCAAATCGGTCCGATTCGGAGTGCAAGGGACTATTATATCGAATTGGCTAAAGGCCTTGATTGCATCTATGTCTGTCATGGGTATAGCCCTGAGGCAAAGACCATGCTGGACAGAGGGTATATTGATAACTTGAACGGATTATATTATGATGGTACTTTGTTTCAACGTTCGGCAGATCGAAAAGCACCGCATAATTCCTACACCTCCTTTGAGGATATCGAAAAAGGTGCAAAGGAAAAGGGTTATGAGTTGAATGGTGCACCGAAGCCTTATGCTTTCCTTACAAAAGAAGAGGCAGCTGGACTTCAAGGGGAACCGGCATTGAAAACCGAGGTTTCCTACGGATCAGACGAGTATGATGTACAGTATGAATACGAAGCCACGGAAGAGAAATATAAACGTTATTCGAATGGAGAGCAAACAGTCGAGCATAAATCGAATAAACCTATTTTACTGGATAATATATTGATCATTGAGGCTGCTCATCAAGTGATCGACGACAAAGGGCGTCGGAAAATCGACTTGAAAAGTGGCGGAAATGGTTATTTACTTCAAAAAGGAAAAGCGAATGAAGTAGAATGGGTGAATAAGGATGGTCGTATTACACCAGTGAAAAACGATAAAGAGGTAGGGTTGGTTCCAGGGAAAACTTGGATCAATATTATTCCGGATGAACCTGGTTTAGTAGGAGACGTCTCATTTTGATACCCATGAAATTGAGGGGGAGTAACATGCAAATTGATAAGTTAAGAGGAAAAGAAACGGATCAGCTGTTCAAGTCGATCCTTTCCTTGCGTGATTTGGACGAATGCTATCGATTTTTTGATGATCTATGCACAGTTAATGAAATTTCATCATTGGCACAGCGTCTTGAAGTAGCCCGCATGCTTGAAGAAGGAAAAACCTATCATAAAATCGAAACGGAAACAGGTGCAAGCACGGCTACGATTTCCAGGGTCAAACGCTGCTTGAACTACGGAAATGATGCTTATTCCATGGCTCTGAACCGTATTAAGGATAACGTAGAGGAAACAACTGAATCATAATTCTTTCGATTATAATAAAAAGCTGGGGAATTCATTTCCCGGCTTTTTATTTTGTGTCCAGCACGCTCATTGCCGGCTGTCTTTCAGCCGTATCCATGTTATATTGGATTTTAGATTAAAAGGTTCCATTTGGTAATAACATTTTATCGATACTTCTCTTTTTTAATGAAAAATCTTAATGCTATAATGGTGTAATGGGAAGTGTGAATGGAGGATTATAATGTACGATTTTCGCGAGTGGAAACATGTTTTCAAACTCGATCCAAATAAAGAAATAAGTGATGAGGCACTTGAGAAAGTCTGTGAATCCGGTACTGATGCAATCATGGTCGGGGGAACGGATGGTATCACGCTTGAGAATGTGCTTCATTTAATGGCACGTGTCAGGCGATATACGGTCCCATGTGTGATGGAAATTTCTTCAGTTGAAACGGTGACGCCGGGGTTTGATTTATATTTCATTCCGAGTGTCCTGAATAGCACCAACCCGGATTGGATGATGAAATTGCATCAGCAAGCAGTCAAGGAATACGGATACCTTTTGAATTGGGATGAAATTTTCGTTGAAGGGTACTGTATCCTGAACCCTGGGTGCAAGGCGGCCCAATTGACGAAAGCCAATACTGATTTGGATATGGATGATGTGGGTGCATACGCGATGATGGCGGAAAAGATGTTCAACCTGCCGATCTTTTATTTGGAATACAGCGGTGATTATGGCGATGTCCAGATGGTGGAAGCGGCCAAAGAGAGTTTGGAAGATACCATACTATTCTATGGCGGTGGGATAAAATCGGTTGAACAGGCCAAAGAGATGTCCAAGATTGCGGATGTCATCGTTGTCGGCAATGTGATTTATGAAGATTTGAAAGTGGCCCTTGCAACAGTTACGGCAGTTAAATGAAAACATGTAAGAAATATAGTATACTAAAACAGAAACGAATGTTCGTATAGGTGGTGTGATAATGCAATATTTAGCGGAAAAATTATTAATTGGTTTGAATGAACAGCAACAAAAAGCAGTGAAAGCAACAGATGGTCCACTTTTAATCATGGCTGGGGCAGGAAGTGGAAAGACGCGTGTGCTGACTCACCGAATAGCATACTTGATGGTCGAGAAGGAAATAGCGCCTTGGAACATCCTTGCAATCACGTTCACCAACAAAGCGGCACGTGAGATGAAGGAGAGGATCCGTGCCATACTTGGCGGTGCATCCGAAGATATCTGGATTTCGACTTTCCACTCGATGTGTGTCCGTATTCTCCGAAGAGATATCGACCGTATCGGATTTAATAGGAACTTCTCGATATTGGATACGACGGATCAGCAATCGGTCATAAAACAAATCATGAAAGACCGTAATATGGATACAAAGAAATATGATTATCGTGCCATTTTGGGCAGCATCAGTTCAGCGAAAAATGAATTGGTCGGGCCGGAAGAGTACCTGAAGACGGCGTCTGATTACTTCACTAAAGTAACGGCCGATGTTTATACGGAATATCAAAAACGGCTGCGCAAAAATTCAGCGCTCGATTTCGATGATTTGATCATGATGACGATTCAATTGTTCCAGCTCGTACCTGAGGTGCTTGAATATTATCAGCGTAAATTTCAATACATTCATGTTGATGAGTACCAAGATACGAACAGGGCTCAATACATGCTTGTTAAATTATTGGCTTCACGCTTCCGTAATCTCTGTGTTGTCGGGGATTCCGATCAATCGATCTATCGTTGGCGCGGTGCGGATATTGCGAATATCCTTTCATTTGAAAAAGATTATCCGAATGCCAACATGATTTTCCTTGAACAGAATTACCGCTCGACGAAAAAGATCCTTGCAGCAGCGAATAAGGTCATCGATAACAATCAAAACCGTAAGCCGAAAAATCTTTGGACCGAGAATGCAGATGGCAATAAGATATTCTATTACCGTGCGGACAATGAACAAGGGGAAGCGCAATTCGTAGCCGGAAAGATAAATGAGTTAGTTCAGGACGGCAGCAGGAAGTATTCAGATATAGCAATACTTTACAGAACGAATGCACAATCACGTGTCATGGAGGAAGTTCTGCTTAAATCCAATATTAATTATGCAATAGTCGGGGGCACTAAGTTCTATGACCGTAAAGAGATTAAGGATTTACTTGCCTATCTTCGACTTATTGCGAACCCTGATGATGACATCAGCCTTCGCCGTGTAATCAATGTGCCAAAACGCGGAATTGGTGCAACTTCGATGGACAAAGTGGCAGATTATGCTGATCAATTTGATGTTTCCATATATAAAGCACTGGAGTCTGTGGAAATGGCAGGGATAAGCGGGAAGGCCACCAAAGCGGCAAGGGAATTCCATACGCTGATCACTAATTATACAAATCAGCAGGAGTACTTATCCGTGACGGAACTTGTGGAGGAAGTCATCGAGAAAACCGGTTACCGTGAGATGCTGCAGGCAGAAAAAACGATTGAATCACAAAGCCGGCTTGAAAATATAGATGAGTTTTTATCTGTTACGAAAGCATTCGAAGATAACAGCGAGGACAAATCATTGGTGGGCTTTTTGACTGACTTGGCGTTGGTTGCCGATATAGACCAACTTGACGAGAATACCGAAGAAGCTACAAATACGGTAACGTTGATGACATTGCATTCAGCGAAGGGACTTGAATATCCGGTAGTCTTTCTATTGGGCCTTGAAGAGGGGGTTTTCCCTCACAGCCGCTCTCTCATGGATGAAGAGGAGATGGAAGAAGAACGCCGCCTGGCTTATGTGGGAATTACAAGGGCCGAAAATGAACTATTCATAAGCAATGCCCAAATGCGGACATTGTATGGACGGACGAGCATGAATCCCGTTTCACGTTTCATCAGTGAAATACCAGAGGAACTTCTAGAAGACCTAAAACCGAAACCTGCTCCTAGGGCTAGGCAAACGCCTTTCAGCTCTTCGAGGACCGGGTCTCCTTCAACAGCTTCAACAAGAAAAGTGCCTGCCTTTGGAAAAGCTGTTTCTGCACCATCCGCAACGGGCGGTGAAGAAATTGGCTGGGCTGTCGGTGACCGTGCCTCCCATAAAAAATGGGGTATAGGAACCGTGGTGAGCGTAAAAGGGGAAGGCGAAGGAAAGGAATTGGATATTGCCTTTCCAAGTCCAATCGGCATCAAACGCCTATTGGCGAAATTTGCACCAGTTGAAAAAGCATAAGCTATTAATATGCTCCTGCTGGTAAAGAATAGGGATATCTGACTTTAGACACCGCTCTTCTATAAGAAGTGCGGTGGAGTCTTCTTTAGAAAGGATTGAACGTATGGACTTACAAGCTGCAGAGAAGAAAGTTCTGGAACTGCAAACGTTATTGAACCAATACAGCTATGAATATTATGTGATGGACCAGCCATCAGTACCTGATGCTGAATATGATCGGCTGCTACGTGAACTTATTGGGTATGAGGAGAAATTTCCGGAACTGCAAACGGCGGACTCACCGACACAACGGGTCGGTGGCGCCATTTTGGATATGTTTGAAAAGGTGGAGCATACCACACCGATGCTTAGTTTAGGCAATGCCTTCAACGAAAGTGACTTACGGGATTTCGACAGAAAGGTCAGACAATCTGTAGGTGACGATTTTTCCTATGTATGTGAATTGAAAATTGACGGACTTGCTGTCACACTTCAATATGAGAATGGATATTTCGTAAGGGGGGCAACCCGTGGAGACGGAACGATCGGTGAAGATATTACCGCCAATTTGAAAACGATCAAGTCGATTCCATTGAAGTTACGGGAGCCGGTCGCCATAGAAGTGCGCGGTGAGGCATTCATGCCAAAAAAATCATTCGAATCATTAAACAAGGCTAAGGAAGAACGCGGTGAGGAACCATTTGCAAACCCGCGAAATGCCGCTGCCGGCTCGTTAAGGCAGCTTGATCCGAAACTTGCTGCGAAACGGAACTTGGATATTTTCCTTTATGCGATTGCCGATTTGGGGGAAACGGGGGTCCGTTCCCATAGCGAGGGTCTGGATTTATTGGATAGACTCGGGTTTAAGACGAACCGGGAAAGAAAAACATGCTCGAATATAGAGGAAGTACTGGCCTATATAGTAGAATGGACGGAACAACGTCCAAACTTAGCCTATGATATTGATGGAATTGTCGTAAAGGTGGATTCCCTTGAACAGCAGGATGAATTAGGTTTTACTGCAAAAAGTCCGCGATGGGCCATTGCTTATAAATTCCCAGCTGAAGAAGTCATTACAACCCTAAGGGATATCGAGCTGAATGTGGGCCGTACGGGTGTATTGACCCCGACTGCCGTTTTGGATCCCGTCCGGGTAGCAGGTACGACTGTGCAGCGAGCTTCACTTCACAATGAAGACTTAATCCGTGAAAAGGACATCAGAATCGGAGATCAAGTGGTTGTGAAAAAAGCGGGTGATATCATTCCAGAGGTAGTCAATGTACTGGCAGAGCGCCGTACAGGGGAAGAAGTCGAGTTTCAGATGCCGACTGAGTGCCCTGAGTGCAGCAGTGAACTTGTCCGGCTGGACGGGGAGGTTGCTTTACGCTGCATCAACCCGAAGTGTCCTGCACAAATACGGGAAGGTTTGATTCACTTTGTTTCCCGTACAGCTATGAATATAGACAGTCTTGGTGAAAAAGTGATTAGCTTGTTATTTAAAGAAGAACTCATACAAGATGTGGCTGATATTTATAAGCTTACATACGATCAACTGATTGCTTTGGAAAGGATGGGGGATAAATCCGTCACTAAACTTCTTCAAGCAATCGAAGCTTCGAAGACCAACTCGTTGGAAAAATTACTATTCGGGCTGGGCATTCGCCATGTTGGTTCCAAAGCTGCCAAGACGCTTGCGAGGGAATTCGGGACGATGGAAGCCTTAAGCAAGGCGAGCCGTGAAGAACTAACGGCCATTAATGAAATAGGCGATAAGATGGCTGATTCCATCGTAGCTTATTTTGAATTGGAAGAAGTCCATGCATTATTGAATGAGCTGGATGCAGCCGGTGTGAATCTTACTTTCAAAGGGCAAAGAGCTGTTGCTTTAGAAGATATCGACTCTTTTTTTGCCGGTAAAACAGTCGTTTTAACGGGAAAACTGCATCAGTTAACACGTAACGAAGCTAAAGAGAAATTAGAGGCGCTAGGAGCTAACGTTGCTGGAAGTGTCAGCAAGAAAACCGATTTGGTCGTAGCTGGTGAAGATGCCGGTTCCAAACTGGAAAAAGCCGAAAGCCTAGGCGTCATGGTATGGGATGAAGAGAGACTGATTGAGGAACTAAATAAATAAGAGGTGTAGCTATGAGGAAACACTCCATTTTGGGGATGATTCTTATACTGCTTCTTGCTGGATGTGCGCCTAGTTTCGAGGATAAGCAAGAGGTAGTTCAAGACTCCAAAGACAAAAAAGAAACGGCAATTATTCCGAAGTATAAAATTTCGGAAGAATATTATCAAACAATCCTACCGTTTGAACCATCAAAAGCACGCGGTTTGGTCGTATCCAATCTAAATACCCGATATGACATTGAAGAATTCGAAAATGGATTGATGCGGTTGGCCCAAACCCAATTCGACCCGGAAGATTACCTGTTTCAAGAGGGGCAAATGCTAGATAGTTCCGAGATATCTTCCTGGCTGAACAGAAAATATACCGATAGTCAGTTAAAAGAAAAGAAGATGAAGGCCAAAGAGAACCTTGGCTTGAATCCGGTTGATCCGGGCAAAGGTGACATTGATAAGCGAAATGAAGAAAATCCGATCTATCTCGCCCATATTTTAGAACATAATTACTTGGTCAAAACAAAAGATAATTCAGTAAGCCTTGGCGGAGTTGTAATCGGTCTAGCGTTGAATTCAGTGCATTACTATCAAAAAGAGGCATTCGGTGCCACCTATGAAAAAAAAATCGATAGTAAAAAGCTAAAGCAAGAAGGGGAAAAAATTGCTGCAGAAGTTTTAAAAAGGCTGCGTAAAATGGACAAGCTGAAAAATGTTCCGATTACGATTGCCTTATTCGAGCAAAATGAAAAATCTTCAGTAGTCCCTGGGAATTTCATTTCCTATACAAATATCGATAAAAACTCGAACAATATTGGAAAATGGACGAACTTGGACGAAGAGTATTTCCTATTTCCTTCTGCTGCTGCTGAAAAGAAATACCGTGATGACGTCAATACTTTCACGAACTTTAAAGAAGATGTCGAAGAATACTTCCCTAACTTTAATGGAGTCATCGGCAGGGCGTTCTATATGGATGATCAATTGCAAAGCCTGAACATCGATATCCCCATTCAATTTTATGGGAACTCGGAAGCGATAGGCTTTACCCAATATGTTGCTGGGCTCATAATGGAGCGTTTCCCGAACTATATTGCCGTACAGGTATCCATTACATCTGTAAATGGACCTGAAGCGCTCATAGTCCGTGAAGCGAATCAGGACGAACCAACCGTTCATATATACGAATGAAAAAAGGATGAAGCTTAGCGGCTTCATCCTTTTTTTCGACTGGAATCTATTTCTTGTGAATGTCAAAATAATCTTTAACAATGAACAAAGATATATAATGGAAAGTAAACCCTTTCATCTTAGGGAACAAGTGCTTTAAAAAGGCAACATTTGTCGAATTTTAAAAGCCTTATTGTCATTTCTCCGGAAATTCCGGCAACTTTCCCATATTTCCCGGAAAATATCTCTTTTTCCTTATGAAATAATTGAATTTCGACATTGTATCTCTTGTTGCTTTACTGTGCAATAGTTTGATATGATTTAAACGATGATTATATGGAGAAAAGCGACGAAATTCAGTCGATTTGGATATTTTTTCGGAGGTGAAGAGAATGTCACGTATTACTATGGAACAAGTTAAACACGTTGCCCATTTGGCCCGATTGGCCATTACGGAAGAAGAAGCAAAACAGTTTCAGCATCAGCTTGACCAAATGATTTCATTCGCGGAGCAGTTGAATGAGCTTGATACGGATCAAGTAAACCCGACTTCTCACGTTTTGGATATGAAGAATGTTATGCGCGAAGATGTCGCAAAACCAGGATTGCCAGTGGAAGAAGTAGTTAAAAATGCACCGGATAGCAAAGAAGGATATATCCGTGTACCATCAATAATTGAATAAGGAGGGACAATGATGTCGTTGTTCGAACAAAAGGTTTCTGAGCTTCATGAACGATTACATAAGAAAGAGATAAGTGTCACTGATCTTGTGGACGAATCGTATAAGCGAATCGGACAGGTAGAGGACAAGGTGAAGGCATTTTTGACACTTGATGAAGAAAACGCCCGCAATCAAGCAAAACGTTTGGATGATCAATTGGTAAAAGGCGAGAACGAAGGCGCTTTATTTGGTATGCCAATCGGAGTGAAGGATAATATTGTCACTAAAAATTTACGTACGACTTGCGCGAGCAAAATTTTGGAGAACTTTGATCCAATCTATGATGCAACCGTTGTTCAAAAGCTACAGAAGGCAGAAACGGTTACGATCGGTAAATTGAATATGGATGAGTTTGCGATGGGTTCTTCCAATGAGAACTCCGCATTTCAAGCAACACGCAACCCTTGGAATACGGAATATGTGCCAGGCGGTTCTTCGGGTGGTTCAGCTGCATCTGTCGCTTCCGGTGAAGTCCTATTCTCTTTAGGTTCCGATACGGGTGGATCGATCCGCCAACCAGCGGCATATTGTGGAGTCGTCGGCTTAAAACCTACATATGGACGGGTTTCCCGATTCGGCCTTGTAGCATTTGCGTCTTCATTGGACCAAATCGGACCTGTTACAAGAACTGTTGAAGATAACGCTTATTTGCTTGAAGCGATCTCAGGAGTAGACCCAATGGATTCGACCTCTGCTAATGTTGACGTGCCGAATTTTGTGAATTCATTAACAGGCGATGTTAGAGGATTGAAAATAGCTGTGCCTAAAGAATACCTTGGTGAAGGCGTTGGTGAAGAAGCGCGTAATTCCGTACTTGAAGCATTAAAAGTATTAGAGGGTCTTGGAGCTCAATGGGAAGAGGTTTCCTTGCCGCATTCCAAATATGCTTTAGCTGCCTATTATCTGCTATCTTCATCGGAAGCTTCGGCTAACCTTTCACGTTTTGACGGTGTACGTTACGGACACCGGACAGATAATGCAGAAACTCTTATAGAAATGTATAAGCAAACCCGTGCAGAAGGATTCGGTGACGAAGTGAAACGCCGTATCATGCTTGGAACGTTCTCCTTAAGTTCCGGTTATTATGATGCTTATTATAAAAAGGCTCAAAAAGTACGTACATTAATCAAAAAAGACTTTGAAGATGTCTTTGAAAAATACGATGTCATCGTTGGACCGACTACACCTACGCCTGCATTTAAAATTGGTGAAAAAGTCGACGATCCATTAACGATGTATGCGAATGATATCCTGACGATTCCAGTCAATCTTGCTGGCGTACCGGGTATATCCGTGCCATGTGGATTCGCAGCGAATGGTCTTCCGCTTGGACTGCAAATGATTGGGAAGCATTTTGATGAAAGCACGATTTACCGCGCGGCTCACGCATTTGAGCAAGCAACAGATTTTCATAAACAATTTCCTAAGCTGTAAGGGGTGAAAATAATGGACTTTGAAACGGTGATTGGTCTAGAAGTACACGTAGAATTAAAAACGGATTCTAAAATTTTCTCAGCGAGCCCAAATCATTTTGGTGCCGCTCCAAATAGTAACACAACTGTAATTGACCTAGGCTACCCAGGTGTATTGCCTGTCGTCAATAAAAAGGCTGTTGATTTTGCAATGAAGGCTGCAATTGCCCTGAATTGCGAAGTGGCGGAAGTTACGAAATTCGACCGGAAAAACTATTTTTACCCGGACAATCCTAAAGCATACCAAATTTCACAGTTCGATCAACCGATCGGTGAACATGGTTGGATTGAAATCGAAGTGGGCGGCA
This sequence comes from Peribacillus sp. FW305-BF15, assembly GCF_058783805.1. Classification (NCBI taxonomy): domain Bacteria; kingdom Bacillati; phylum Bacillota; class Bacilli; order Caryophanales; family Bacillaceae; genus Peribacillus; species Peribacillus sp. FW305-BF15. Next base: position 85,181 of record NZ_JBYSYV010000019.1, on the reverse strand, counting down.
AGAAAAAGAAAATTGGCATTACCCGTATTCATATGGAAGAGGATGCTGGAAAGCTAACACATAAAGGGAACTATTCGCTTTGCGATTATAACCGCCAAGGTACGCCTCTTGTTGAAATCGTATCCGAACCGGATATCACTTCCCCAGAAGAAGCGTATGCTTATTTGGAAAAGCTGAAATCCATCATTCAATACACGGGCGTTTCCGATTGTAAAATGGAAGAAGGCTCACTCCGTTGTGATGCTAACATTTCCTTGAAACCTGTTGGCCAAAAGGAATTCGGTACGAAAACCGAATTGAAAAACTTGAATTCATTCAACTTCGTTCGCAAAGGGTTGGAGCATGAAGAAATCCGCCAAGCGGAAATCTTGAATGAAGGCGGCATAATCGAACAGGAAACTCGCCGGTTCGACGAAGCTACAGGCAGAACCGTACTAATGCGAATTAAGGAAGGCTCCGATGATTACCGTTATTTCCCGGAACCGGACTTATTGACGATCCATATTGATGAAGAATGGAAAGCTCGTATCGCTGCCGAAATTCCGGAACTTCCGGATGCCCGGAAAAAACGCTATGTCGAAGAATTTGGCTTACCTGAATATGATGCAGCCGTTTTAACGGTAACGAAAGAAAGTGCGGATTTCTTTGAAGCGACAGTTGCTTCAGGTGCCGATGCAAAACTAGCATCTAACTGGATCATGGGTGAGGTTTCCGCTTTCTTGAATGCAGAAGGCAAAGAGCTGCATGATGTCAAATTGACTGCTGAATCATTGGCTGGAATGATCAAGCTGATTGAAGATGGCACGATTTCGTCTAAAATCGCTAAAAAGGTTTTCAAAGAATTGATTGAAAACGGCGGGGATGCTGAAACGATCGTCAAGGAGAAGGGACTAGTCCAAATTTCCGACGAAGGCGCATTGCGTACAGCCGTTGAAGAAGCATTGAATAATAACCCGCAATCCATTGAAGATTTTAAAGCCGGTAAACAAAAGGCAATCGGCTTCCTTGTCGGGCAGATTATGAAAGCGACAAAAGGACAAGCCAATCCACAACTTGTTAATAAAATTTTGGTGGAAGAAATCAATAAACGTTAATGTTGACCGTATCACTTTTAAAGTGGTACGGTTTTCTCTTGACTAAGGCTGAGAAAAATAATAAGCGGAAAAATAATTTTGAGTTATCTGTAGGGGTAACTCCTTTTTGTGTCGTCTATTACATGAATGTTTATCAGGAAAGGGGGAAGAGAAGTGTCCGATGAGTTAGTTGAGAAGGTAAGGGCTGGGAATGATCATGCATTCCGAATGTTGATTGAAAATTATAAACAGACGATTTATAGAACCGTCTATTCCGTCTTGCGGAATCAAAAGGATGCAGAAGATGTTACCCAGGAAGTCTTTATCAAAATCTACACTTCTCTTCCTCAATATAAGAACCAAGGCTTCAAAACTTGGATTACCCGAATTGCCGTCAATCATGCAATTGATCTAAAGAGAAAGAGGGAACGCCAAAAGGAAGAATTACAGGACGAACATTCATCGGAAGTTAATTTGGGCTTAACGGATGATGTCGAGGCAGTATTTTTTCGGAATGAAAGGCGAAAGCAAGTATTACGGAAGCTGAATGACCTTCCAGAGGGATATCGAGACGTTGTATATGGCTATTACATAAAGGAAAAGACATTCAAGCAAATTGCAGAGGAACAGCAGATACAAGTGAAATCTGTGGAAGTAAAGCTATACAGGGCAAGAAATTGGATGAGAAAACATTGGAAAGAGGAGGATTTTTCATGAATCATGTTTCAGAGGCACAATGGGTTGCATATTTGGCAGATGAAATACCAGAGGCTTTAAAAATTGAATATGAAAATCATCTATACTCCTGTGACAAGTGTTTGTCCGTCTATATGGAAGCGATGGAAAAAGAAGAAACAAGTCTTGACCTTGAAGGATTTGATATTGCAGGTCCAGTCATGGACTCGATTAGCCGATTGAAAGGCGGCTCTGTTGAAGAGTCTTGGCCACATCGAAAAGAGAAGTCACTTCGGACAATCACAAGGCATTACCTGATTGCGGCAGGATTTACGATTTTATTAATGGCAGGCGGGGTATTTCAATCATTGACAGAATACGTGGATTCTGTGGAATCAAGCAGTGAAAAGAAAACGCAGTCCTTGACCGAGGACCTTATTGATAAAACATTTAATTGGATGGATACAATCGAAAAGAAAAATAAGGAGGGGTTTAGAAATGAATAAAAGTCCGGTATTAGCTTTTTTATTATCCTTTCTGCCAGGTTTCGGACATTTTTACCTAGGAAGGCAATATAAAGGGCTATTTTATTTTCTTGCCACAGCTGGATTGGGGCTTGGAGGTCTTTTTCTTTCGTTAATCAGTCAATCGGATGCGTTTCTGGCATTTTCCGTTATTGGAATGGTGTTTTATTTCATCAGTATATTTGATTTGGTGGTCACCTCACTGAGGAATCCTAAAAGTGAAGAGGATGAAGAGGGAATGGCAAATCCGCCGGAAGCGGAAAGGTTTTATGTAATCATCCTTTCATTCGTTCCTGGGTTAGGGCATTTTCAGCTAGGCCTCATGAACCGTGGGCTCATTTTTCTCATCAGCTTTTTAGGCTTTGGCATCATGGTGATATTCATCAGTGTGATGACACAAATGGAAGGCCTGTTAATATTCATGGCACTATTGCCTGTTATCTGGATTTACAGCTTTTTTGATTCTGTTCAACAGCTGAATAAAAAGCAAAGAGGTGAGGAGCTTATCGATCGGACCGTTTTGGAAGATTTCGAGGAGAGACGGGAATCCGGGAAGAAGAGTAAAGCGGTCGCGACTTTATTCGCTATTTTCCCTGGTGCAGGTCACTTATATTTGGGGCTGCAAAAACGCGGGATACAATTGATGGCCGGCTTTTTATTCGCCATTTACATACTGGATTTACTCCGGTTGGGTTTCTTCTTCTTCCTTATTCCGATTATCTGGTTTTATAGTTTTTTTGATGGATTGCAAAAAGCATCAAAAATGGAGGAGGGGCCAGTAGAAGATACGCCCATCATTTCGGGAATGGTCAATCATCAAAAATGGTTAGGATTGGGTTTGGTGGGAATTGGAATCTATTTCTTGGCCAGTAATATGATCGTCCCGGCCATCGCTCCCCATTTAGATGAATGGATTGGAAGCAACTTGGAATATTGGTTTAGGGATTATTTTCAAAAAGGCCTTGTATGCATCCTTCTAATAGGCGGAGGAATCAAATTGCTGTCGGGAAGTAAAAAAGGGAGCGTCAAGGAGGAGACAAAATGAGAACATGGAGAGTCGGAACGATTTCAATGGGGATCTCCCTGGTTGGTTTGGGTTTTGTTTTACTCGTTTCCCGAATTTTGGATATGAATTTGACGACGATTCTGCTATCATGGTGGCCGTTGCTGTTCATAATCTTGGGTACAGAGATTCTCTTCTATATTTATTTTTCCAGAAAAGAAAGTTCTTTTGTAAAATATGATATTCTTAGCATTCTTTTCGTTGGATTGCTTGGAACGACGGGAATAGTTTTAATTCTGCTTACATCCAGCGGATTGTTGGATAAAGTTAGGGCTGCCGTTAATAGTGAAGTGAAAACGGTCAATTTGCCTGGTTTCAATCAAAAGGCAGGAAAGGGCATACAGAGAGTTGTCCTGGACACTGGTTCATACCCATTGACAATTGAAAGTGGTAAGGACGAAGAAGTTTCCGTTTTTGGAACATATGGTGAGCGGGTAATGGAAGATGATGATTCATTGTTGAACAATGCGGAAGATTATTTACTTGTTGAAAGAAATGGTGATACTCTTTATATTAGCTTCAAGGATTTACCGAGTCAAAATGGACTTTTGGACAGTGGTACAAGGAATCTTAAGGCAACCCTTATAATCCCTGCTGAGTTGGCAGTGGAGATAGACGGTCAAAGTACCGATCTTGTCTTGAAGCCTAGAAAGCTCTTGAATGACTGGAGTGTAAAGGACAGCGGAAATCTAAGTGTAGTTCTTCAGGATAATAGTGATATCAAGATAGATGCTAGAGGGGTAGAGGAACTTGAAGGCCCCGAGAGTGGCTGGAAGATGACTGAAGTGAAAAAAGGAACAAGTGATGAAGGCATTGTAAAAAAGAATGGGATATTCAATAATGGTGATGGGAAACATACTTTAACGGTTACCGATACATTTAACGTGAACGTTCAATATCCATGATTGAAATCATTTACTAGAATAAAATTGTAAAAAGCATTATAATTTTCCCTGATAAGATTTCTAGTAAAATGTAAAAGATATGGACCGAAATACGGTCCTCTTTTTTTCGAATATTGCTTTTCATGTAATGAAGGATTAAGATGTAAATTATGGAATCAATATGTATAAGGATGATGGGAAATGAAAAGAGCAAGGTTGATTTACAACCCGACTTCGGGCCGGGAAGCCATTAAGAAGAGCCTGCCAGGTGTGCTAGCGAAGCTTGAAGAAGCTGGTTATGAAGCTTCTGCACATGCGACGACTGGTGCTGGGGATGCGACGAAAGCGGCAAAGATAGCGATTGAACGCGGCTATGAGGTAGTTATTGCAGCAGGGGGCGACGGTACGATTTATGAGGTTGTTAATGGACTGGCCACTGCAGAGAAACGTCCGAAACTAGGAATCATCCCGACGGGAACGACCAATGATTTCGCCCGGGCGCTGCATTTACCGAAGTCGATCGAAGGGGCAGCCGAAATTATTGCCGGCGGGCATACGATGCCGATCGATATCGGGAAAATGAACGATAAGTATTTTATCAATATTGCTGGCGGGGGCAGATTGACCGAATTGACCTACGACGTGCCGATCAAGCTGAAAACGATGCTCGGTCAGCTAGCGTACTATATTAAAGGAATTGAAATGCTTCCTTCAATTAAGCCGACGGAAGTTTCTATTGAATATGATGGAAAGCTTTTTGAAGGGGAGATCATGCTTTTCTTGGTGGCTAACACGAATTCGGTCGGGGGCTTCGAGAAACTGGCCCCTGACGCCTCTTTGAATGATGGTATGTTCACGTTGCTTATTTTAAAAAAGGCAAACCTGGCTGATATTGTCCGTGTCGCAACATTGGCAATGCGCGGTGAGCATATCCATGATAAAAATGTCATTTATGAAAAAGCCAATCGAATTAAAGTACAGGCCAAAAAGGATATGATGCTTAATTTGGATGGGGAATTTGGCGGGATGGCCCCAGCTGAATTCGTCAATCAGTACCGCCATTTTGATGTATTCATCCCGCAAGGACTACTGCCGGATGATCCGGCAAATAAATAAGGTGAAAAGGCCACTGAATCTGGTGGCCTTTTCAGTTTAATGAAGCAAGGAGAATTGCAACATGTATATCAGGAAAGCGACACCGGAGGATGCGGACAAGGCAGCCATATTGACCCGGTTAGCGATTAAGGAAATTGCAGAGGTTTTGACAGGTGAAACGGAAGAAGAAAGAATACTTTCCGTTCTTGCCGACTTGTTCAGGAAAAGTGGGAATCGGGTCAGCTATGAAAATACGCTTGTCAGTGAACATGATGGACAAGTATCTGGATTGATCATTGCTTACCATGGCAAGGATGCCGAAAGCTTGGATGAACCGATAGTGAAACAATTAAGGATGAAAATGAAAGACCCAAGCGTTACGCTCGATAAGGAAGCGGAAATGAGAGACTTTTATTTGGATACCGTGTCCGTCGACCCGAATTTTCAAGGAAGAGGAATTGGCAGTGCACTGATTCAATATGTGGAGGAATACGCTAAAAATAAGGGGTATCCAAGAATTTCTTTAGTCGTTGAAAATGAAAATGTAGCAGCGAATCGTCTCTATGGCAGATTAGGATATATAGAAATGAAAACCATTTCGATTAGCGGCCATGAATTTCGCTATATGGTAAAGGAAATAGAAGAACCTCCTGTTTAACAGGGGGTCCTTTTTAGTTCTTTGAAGTTTGGCATTGTATGCGATTACATTTGCTGCCCATTCATGGCTGCCCAATCAGCGTAAGCTCCGGTGCCATTACAGCCGGGACAGTCGTGTATATCGGAAAAATGATATTCCGTAGGTACGAAGGAGCTGTATCCACGTCCGTAACAATCCGGACAGAGGCCTTTTTCCTCCATACTCGCTCGATGTTTTTCTATCCTTGTAGCATTCCAGGCCGATATAGAGTTAAATAAACCCATTTCCTCACCTCTTTTGTTTTTCCTTATTTTTCTTTTTTTATTGAACTTTTATTCATGGAACTATGAAAAATCCGTAATTCCTTCCACTATATTTTTATGAAAACCAGGGTAAATTGGTGAGTGGTTTTGTGGCAAGGCCTCTATTGTGGTAAAATACAGGCTAGCATAAAAAAGAAAAGAGAAGATGATATGAAAAAAACAGCACCAGTTGCTAAAAATGATATAGTAGAGGTTTTATTTGAAGATTTAACACATGAAGGAGCTGGCGTCGCTAAAGTCGATGGCTACCCGATCTTTGTTCAGGGCGCCCTTCCAGGTGAAAAAGCAAAAATCAAAGTGATGAAGGCTAATAAGGGTTATGGCTTCGGACGCTTGATGGAGATTACCGAAAACAGTCCATACCGGGTTGAGGTCACGACTGAAGACTACCATAAGTACGGTGGTTGTCAGCTGCAGCATATGAGCTATGAAGGACAGTTGGAATTCAAGGAAAAGCAAGTACGTGAAGTGATGACACGCATTGGGAAACTTGAGGATGTGAAGGTTCACCCGATCATCGGGATGGAGAATCCAACCCATTATCGCAATAAAGCGCAAGTGCCTGTTGGTGAAAAGGATGGCAAGCTAATAGCAGGGTTCTTCAAACCGCGGACACATGAAATCGTTGAAACGAAAGAAAGCATTATCCAAAATGAATTGATTAATGAAGCCGTTCAAGTCGTTAAAGAGATTTTCAGTAAACTTGGTATCCCCGCTTACAATGAAGAGGCACATAAAGGTGTATTGCGGCACATCATGGCCCGTTATGGCAAGCAAACAGGGGAATTAATGATTGTTCTTGTTACTAGAACGAAAAGTATCCCTTTCATCGAAACCATCGTGAAGGAAATCGTTGAACGTCTTCCACAAGTTAAATCCATCGTTCAAAACGTGAATTCCAAGAAAACGAATGTTATCTTAGGCGATAAAATGACTGTGCTATGGGGCGACGAAGTGATCCATGATATGATCGGTGATGTGAAATTTGCGATATCAGCAAAATCTTTCTACCAAATCAATCCAGATCAAACGAAAGTCCTTTATAATAAAGCTCTTGACTATGCAGGGCTGACTGGTGAAGAAACGGTGATAGATGCCTATTGCGGCATTGGGACCATCTCTTTATTTTTAGCTAAAAAAGCGAAAAAAGTAATCGGTGTCGAAGTGGTCGAAGAAGCGATCGAAGACGCACGGCGCAACGCTGAATTGAATGAAATCTCAAATGCAGAATTCATGGTCGGCGATGCAGGTAACGTTATTGCTGAATGGTATCAAAAGGGCAATACTGCTGATGTCATCGTGGTGGATCCGCCACGCAAAGGTTGTGAAGAATCCCTTCTGAATACGATCATCGAGATGAAGCCTAATAAAGTCGTATACGTATCATGCAACCCAGGCACTCTAGCGCGTGATCTTCATATCTTGGAAGAAGGCGGATATAAAGCAGTTGATATCCAGCCTGTCGATATGTTCCCAATGACTACACATGTTGAAAATGTAGTGTTATTAGAGTTGAAATGATTGAATGCGGGCCCGGTCTAATTGACTGGGCCCGCATTTTTTATGTTTGTACAATATTGACTTCCGATCCACACACTCGCTCTCTGCGGGCGGTCGTCCCTCGGCATGCGCCTGAGGGAGGGGGTTCACTAGGCGCGCTTTTCCCGCAGGAGTCTCTCCAAATAACTTAGTTACAACAGTTAGAAAGGAGACCATGCCTAAAGGAGTTGCAGGGCTGCTTTGGGTCAGGTTGTTTCGGGAGAATATTTGAAGAAAGATAGGTTCCCGAACCTTCTTGTCAACAAACTGTTGGTCCCGGTCTAAATGACCGGGACCTTTTTCACGTAGTTAAATTGAAGAAAAGGGAGGGGGATTTTTTTTTGAATGATTATTCTTGACGCTCTGACTTGTACATATATTAAGAAATATATGGATTGGGAGGCAAGGTGATTTTATTAATTTTCAAAAAGCGGTGGCTGTCATTGTTGGTAGCTTTTTGGTGGGCATTGGAATAAATGGATTTTTGGTTCCTCATCATTTAATAGATGGCGGCGTAATTGGGATTGCACTCATCCTTCATTATTTCTTTAGTTTTCAAACGGGACTATCCATGTTGGTCCTTAGCATTCCTATATTTTTATATGCCTGGTATTATGAACGCCCTTTTTTCTATAGCAGCGTTCACGGATTGCTTTTGACATCCCTTTTTATGGATTGGCTTAATCCAGTGAAAAAGGTTTTTTCCATTTCAATACTGGCAAGCTCCTTGATTGGCGGTGTCATCATAGGGATGGGCATAGGACTCATGCTTCGATATGAGACAAGCAGCGGGGGGACGGATATGCTAGCCAAAATCATCTCAAAATCCACCTCCATGGATATTGCTTTGGCGATTATCGTCATAGATACATTAATCATTTCAGCTGCAGCATTCACCTTAGGTATCGAAATTTTTCTTTTTTCATGTGTGACGATCGTGATTATTGGACTGGTCACATCGCTTATGAAAGTGAGGGAATGAATATATAATCAGTTCCTTAAGATATGGATTACGTTATCTATCGCCTTTTGCAGCTTCTCGCTATTTTTGCCAAACATCTCTTTAGCTTCTTTTGATTCAGTTCCAAGTGCAAATAACTCCAAGTCCGCTTGGCATTTCTTCAAGGTCGCGAGCAAAAGAGGTTTTTCTTGAGGAGAAGGAACTTTTAGTTTATCATCAAAAAGGTCCACAGTTAATTCTCCATTAGAATTGGCCTGACCAAGAAATACATTATCGAGGATTACCCCCAACTTTTCCAGTTCAGTAAGAAGCCAATTTCGGTTCAGACCAATCGTGGAAAGTGGTTCATCAAGTATACGGCCATCCATGATGATGGTTTGTGGCTCCTTTACTGCAGCCACTGGCATGTTAAGGTCCTTAGGTGTTACAGGTTGATTTTGCTTCTTTAACATTACGGAAAAATCCCCATTGGCTTCCAATAAGGCAAACTCAACTTCGGAAATATCAAAGACATCCTTTTTTCGGAGTAATCCCAGCAATTCATCGATGGTATATTTCTCTTTTTTTAAATTATCTTCCATGACTTTCCCATCTTTGATGAAAACCGATGCTTTTCCTTCCACAAGATCACGGAATGTTTTACTTTTTAAGGATATTAATCCTGCAATGAAAGGTGCTATGGCAAAAACAAGGATGGACAGGACGCCATGTATAATATTGCCCTCCACTTTTGTAGCTAATTCTGCCCCAACATTACCGATGGTTATGCCCGTTACATATTCAAAAAAGGAGAGCTGGGACAATTGTTTTTTTCCTAACACTTTAGTGATTACAAAAAGAACAATTAAAAAGAAAAATGAACGCAAAACAATTTCTAACCAACCCGGCATTACCAAACACCTCCTGCTTGATCATTAAAAACCTTTATATTGTGGTTCTTCCCGTTCTAACTCGCCCACGCGCTTCTGTACATCCTTCCTAACTTCATTAACCACCAGCATCGTTTCATGCAAAATCCGTTTAGATTTATCATCTTGAGTCCTGAGTGCTAAGCTGGATAAGCCTGCTTCAATTCCTTTTAGGCTGGAGACACATTGTTTGACATTGGAAGCTATCGTCATGCAGCAACCTCCTTATCTTTTTAGGTCTATAATAATGACTCGGAACCATGAGCAGCTGTTATCCAGGCACTGGTTGCTTCCAGCATGCCAGTGGCAACAACCGATCAATCGATTCTTTTTCACATCCGCTAACGCTACAGGTGTCTGTTCAAACATCAACCCTTAGTTTTGTGCTTCTCCGTCATATTCAATCGATACGGCATGGGCGATGCATGGAATCGTCTCACTTTGTTGAAAGGATAGGGGAGATAGCAAGGCACCGGTAGCCACGACGAGCAATCGTTTAATTTCCCCTTTTTTCATGCGATTTAATAAATGACCATAAACGACGGTTGCGGAACATCCAGGGCCACTTGCCCCGGCCAGGACCGGTTGACCATCCCTGTATATCATTAAACCGCAATCTTTATATTGCTCTTCTTTAATCGGCGTGCCATGTTTTTTAAATATTGCCAAAGAAACTTCATGTCCAATCTTTCCTAAATCCCCAGTCACTATCAAATCATAATAGGATGGGTCGAGGTTTCTTTCTCTGAGATGTGCTTCAATCGTATCTACAGCGGCCGGAGCCATGGCACCTCCCATATTGAAAGGATCGGTCAATCCCATGTCGATGACACGGCCTATCGTAGCTGAAGTGACCCTTGGGCCTTCCCCGGCACTGCTTAATAAAGCCACTCCTGCCCCCGTAACGGTCCATTGGGCTGTCGGAGGTTTTTGCCCTCCGTATTCAGTTGGATAGCGAAATTGCTTTTCCACTGCAGCGTTATGGCTTGATGCTCCTGTCAATAAGTACTCTGCCCCTTTTGTGTTGACAAGGTATGCACCAAGAGCCAGTCCCTCCATGGAGGTGGAGCAGGCGCCAAATAAGCCGAGATAAGGTGTTCCTAGTGTTCGACAGGCAAAACTGGTAGGGGTTATTTGATTGATTAGGTCGCCTCCTAGGAAAAATTGTATCTGTTCCTTTTGAAGACCCGCCTTCTCGATTGCTTTTGTACTCGCTTCCTCCAATAAGACTTTATGTGCTTTTTCATAGGTATCTTGATTGATCCATAAATCGGAATGGAGAAGATCGAAATCATCCGCAAGCAAACCGTCTGCTTCAAATGGACCGCCAACGGTTCCAGTGGAGACGATGACAGGCTTTTGATCAAACACCCAAGTGCGATGCCCCGTAAGCATTATTAAACCACCCCATTGTATGAGTATTGTCAGTAAGATTAAACAAAGGAATAACATAAAAATCCTTCAGTCAATTTGAATATAGTACAGCCACGAAACCTTTGGCCCGGAGTTCAATGGCTGCAGTATCACCGCAACCTGAAAGGAACAAAGCGGCCAATTCGGTCAAACAAAATCCGGAGATAAAGCAGTCAGCTTTTACTTTTTATCATTTAACATCCTTGTATCACATCATTCGGCGTTAAAAGTCTTTCTGAAGTCCAGGACAATCGTAATTCTCAAAACGATCTTCTACGATGATTCTGAAGTTGTAGTCGATCATATTTTAAGAATTACAGCTCTTTCATCCGCAGTTCAAGTCAGGTATGTAACCCTTTGGTAGTTTGTGATTGGCTTAAAGATTTTGTTCTTGGTTATGGAAAGATATAAAAAAGGCTGGTTGCTTTAACCAACCTTTTTTATATGGATGATCATTGTTTATATTGAGGTTCCTCGTTTTGAATCTCTTCTATGCGAGGAGTGATGCTGTCGACAATCGTTTGTGTTTGTTGGGCAGCTTGTTGGTACAATTGTTTGGCTTGCTCATTATCTGTTGAAAGGGCGAAAGTTTCAAAGCTCGCTTGAGCGCTTTTTAACCCTGCTATAGTTGTTTTGACATCGTTTATAACTGTCATATATGAACCCCCTAGTTTTTATCTGCCTTATTAGAGTGAGGAAAAATTGAATATACATACCTTCTAAATATATCCATGATTGAAATCACTTAGCTTCTTCCATTAATCAAACGTTTGATTAATGGAATGGAAACAGGCAGAATTCATTGTTTTAATCCTCCTTTTTCGTTGTGCGACTCGTTTTTATTGTTTAATCATTGACCGAATTCAGAATTTTAAATATAATTGTAGAAAACATAACGTTGTTACGTGAGGTGATATGACATTTATATTATGGACGATTTATATAGTAGGGTTGTTATTGAAATTTCATCTGAAGAAGTGATGAAAGGACTGCTATTCCACAAAAGCAAACAGGAGTCGGAAATTGAATCGATCAAAGGTAAAATTCATAAATATGAGCAAAAACGACGAGCTGAGGAAGCTTGGTATCAATCACTGTCACCATTTAAACGTTTTTTTACAGGGCGTGCCCCAAGTCATCACCAGGCGGTTGAACATTTGGTGAATGTGAAAGATAGATATAAACAAATCGAGAGAATAAAACAGCGGGTCGCTTTTTTAGATGAGGTGATCGGTTTACTTGAGGCTGAACCAGAAAAAAGGGAAATGAATTTGCCATCAGACATCATTAAAGAAATAATGGCCTGGCAGAAAGCGGAGGGAACGCCGAGATGACTCTAGAAACGTTAAACGCAGGCTTGGATACGATTTGGGTGGTTCTTACAGCAGCCATGATACTATTGATGGAGGGCGGGTTTGCCTTATTGGAGGCAGGGTTCGTCCGTACGAAAAATAATGTGAACATCATCATGAAGGTTTTTGCCGATATTACGATCGGAACGCTTTGCTATTTCGTCGTTGGTTTTGGCTTAATGTATGGAAAGGATGTATTTGGAATCATCGGGGCAAGTGGCTTTCTGCTGAAAGGTGATTTGTCGCACATCGACCTTACGATTTCCATGGATGCATATTGGTTATTTCAAGGGGCATTCGTCATCGCCGTCATTTCCATCGTTTCGGGAGCAGTTGCGGAAAGGATCAATTTTCGGGCGTATCTTATTTTTGTCGTAATGATGACAGCATTCATCTATCCGATTGCCGGTCACTGGGTATGGGGTGGCGGATGGTTAAGTAGGATGGGCATGCAGGACTTCGCAGGGTCTGCTGTCATTCATGCACTAGGCGGTTTTTCAGCACTTGCGGCTGCCATTGTTATCGGGCCGAGAGCAGGTAAATTCACTTCAAGGGGGACCAGCTCCATTTCGCTGCCGAGTAATCTCCCCTTGGCATCTGTCGGGGCATTCCTTTTATGGTTTGGCTGGTTTGGATTTAATGCAGGAAGCACCTTGCAAGCTACAGATGTCCGAATTGGACATATTGCCATTGTCACGATGCTCTCAGCGGCATCAGGGGGAGCGGTTACCCTGCTTTATACACTGTTTAGATATGGACGCTCGGATGCACCTTCCGTCATCAATGGCTCACTTGCTGGTCTTGTCGGGATTACAGCTGGATGTGCATTCGTTAGTGATCTGGCGGCGTTGCTGATTGGAGCAGTTTCTGGAATGTTGATGTTAGCTGCGACAAATTGGTTGGAAGCCCGGAAAATCGATGATCCGGTCGGTGCCTTTCCTGTTCATGCGGCATCAGGAATGTGGGGGACGATAGCGATAGGCCTTTTCTCCACTGAAAATGGATTGTTTGCCGGCGGGGGATGGCATTTGCTCGGAGTTCAAATATTAGGATTAGTGGTGTTATGCATCTGGGGCTTTTCAGTGACTTGGCTTGTTTTTAAAGTTATAAATGTATGGCTGCCGATAAGATCGACTGAAGAAGAAGAAGAACTTGGGTTGGATATCAGTTATCATGGCATCATGGCCACACATACCTCGCCGGAGTTCATCAAGGTGGAGGATTACTATAAGCAGGATGAAGAATTGACAAGGTAATATCTATAATACAATGGTAAAATCAAGTAAGAGGTGAATTTTTAAATGGGTGTATGCAATCTTAATCATTCGCGGCAAGATGTCAGGCTGAAATTTGAGAGCCAAAAGGCATTTTTACCAACACAATTGAGTCAAACATTAGATCGATATCTTGAAAAAGGGAATTCGCAGGAAACATTGAATGAACTTTTTCATCTATTGAAGAAGTATGACTTGTCTACCCAGGAGGAACAGGAATCTAGAAACGAAAAGTTGAAACGGATCATGTTGTAAATCAGAAAGAGCAGGAGTGTAAATATGACTCCTGCTCTTTTATTTTCTTGGCTCTTTTCGTAAAGGTTGTTGTTTTAAAACGAAACTATCTAAGGTTGATTGGAGCGGAAAGCGAGCATCTGGAGGGGAAATCAACCACACCTCACCACTTGGTAAATAGCAACAAAGTATGTAAAAACATCCATTTTCTTATAAATAACTTGATGAATTCCGCGGGAATATGGCAGATTCCTATTTTTTATTCTGCAGATCAGTATTGTGTAACTACTTTTTTAAAGCAAGTAGCAGGATTCATATTTAAGGCGGCGAAAACAATTGTGTATATGACAAATAGTGAAAATCGTAAAGCTTTGTAACCCTGGACAAGGGTTTGTTGAACCTTTAAAGATTAATCAATCGTTTGATTAAATCTCAAAGCAAATAGCAGGAGCTCACAATGAGCTCCTGCTATTTCCTTCATTAAAAACCATCATCTGTTGCGGTGAAGGGGATGTTAAGGTTTCTTTCCACGGCCCGAAGTCTTTGATTCAGTCTGTTTAACCTATTCGTATGTCGCTGGTCCGCTTGACTTAGCCTGGTGATTTCCTGGTTAATTCGGTTCACTTCACGATTTATCCGCGTGATTTCTTGGTTCTGCCGATTGAGTTCCCTCGTTTGACGCTCGTTTTGACGCTCAAGTTCCCGGATTCTTCTTTCAAGTTGTTGAGGCTGCCTTTCAATATCGAATTGGTCTGGCACCTGGCTATATGGATTTTCTTGTACCTGCTGAAAGTTCCAATCTTGCTGTGGCATATAATCAAATCGTTCAGGCTGTTGGAAGTATGGATTAAAATTTGGTTCAAAGTACTGATGATTTCCGTTTTGTTGTGGATAAGGATAAAATCCGTATGAATTCATGGTCAACTCTCCTTTTTAAAATCAGGATGGATACCCTATAACTTATGTCAGTTCCGGTGAAGTGACTAGGCGTTAGCCCATATGAATGGGAAGAAGAGGGAACTCACAGAAAAAATTTCAATAAATTTGCAGAAACGATCCGGTTCATATATCGTTTAGGGTAGGAGAAATTCTTTTTTTCATCTTGAAACCAATTCCAAGGATAATCCGTATATAAAGAAAAGAGTGTAAGTCAGGAGTGTAATGATAATGAATCGATTTGTTGCTGATTTTGTTCCAATATTGATTGCATTTCCAATGGTTTTGCCGGTTTGGATGATTAGCTATTTCGTATTGAATCAACCGTTTGCCCTGTCCATTGTCATATCTTTAGCAGGAGGGGTACTTGCATACTGGCTGAGTTCCGTATATTTTTCATCAAGATACCTCAAAAAACATGAATTGACGAGAAAAGAATATCAATATATAAAGAAAAATTTAATCGAAGCAAAACCGAAGATATGGAGGGTGCAAAAAGCACTAATCTCGGTCAGGCATATCTCTTCTTTTAAACAGAGGAAAGAGATGATTAAAATGATCAGGAAAATATACAGTCTGACAAAAAAAGAACCGAAGCGGTTTTATCAAGCGGAACAGTTTTATTACTCGCATCTGGATTCTGCCATGGAGCTTGCGGAGAAATATGTTTTTCTAGCACAGCAGCCAAAAAAGAATAGGGAACTTGAACTTTCCTTAACGGAGACTCGTAAAACTTTAAAGGAACTTACTAATACGATAGAAAAGGATTTATATAAAGTGATTGCCGATGATATCGATGACCTTAACTTCGAATTGGATGTTGCTAAGCAATCCATTAAAACTAGAAAAGAGTCACAAGTAATTGATGAAAGCAGGAGGTTAAAATGAATAACAATGATCCAAACCTGTTGAATAAAACGAATAACGCCAGTTTGATCGATGACCTTTTAGCCAATCCATTTGATGGGGTGCAGGAGCTTGAGAAAGTATCTTCCCAGGAAGCGAAACCGGTTAAACTGATTGATGTCATTCCTGAAGAGAACAGGGCCAAAGCTTATCAGCTTGCCGAACAAATCGACCCAACGAATCATCAGGCAATGATATCCTATGGTACACCCGCCCAATCAAAGCTCCTGACCTTTTCTAATTCCATGCTTGAGCATGTCCAGAAAAAAGATGTGGGTGAAGTGGGCAGCATTATCAATGATTTAATGAAAAAGTTAAACGAACTCAGCCCGGATGAGTTAAAACCGGATAAGCCCTCATTTTTTGCGCGTATGTTCGGGAAGCTCTCGGGATCTGTACAGGAGGTGCTATCCAAGTATCAAAAAACCGGTGCCCAAATCGACCGAATCAGCGTAAAACTCGATCGGAGCAAGAATATCCTGTTATCGGATATCGTAATTCTCGAAAAGCTATATGAAACGAATAAGGAATATTTCCAGGCATTGAATGTCTATATTGCAGCTGGGGAAATCAAACTCGAAGAAATCCATGAGAAAACGATTCCGGAGCTAAGGAAGTCCGCTGAATCAAGTAATGATCAAATGAAGTTTCAAGAAGTAAATGATATGCTGCAATTTGCTGAACGGTTGGATAAAAGGCTTCATGATTTGAAGTTGAGCCGTGAAATCACGATTCAAAGCGCACCGCAGATCAGGCTGATCCAAAACACGAATCAGGCACTAGTCGAAAAAATCCAATCTTCGATCATGACAGCCATCCCACTTTGGAAAAACCAGGTTGCGATTGCACTGACCCTAATCAGGCAAAGGCATGCTGTAGAAGCCCAAAAACAGGTTTCCAAGACTACAAATGACTTATTATTGAAGAACTCCGAGATGCTGAAAACGAATACCATTGAAACCGCAAAAGAAAATGAGCGCGGACTTGTCGATATCGAAACATTAAAGAAAACTCAAGCTAACTTGATATCCACGCTTGAGGAGACCATGCGGATCCAAGAAGAAGGCAGGCATAAACGCCGTCAAGCTGAACAGGAATTGGCGTCAATGGAAAATGAACTGAAACAGAAACTATTAGAGATAAAGGGATAAGGGGAGATAACATGGAGACTATCGAGGCTATAAAAACGAGAAGAAGCATCGGAATCGTTAAGCAAGATCCGGTTCCTAAAGAAATGATCGAGCAAATCATTGAAGCCGGAACATATGCACCTAATCATCATCGGACGGAGCCTTGGCGTTTTTTTGTTTTGACAGGGGAAGGAAGAAATAAACTTGGGCAGGTATTCGAAGAAATAACAAGAATCGAAAATGCTGATGATACCCCTGAAAGTTTAATCAGCAAGCTCGAAAGGCAAAAAAAGAATCCATTAAGGGCTCCAGTCATCATCGCGGTGGGCATGGAGCCTAGTGATAAGAATAATGTCCTCGTCGCAGAAGAATATGCGGCTGTGAACAGTGCCATCCAAAATATGCTTCTTGCAGCACATTCTCTAGGTTTGGGAGCAGTATGGAGAACGGGGAAAATAACTTATCATGACAAAGTCCGTGAATTTTTCAATTTATCCTCCAAGGGAGAGGTATTGGCTTTCATATACTTGGGTTATCCTGACATGGAGCCGAAACCTGCTAAGAAAACACCGATTGACGAATTGACCACATGGATCGGATGAGGATTAGGATTAGGGGCTGCATCAGTTTATAGACACTGATGCAGCTTTTTTTATTGCCTTCAATAAGGCCTCTTTAATTATGCTTTTACTGAAAGGGATTTGACATTGTCAGGCTTCGTTTCAAGTGACGATTGGTGAATTAGGTTGTACAATACAAAGGAAGAATAAATTTTGATGAATTAGGATGTGTCTATAGATGAGAACGATTGATCCATTTGAGATACTCGATGGAAAAGCGATAAAATATTTGGATGTATTTGGCGTTGAGGATGGCATTGCTTTAAAGAGTAAATACGAAGATAAATCGTATTGGATATATGATTATTATTGCATGCATCAGACTTGTGATTGCCAGGAAGTATACCTTGAATTCGTTGAGGAGCTTAAAGGCAATAAACAGGCGGGACAGCATTTTGGAGTGAGGGTTTCTTTCGGGGATAATCAATTCGTCCTGGAGGATTATAATATTTCGAAGCAAAAGGCGATGGATATCGCGGAAGATACGCTGAAGTACAGTAAAGATGTAATGGAGTTATTTAAACAGCGGTATCAGCAAATGAAGGAAAAAGGCACGCAAATTATCACGGAAAGTGCAAAGGCAGCTAAAATGCCGCATGTTCATGCAGAACCGGTCATTGGCAGAAATGAGCCTTGTCCATGCGGAAGCGGGAAAAAATACAAAAAATGCTGCGGTGCAGCTTAACATCTTGGAAGCTGACTCGATTCGGAGTCGCTTCTTTTTTATTGGAAAAGAGCGTGCTTGGGAAAAAAAAGAGAAAAAAGTGTAGCATAAAACGAACATTTGTTCTATAATAAGAGTACCAGATAATAACACGAAAAGAAATAAAAACTAGTTATTTAGACGGAATTTTCCGAAAACTTCTTTTTTATTTTCATAAATCTGGTATATATAAGAGAGAAGAGTTTTTTGATCTCATCTCTTTCAACGGTAGACGGCAACCAGACGGGATGAAAATCCCTACACTGATGGCAGTTTAACTTATTGAACGAAGGAAGGGGTAATCAAATGACAAGAGAAAAAAGATTAATACCTTACAAAGTTCTTGAAGTGATGGAAACGGTGAAAGAGAAGATTCCTGAGGGTGTCGAGCTTGTGAAAGCACCGGCAATTTGGGAAAAAAGCAGTTATGGTGAGGGCGTGGTAGTTGCCGTCATTGATACAGGCATAGACAAGGGACATCCAGACCTCAAGGAAAGAATCATTGGCGGGAAGGATTTTACCAATACCGGGGATTATCAAGATGATAACGGACATGGGACACATGTTAGCGGTACGGTTGTTGCTGCCATTAATAATGCTGGTGTAGTGGGAGTTGCTCCGAAGGCAAGCATATTAGCGTTAAAGGCCCTGAATGGTCAAGGACAAGGCGACATTGATTGGATTAATGGTGCTCTAGAGTATGCCATCAATTGGCGGGGGCCAAATGAAGAAAAGGTTTCGGTTATTTCACTTTCGCTTGGCGGACCTCCCGATGAGACTGAACACAAACTCATTCAAAAGGCCCTTCAGAACGATATCCTTGTTGTTTGTGCAGCTGGAAATAGCGGTGATGGGCGTCATGAAACGGATGAATTGGATTATCCAGGAGCATATCCCGAGGTAGTGGAAGTGGGGGCTGTGGATTTAAACAGAAATTTAGCGGATTTTTCAAATACAAATGATGAAATTGACTTGGTGGCGCCAGGGGTTGATATTCTCTCTACGTATCCAGGAAATAAATATGCCAGGTTGAGCGGAACGTCAATGGCTACGCCTCATGTAAGCGGTGCGGCAGCTCTCTTGAAAGTGATTGCTGAAAAAGAATTTGAGCGCAATTTAACTGAAGCGGAATTATATGCACAGCTGGTGAAAAGTACGGAAGATCTGGGAATAAGCAAAAAAGCGCAGGGAAATGGACTGCTTAACTTAACGATTACGGAACAAAGAGCTGAAAAATCGATTAAGATTACGATAGAATCAGAAAATCTAAAGTTACCGAGTAAATCGGTGGTCATGGAATAGTAGAGAAAAAAGGTGCCCCAAGAAATTTTTGGGGCACCTTCCATAATGATTATTTTATTTTTTATTTTTCCTTAGAGCAGCAAAAAGGGCTACAATGGAAAGAATTAATGATATGACAGCCAGGGTAATGATCAGCGTTTGGTTGCCATCACCTTCTGTTGTTGCTGCATCCTTTGAATTGTCAGGTGTCGTGGAATCATTAGTGTCAGCTTCATCTTCGTGACCATGATCCGCAGGTTCAGCATCAGCCTTGGGAGCAACCGTGATTTCAGTTACAGAATGCGGTAGGTCTGAGCCTTCTTCACCGCTCCATTCAACGATTTCACCATCTTCGTAATATTGAAATGCATCCCAGGCAACTTTCGTTTCTTCTTTAGGATTTTGTGCTACGAAAGAGAATTGCTGGAATTGTCCAGCAGCTATTCCTTTGTCAGTTGCTGCCCAAGTTACCGTTTTTACATGCCCATCTTTGTCACCTTCTGTCGTTACTTTCCATCCCGGTACAGGCTGATAGCTTTCAAAAGTAACCCCTTCAGGTACTTTTAAAGTCACCTTTGTAGTGGCAGTTTCTTTTTCTACGGGTACTTTAATTGTATAAGTTTCCCACGCCTCAGGTGCAGATGAACTTGGCTTGACCGAAACGTGAGCATATGCTGAACCGGAAAAAATGAATAATGCAGCAAATGTAAAAATAAGTAGCTTTGAAATGTTTTTCATTTTTATAAATCCCTCCTATTATGAATTCCCGATGAAAATTATAAAATCAGCATTGATTGAATCCAGGCTTTCAGTCAATCCATGAACATGGATATTCCACTTTCCTGGCATGGTTAATATAGACTTTGATGTAAATGTCCCTGTGTTTTTCTCCTTCATTTGCAGCTTTATTTCACCGCGTGGCGTATCCAATGGCTGCATCGTGATCGTAAGTTGCTCTATTTCAGCAATTGGCTTGCCTTCATTGGATAGATTTACTTGAATCATGTTATCCCCGACTTCATTGGGCGTCACCATTAATGTAACCTCGTTATTTTCATCAGTCCGTAACGTTTTTTCAATGGGGCCGGGAGAAGACATGGCAGTTTGGACATTTGTTAATAAAGCTGCAACGAGAAGGATGACGATTCCTAAACCAAACTCCATTCCCACACTATAACCAAGTTTTTTCGTTTGCTTTTTCCCTCTGAGAAAATGAAAGCCGCCTAAAACGATCATGATTAACATGAGACCGATTTTCGCTAGTAACAATTGGCCATATGTTGTGTTAAACATTGAATGGATAGTTGGCACATGCTGAAAACTGCTATATATTCCGCTAATAATCAGGATGATTACAAACAGAAATGCCCATTTGGAAAACCTTTGAATGATCGACCAGTAAAAGGTTTTCTTATCTTGTTGGACTGCCTGCCGATCTGCAAGCCCAGGCAAAATCACCAATATGGCCATAAGTCCGCCGAGCCATAAAGCCATGGACAATAAATGAAGGAAATCCATCAAAACGGCCAGAGCCTGATTAGGAACGGCTGCTGTATGTCCGGTGAATGCCTTACAAATCATCAAGCTGGCAATTATGATGAATGAAATGAAAGGTAGTGATTTATTCAATGAGTTCTCGAGCATGAAATAAATTACTAAAAATAGAAGGAGCAATATTAGAATTTCCATGATCCAGATTGTCCCAAAGTTTGTAGCATTCAATACTTCCTTTATATAACTAACATTAAATGCATCGGTCCAACCTACGCCAGCATCGATCGTAACTCTTAAAGGCAGGCTGCAGAAGATGGAAAATGCTAAACCAGCATATGAAAGCCAAAGGTATAGACGGGTTCTTCTGCTGGCTTCAAAAAGTCGGGAATCCTTCATTAGCGATAATCTGAAAAAAAGGATTCCGGTAAGGGCAGCGAAGCATATGTATTGTAGACTTTGAAGAAAAACGTTGATGGAATTCGGAAAACTTTCATTCACTTCGGATTTATTTTGATCTGATAGGCCTGCCGAATCTCCGAATTGAAAGGGGATAGTTCCTTCAATAGGATGGCCATCACTCGAAACCACTCTCCATTTAATATAGTAAATCCCTTCATCGATCGTGCCCTTCCACTTAGCTTCCAGTATTTTTTCACTCTGTTCAGAGATTGTACTGTCTTGAGTTTGAATTTTGTCTCCATCTTGGCTGAATACCTCAAGCGAATGAAAAGCTGGTTGTATATTCTCGCTGAATTGAATGGTGATCTTTTCAGGAAGAGTATCTATTGCTTCATTCGGGCTAGGATTAGAGCTGATTACTGTAGCATGCCCAGAAGCCATTGCCGGGTATAAAAGCAAACTGAATAGGCTGACTACCAGCCATAAATATTTTTTCATCTTGGTGTGCCATCATCCTTTCATCCGATTATGTAAGCCCATTATAAAAGGAAAATGTGAAAAAACAGTGAAAATAATTTAGTTATCTAAAGGCAGTTTAAGAGGTTCGCTATAAAATGAGAACAATAAGTTTTAGTTTTGCCTTCCATTCCAGTATAGCCATAAATAAGTGGTGGGAATTCCACTTTGCATAAAGTTTATACCAAATAGACATCCTCCTTTTGATATAAACTCCATTAAGAAATAATTAAGGTTCCTTTAGTAATCTGAGCCTATCATGTTTAAGGAATTTGGAGGGATAGGTTTTGATGAAGAAGGGATTAAAAGAAACAAGTGTGAAGGTGATCTTGGTTGGTTCCCTTGTGGGGATGGGAACATCCATTTATACGCCAATGACAGAAGCTGCGGAAGGCACTTCTGTCATTTTGGAAGAGGCCCAAACGGTAAATAGTCTTTCAAAGCTAGAGATAGAGGGTATAGCACTGGATCAAAAGTTTACAGAAGATGTACACGACTATAGTTCAACAGTGGGGAATGATGTGGAAAAGATTACCTTGCTTGCAGCAAGCCCTAACGAGAATGCAGCCATATATGTGAATGGTGTCAAAATGACGGATGGTAAATTGAAGGATTTAACTCTTCAAACTGGCATGAATACGTTTGTAATCACCGTCAGCGATGGGGAAAATGAAACCGTAACCTATACTCTCAAGGTCGAAAAACATGAAAATGATGATAACCTTTTAACATCGATTGGATTATCAAAAGGCTCATTAACATTCGATTCTAAGGTGACAGCTTATCATGCTTCAGTTGAAAATGAAGTCCAGTCGGTTACGGTAACTCCGACATTGAGTGACAGTAAGGCAATTGTAAAGGTAAATGGAAAGGATGCAACCAGTGCAGGTGTAAAGGTTACCCTTCCAGTCGGTAAGACAACGGTGAAGATAACCGTTACAGCGGAAAATGGTGATGAAAAAACATATACACTCACGATTACACGGGCTGCAGCCGCAGCAAAGGAAACGGAATCGAAAGCTGCTCCAAAAGAGGATGAAGTTCAAAAGGCCCCCTCAACAGGAACGAGTAAAGCCCAACCTTCCACGGATAAGGGGAGTAAAACATCTTTAACATCAGCGGAATCCTCTAATAATCAAAAGCCAAGCAGTGGTGTCAGTGAAGTAACGAATGCACAGCAAATTGAAAGTATTTCAGCACAAAAAGTGAAAACGGATTCTATTGAGAAAGTAACGTCCGCAGATTCTTTAGGCGAGGAAGGCAATAATGGACCAGTGTTGAACAGCCTGACGGTATCATCCGGCGTATGGAACAAATCTTTTGAATCTAATGAGCATACCTATCATATAGAGGTCGATAATGATATTTCTTCAGTCAAATTGAATGCAACGACAAATGCCAGCGGAGCAACGATTGAATATGACGGTGCGAGCAGTGCGAAAGTGAAGATCAAGGATAAAGCAAAAACGGCCATTTCCGTTACCGTTTCAAAGGATGGGGAGCGTCGTACTTACGTCCTTGTTTTCGAAAAGGACATGGATGTTGAAATGGATGAGGAAGAAACCGTGGATGATGTCAAAACAAAAGAGGTGGAAGTTGAGGCAGCGCAAACGAGTACAGCTGGTATGACGGAGAACGAAACATCCAATGATCCAGGAGGCCAGACTAATGGGAAACAACCTGTTGAGACGGTTTCATTCTTTGGGAATATAAAGGAATTCTTCACTCTCTGGTAAAATAGGATGGTTTTGAATCCTGCAAAAAAAGGACAAGGTTCAGGCTTGTCCTCGAAGTTCATATTTATATGGGCAAAATGATTTGGACCTCGGTTCCTTGGTTCAGTTCACTGTTAAACCGGACCTTTCCCCGATGCGCCTCAATGATTCGGCAACTGACTGTCAGTCCTAATCCGGTTCCTTTTTCTTTTGAAGAATAGAAAGGCTCTCCAAGATGTTTTATGCGGTTTTTTTCTATTCCGCTACCGTTATCTTTGATGGTGATGGAAAGGTTATTGTTCATTCGTTCAAAATCAATCCAAATGTGGTCGGCGGATGCCTCCATGGAATTCTTGAGCATGTTTATGAAAACTTGTTTTAATTGATTTCCCTCACATAATAGAAGCGGTATTTCATTTTTGACAGATATTGATATTTTGGTGGGGTACGAGTCCGCCTCTGGTTTCAACAAGGTTTTGACATCATTCATCAGGTCGATGATTTGATGTTTGCTGAATGGAAGTTCCTGTGGTTTTGCCAGAACGAGTAACTCGCTTACAATAAGATTGATCCGGTCCAATTCACTTAACATGATCGTGTAGTATTGTTCAAAGGGATGGTCGCTCTTTTTAAGCAGTTGGACGAAACCTTTTAAAGAAGTCAGCGGATTTCGTACCTCGTGGGCTACACTTGCGGCAAGTTCGCCGACTATCGATAATTTTTCGGTTCTTCTTAAGCGTGCTTCGGTTTCTCGAATTTGAGTGACTTCTTTAGCATAAGTAATGATTCCGACTAAATCCTCGCCAACCATCATCGGGACAAACGTACAAGAAAGTAAGATGGACTTCCCGTACTTCGTCAGGAATTCTATATCTTTCCCTTTTTTGATCCCCTTTTGGTTTTCCATGACATATTGGCATGATGTACGGATCAATTCCGCGTCTTCTGCTGAAAAATTCAAATTAATGAATGAAGCGCCATGTATTTCTTCCTGTTGAAAGCCTGTTACCGTTTCAAACCTTGGATTCACGGTCGTGATCATTCCATTTAAATCAAGCATCAGCATCGGATAAGGGTTGTGCTCAAACAATGATTTATAGCGTTGTTCGCTATCAAATAATTGATTCTCCGCGACAACTCTTTCAGATATATCCCTGCCAATGACGACTAAGCCTTTACGTGAACCATCTTCATTGAACAGGGGAACTTTAATCGTATCAAAGGTCTTGTGATTGCCATCGGGAAGAGGGATGATTTCCTCGCACCTAGTAATTTCCCCCTTTACCCACGTTTCTTCATCGGAAATTTCACAGTAGATCAACGATTCTTTATAAAATTCGGTGTATTCTGCGAGCTCACTGTCTCTTTTTCCCTTATAATCTACATGCTCCAATTGAAATAATTGCAGCCCGAAGGTATTGGATTCAAGCCATCGGCCATCCCCATCCTTGAAATTAACGAAATCCACCATTGAATTGATGAGTGTGCGCCGACGTTGTTCCGCCTCTTTTAATCGTTTGAATTCTTCCTTTTTAGCTAAATAAAGATATAGAATTAAGCCTATTGATAAAAGGAAAACAATGCCTTCCACCCTTTGGAGTTGAATGAAGACCTCTTTATTATGGATATTTGTAGTTAAAAAATAGTCGAATACGACTAATGTAAGAATCCCGGATAGGATATATATTGCTAAGATGGAGCGTTTGGACATGGAGATTCTCCCTGTTTTTAAGACATTTCAAAGGTAAAAATACATACACATTTTAACAAACTATCGGAAAAAAATATATGCAGAATCTCTAAATAAAAAAACAGGGGCCAATGTGGTCACCTGTTTTTTCTGAAGAGGGTTAGTTTCTTCTTCTTTTTTGCACGCTTATAGATCATGAAGAATAGTAAGAAGAGGAGTGCAAGAGCAGCTAGCGTATATTGGTTCATTTCAACAGATAGCAGTCCATAGGGAATCAGTGATAGGAAGAAAAAGTATATAAGGTTGCCAAGTGCCGTCGCCAATAAAAAGTCTTTGAAAGTGACGGTGCTGACTCCGGCTGCCAAGTTAATTAAGCTTGTGGGGATAAGCGGGAAAATCCTGCCTGTAAACACGTACATGAAGCCATGCTCCACTACAGATTCTTGCCACTTTTCACCAATCTTCTTTAAAAGAAGCTCCTGAAACCAGTTTCTTGCTGCATAAAAAATGAATCCTGAGGCAACAACACTTGTAAACCAACTCCATAGATAGCCATATATGAATCCGAATATCGTGACATTGATGGTTAGGAGCAAAATTAAGGGGATGATTGTAAAAGAATTTTGTACAAACATCAATACGAATGTCACAATAAATGTAAGCAAAAGATTTTCCTTCAATATGCCAATAACAGAATCCAAATCACTTTTCCAAACCAAAGTGAACAGTTCTGCATTAGAGTATATAAAAATTGCGATTACAAGTAGACCGATTATGGTCAGGACTTTTTTCAAAGGGCCACCACCATTCTTACTAATAGTTTATCATTTTCGAGTTCAATGGTGAAAAAAAAGAGCTGCCGCATCATGCAGACAGCTCTTTTCCATTATAGTGGCTTAACGGCCCGGAGATTCCTTTTAAAGCCACTTTTCAAACTGAATTCTTTTGTTCATTCCATAAATGATTGGCGCTCCAATCAAAAGGACAACGAACTCACCGACAGCTGTAGTCATCCAGCTTAGCCAGAATGGCAAGCCAAAGGCAAGGTTCAGTTCAATTGCAATTAAAAACATTGTGAACGTGAAAAAGATAATCGTAGCGACCATACGTCCTTTAATGCCTTTTATGAAACGAGACACATAAATGACAAGCAATAAGGCGAGCAGGGATTGGCCCACCCCAAAAATCAAATCATATGGCACCATCGGCGAAAAGAGCAGATTCGATATGAAGACTCCTCCAACGATACCGTAGATATACTTTTTATTGAATACAATCAGATGATTCAACATTTCCGGTACACGGAATTGGAACATCTCAAAAGCTATTGGTTTAAACACCAATGAGACCGCCACATACAAGGCAGCCAATAACCCGTTTATCACGAGTGTACGAACATTCATTTTACTCTCTCCCTAGTTTTTTATCGTGGGATGGTTACGAACCACGTGCAGGCGTTTACCCGATGTTTAATAGTAGCCCATGTAAGCTTGTTTCGTCAATTTGTAAAGAATGGTTTTAATTTATAGGTTTCCAATCAGATGAAGCAGCACAATTGGATTTTGAATTATTGCAATGAAGGATGATATTATTTCAATATGTACATAAAAAGGAGTGAATATTAATATGTCGATCGAAAGTGTCAAAAGCCATTTTAAACAATGGAATCGGGAAGGCGACGTAAAGGAGTTCGAAACATCTAGTGCCACGGTGATTGAGGCAGCGGAAACCATCGGTGTTATCCCAGCGCGGATTGCCAAGACCCTTTCCTTTAAAGGGGAAGGTGAACACGCGATTTTGGTCGTTGCCGCAGGGGACGCGAAAGTGGATAATAAGAAATTTCGTCAGACGTTCGGTTTCAAGGCACGAATGCTTTCACCTGATGAAGTGCTTGCACAGACCGGCCATGCAATCGGAGGCGTTTGCCCGTTTGGCCTGGCAAACGATTTAGCTGTTTTTCTTGATGTATCGATGAAGCGCTTCGAGTCATTGTTTCCGGCTTGCGGCAGTTCCAACTCTGCAATAGAACTTACACTCGCTGAATTATTTGAATATTCAGGTGCCAAGGATTGGGTGGATGTTTGTAAGGGGTGGGAAGAGAAGGGGAATGTGGAAACGGCAGCAGGAAATGCAGTTGATGGCATTTGATGAATGGGATGGAGTCCACTAAAGTGAACTTTATTTGGGGCCGCATTCATTTCTATTATTAAAGCGGAAAACGGGCAGAAAGTGTTCCTGATCGGAGGTTGAAAGATGTTAAATGGAAGCGAAAGAAAAAGCAATAGCAGCTATCTGAGTCTTAAAACTCTTTATGAAGAAAATATAACGGTTAAGAGCATTGCCCAGGAACTTGAGTTTTGCCATAAAAACGATCTGGCGCTGGATATCCAGAAAGCAATGAAAAAAAAGAATTTTGATATATTGGCAGTCCAAGATCAAGGGGAAATCATCGGATATATAGAAAGGCAAGAACTAGGTGAGGGAAGTATTTCTGAATATATGAGAAACTTCTCACCAAGGGAAATGGTTTCGAATTCAACCCCTTTGATCCAGCTTCTCAATATTTTTAAGAATAAGACAAGGGTGTTCGTATTAGAGAATAATTCAATTAAAATGTTGATTACCCATGCCGACCTCCAAAAGCCTCCGATCAGGATGCTGATATTTGGATATATTACCTTATTGGAAATGAGGATGAGCGATATCATCCTGGATAGATTCGGCGATGGCAGCTGGTATCCAATGATCAGCGAAGACCGTTTAGAAAAGGCAACCGAATTATATAAAAGGAGAATCGATAAAAATGAGGATATCAATATAATAGAGTGCCTGCAAATCAGTGATAAATTCGATATTATACATAAAGATAAAGAATTGAGGTACTTCTTCCAAATCCCTTCGAAAAGTAAAGGGAAGAAGGATGCGAATGCCATCCGAAAATTACGGGATAAGATTTCCCATGCTAATGAACTGGGTCTAGACATGTCATGGATGGAAATCATCGAGGTTGTCGAGTCCTGCGGCCGACTGCTCGAAATCTCTGAATCCTATCCTTATGAAAAATAAGATCCGGCTAATCATGCTGGTTCTTTTTTTTGCGCATCCAGATAGAAAAAAACTGCCCGTATCAGGCAGTCTCCCCGAAAAATTCAAAACTCCGGCAGTTGATCCAGGTTATTTTCTTTTATCCCATCGGGCTCACTCCGTAATATGTCACGTCCATATTTATGAAAGACGTCAACGTTGGCCAGGTTACCAGCTTTGGCTTCCGCAAGGGCTGAGGGGTAGTCGAGTTCGCGGCCGGAGTTCGTCTTGATGGCGATAATATTGTCCTCTTCATTTTTCCTTACGGCGATGATTTCTTCTTTTCCTGCTGCTGAATCACTTTGGTTTGCTTGCGGTGTTCCCTGCTGTTTATATGACTCATAGGCTTCTTCAAATTGGTCCATGGTTTAGACACCTCCTATTTATAGGGTGAACCATTTTTCTTGCAATATACAAACCGGATTTCGTCCAACTTGAGCCGTTAATTCGTCCAAATGGGCCGATCTTTCGGCACTTTTTTTTGTGAATGCTGTCGTCTTGGCCTTTTTGCAGTGGCATGGCACTTGCATCTTGTATAAGTAGTAGCAAGAAATAATATCCACTAGATTAAGGGAGGAATAGTAATCATGAATGTAAAACAAGGGGCAAGCACTGTAAATGCAAAACAACAGGTCAAGACAATGAAAGCGGCGGTCGTCAATGAATTTAACCAAAAACTTGAGATTAAGGAAGTACCGATTCCGGAATTGGAATATGGTGAGATATTAGTGAAAATTAAAGCCTGTGGCGTGTGTCATACCGATTTACATGCTGCACATGGTGATTGGCCGGTAAAACCCAAGCTTCCTCTTATCCCGGGACATGAGGGTGTGGGCATTATAGAAAAGGTGGCGGAAGGCGTAACTTCCTTGAAAGTGGGTGACCGTGTTGGGATCCCTTGGCTTTATTCGGCCTGCGGCGATTGTGAATATTGTCTGACCGGCAGGGAAACGCTTTGCCTGGATCAATTGAATGCAGGCTATTCCGTGGACGGCGGGTATGCGGAGTATTGTAAAGCACCAGCCAAGTATGTGGTGAAGGTTCCTGAAGGGCTTGACTTTGCGGAGGTATCACCGATTTTCTGTGCAGGTGTAACGACTTATAAGGCGCTTAAGGTATCAGAAGCAAAACCTGGCGATTGGGTAGCGATTTATGGAATTGGCGGATTGGGACATGTTGCCCTGCAATACGCAAAAGCGATGGGCTTTAATGTCATTGCTGTCGATATTCAAGATGATAAGCTTGATCTGGCAACGGAACTTGGGGCGGATTACACGGTTAATGGGCTTAAGACCGATCCTGTACAGGCCATTAAGGATAAGGTTGGCGGCGTGCAGGCATCCATTTCTGTGGCGGTTACGAAAAAAGCATTCGAACAGGCTTACAGTTCAGTCAAGAGGGGCGGCACACTTGTTGTAGTCGGATTGCCGAATGATGAACTTCCAATCCCGATTTTTGATACAGTGTTAAATGGGGTGACTGTAAAAGGGTCCATCGTCGGGACGAGAAAAGATTTACAGGAAGCTGTTCAATTTGCGGCTGAGGGTAAAGTCAGAACGAATATTGAAACAAGAAAGCTTGATGAAATCAATGACGTGTTTTCAATGATGGAAAAGGGAGAAATCAACGGCCGCATCGTATTGACGCTAGAATAGGAACAGAGGAGGAAGCCCTGGAACCGGGGCATCCTCCTTTTTATTATGTCTGGCTCTTCTCATTTAATATATAACGCAATTTCCTTATGGATATTTGCAAGCGTTTGGCAGCTTCATTCCGGTTGCCGTAGGTTTTTTGCAGTGCCTGCATGACGAGCTCCTTTCCAATTGTTGATTGAAGCTGTTTGATTTCCGTAAGGATTTCTTCAAGCATCAGTTCATCCTTCTCATTAAAATCAGCCACCAGCCTTTTTCGCCACTCTTCAAGAAGGTTTTCTGTTGACTGTATCTCAGGTGACACATTTTTGTCAGGTGTGATCTGGCTGTTGGATAGTGAGATATCATTGGCGGTTATTACTGACTTATTGTCTGCAAGAGTTAGCGTGCGCAAGACCACATTAGATAGTTCGCGTATGTTGCCTGGCCAGTTGTATTGCTGTAATTTTTCAATGGCTTCATTGGAAAATGAGATATCTCCATGACCATTTCTCTCAACCAAGTGTCGGACAAGCAACGGAATATCCTCTTTTCGGCTCCTTAATGGCGGGATATCCAGAGTCACGACGTTCAGTCGGTAAAATAGGTCTTCCCGAAATTTATTCTTGTCCACTGCCTTTTGCAGGTTTTCATTGGAGGCCGCCACTAACCGGGCGTTCGTCCGTAATGTCACGCTGCTGCCAACCCGCATGAATTCCCGCGTTTCCAAAACCCGAAGCAATTTGACTTGAATGGCCGGACTTGCATCCGCAACTTCATCAAGGAAAAGCGTCCCGTTCCCAGCAATTTCGAAAAAACCCTTTCGCAGCTGGGTCGCTCCGGTGAAAGCGCCCTTTTCATGACCGAATAATTCGCTTTCAAGCAGGGATTCAGAGA
The DNA here is from genome assembly GCF_058783805.1 of Peribacillus sp. FW305-BF15. Classification (NCBI taxonomy): domain Bacteria; kingdom Bacillati; phylum Bacillota; class Bacilli; order Caryophanales; family Bacillaceae; genus Peribacillus; species Peribacillus sp. FW305-BF15. The sequence goes on along the minus strand of NZ_JBYSYV010000019.1, from coordinate 54,224 downwards.
TCGCTCCGCAATTGATGCCGATAAAAGGTTCATGGTTTCGGGGGCTGGCTATGTGGATGAAGCGTGAAAGCACTTCTTTCCCGCTTCCGGTTTCTCCTTCGATTAATACATTGACGGATTTTTGGGCAACCTTGAAGGCCGTTTCAATCAAATTCTTCATTAAAGGACTTTCACCGACAATGAGTCCTGAATCCTCGGCAAGCTTATGGATGAAATGCTGGTTCAAAGCTTCATTTTCATTCAATAGGTTGTCAATCTGCCTTTCCAGTACTTCAATATCCACGAAGGGTTTTTCCATGTAATCACTCGCGCCGAGTTTCATGGCATCAACAGCGGTCTTGACGGTGCTGTATCCGGTCATGATCAGTACCTTGCAACGCGGCTGAAGTCGTTTTAGATGCCGCAGGAGGGAAAGTCCATCGCAATCCGGAAGCTTCAAATCTATCATTGCGACATCAAAACGCTGCTGATTCCAGTCGATTTCATGAAACTCCTTCCCGCTATTCACAACTTGTACGAGGTAACCTTTCATCGTAAAAAGGCGGGATAGAAAAGTCCCAACCTCTTTCTCATCGTCTACCACAAGTAAATGAATCACCTTATCATCCCCTTTCCTCTCCTTGTATAGGAAGCCTCAGAAAAAAAGTGCTTCCATGTCCTGGTGTGCTCAAAACGTCGATCTTTCCGCCATGGTCCTTGGCGATGCCAAGGCTTACAGACAGCCCCAAACCTGTTCCCTTTTCACGGTCTTTAGTCGTATGAAAGGGATGGAATATGAAGGGAAGGCGTTCTTGTTCAATCCCCGTTCCGTTATCAGTCACCTGAACCACCATGAACTTGTTTTCTGAATAGGTAGCGATCGAAATCGATTTTTCCGTTTGCGCAGACTCATCCAATGCGTCCTTGGCATTCAATAGCAAGTTGATGATGATCTGTTCGATCTGCGGCTGGCTGCCCTTTATGAAAGGAAGGTCTTCCTGAAGGCTAAGATGGAGGGAGATTTGCTTCTTCCCAAGTTGGAACTTCAATAGGTTCAGAACCTGGTGAATGGCTTCGTTAATAGAGTAATAGTGGAACCTATACTCATCCTGCCTAGAAAAGGTAAGCAGGCTTTTCACGATTTGCCTGCATCGGTCCCCGCAAATCTTAATGTCGTCCAATAGCATATAATCCGGATTGTCCTGTGGGGTTTTCCGTAATAAAATTTGCGAGTTACCAAGAATGGCCGTTAATGGGCTGTTCAACTCATGGGCAATCCCAGCTGCCATTTCACCAATCGCCCCAAGTTTACCGGCATGTAATAGCTGGACTTCCATCTGTCTTCTTTCGGTGACATTTTTATAATAAGCAATGACCCCATATACTTGATGCTCCTTATTCTGAATCGGGTAAGCATGCATTTCCAAGATGGTATCATGCTGAAGGAGTATTTCCTGAAACCCTGGCTTATTAAATGAAAAGGTATCTTGAATCAGATTTTGTGATTTTTCAATTAAAGGAACCAAGTTGGAAAAGCCCCTGGCTGAATCATTGGATTGATAGACCTTTCCTTTGTGATCGAAGACGATGATCATATCTTCAACTGCCTTGAATGTATCCTCCCACTCCTGTTTGGAATGAAGAACTTCCTTATAAAGCTGGGCATTCTCCAAAGTTAACGCAAGCTGATTGGATAGTTGCTCAAGAAATTCGAGTTCATCTTCCTGCCATGTTTTCTTTTTCTTCCTGCCGAAAGTCCAAATTCCGATTTTTTTACTTTTTCCGTATAAAGGGACTAATAGAAGTGATTCGATCTCAAGGGATAATAGACGATCCTTTTCTGGGAAGTCCGGTAACTGGTTAACTTCCACCTGAATCGGCTGCTTTTCTTTCAAGGCCGATGAGAATTCCTGAAAAGGGTGTAACAGGTTTTTGGGATCCATTTCAAGATCGCAGTGACCATTAGGGCAGATGTGAAGCAGGGCAGGTTCTTCCTCGTACAATATGACAAAATGACTGTCATCGAAGGTAATGAGCTGCTTAAGTTTTTCAATAACATTTCGGAGAATCTCTTGGATGTCGATTTCCATATTCATATTTTTTGTGATGTCATTCATGATTTCAAGCTGCATATTCTTCTTCTTCAGCTGATCCACGGTTTTCTTAAGTTCCGTGTAATACGTTTTTTTTGAAGATTTAACGCCTGTCATTAAATCTATCAATTCATGTTTGTTCATGCTTTTCACCTCTTATAGGGCTGTAAGAAGCAGCTGATTAATCTGTTCTAATGACATATCACGGGGGTTTGTGATCATGCAGGCATCCTCAAGAGCGGTCATCCCTATGGGATCTATCATTTCTTTCGTAATGCCGACATCACTTAAACTCTTGGGAGCCCCTATATCCCGGGATAATTCCCTTACGAAGTGAATGGCAGCCATTCCTGCTTGCTGCTCCGTCAATGCCCGTGTATCGATGCCCATGATGTTTGCAATCGCGCTGAATCGCCTTGGTGAGGCAATTCGATTGAAATCCATGACATGGGGAAGGAGTATCGCATTGATTTCACCATGCGGAAGGAGGTACTTGCCGCCTATGGCATGTGAAATGGCATGAGCAGCTCCCAAAATGGCATTCGAAAAAGCCAGTCCAGCCTGCAGGCTCGCCATCGCCATCGCTTTTTTTGCTTCCTCATTATGCCTGGATGCAACAGAGGGGCGTAAGTGGCGAGAAACGATGGAAAGCGCGTTTTTAGCTTGTACATCGGTCAAAGGTGTCGCAGCGATTGAAACATAGGATTCAATGGCGTGGGTTAAAACATCCATTCCGGTAGCTGCGGTCAAATCCGGTCCCAAGGTGGTTAAGGTAGCAGGATCGACTATTGCAATATCGGGGACGAGTGATTTTGAAATGATCGTCATTTTTTTCTCGCGGAATGAATCGACGATCACCGAAAACTGGGATACTTCCGAACCCGATCCTGCAGTGGTCATGATCATCACCATGGGAGGGAGGGGAGAGTGGACTTTATCAACACCTTCATAATCACTGATGATGCCGCCATTCGTTACTAAAAGGGCTACCCCTTTGGCAACATCCAAAGCACTGCCTCCGCCCAAACCGATGATGGCATCACATTCTTGTTCTTTAAATGTCAAACAGCCGGCTTCGATCTCCCTGTCCTTCGGATTGGTTGTCATTTCAATGAAGGTAGCAAAAGCAAGGCCTGCATCTTGGCAGGATTCAATGACTTTATCCAACCAGCCAGCATTGGCCACCCCGGAGTCGCTTACGATCAGCGCCTTTTTGGCACCCAGCCGCAAGCAGGCCTCGCCAGCTTGTTCAATCGAGCCTTTACCGAAAATCACTTCCGGCATCACGAATTTAGTTATCGACATCTTTGCGCCTTCTCCCTGTAAAAATTCAATATCTTCTGTATTATTTTCCCGAAAAAGTGCGAAAATCCTGTTTGGATTACAGGTATTTTTATATAATATGACAAAATATCGAATGGATAAGGTCTTTTGATGCAGGTCAAATAGCTTGGTAATTTCTTGTATTTGTAATTTCGGTACTTTAGACATGCATGAATAGGGATAAACCTACCTAGTTAGTAATTTCTATATATTGTAAAATCGTGGTAGAAACTATTAAACTGGGAGGCATTCTATGAAAAAACAATTTCTGTCGTTAACATTAATCACAGCATTGACACTCGGGACAGCCGGGACAACCACCGCATTATCAGCGCCACATTCATCGCCGGTGCTATCAGCGCCATCCACGGACAAGCAAGTCATTAAAAGAATCGATGCCGATAAAATCTACAAGAATATTGAATACCTCTCACAAACACCTCGGGTGGCCGGTACGGATTCTGAGTATAAAGCCGTCCAATTCATCAAAAATCAGTTTCAATCTTATGGCTATAAAGCCGATATTGAAGAGTTCAATTTTTTATCTTATACAGACCCAAATTTGGTCGAGCTGTCCGTTGCCGGATTCGATGGGGAAATCCAAGCGAACCATTTAACCTATTCAGTTAATGGGGACCTATCCGGTGAAGTGGTATATGCCGGTTTAGGAACAAAAGAAGAGCTTGAGGAAACCGATGTTGCAGGGAAGATTGCCCTTATACAAAGAGGGAACCTCACTTTTGCAGAGAAAGTATTGAATGCAGCGGAAAAAGGGGCAGCGGGAGTCATCCTTTTCAATAATGCAGATGGGGAATTAAACGGGACACTCGGAGAGGATAATGACAAGTATATTCCATCCGTCACGATCACCAAAAAGGATGGAGAAGCCCTTTTGGAAAAATTGAATGATGGAGTCAAATTGACAGCATCATTAAAAATTGAAGGAGCCCATTCAGGAGAAAAAACCTCTTATAATGTAGTGGCAACGAAAAAAGCAACAAAGAACAATAAAGCAAAAAAGAGCGATATCATTTATATTACTGGACATCATGATTCCGTCGCGGGGGCACCCGGAGCGAATGATGATGCATCTGGAACATCCGTCACCCTTGAACTTGCTCGTGTTCTGAAGAATCTTCCTACAGATACGGAAATTCGCTTCGTCACCTTTGGGGCAGAGGAAAATGGATTGTTGGGTTCGGAGCATTATGTGAGCAATCTCCCTGATGATGAAATCAAGCGGACCATTGCCAATTTCAATCTGGATATGGTGGGAAGCAGGGATGCCGGAGATTTGGTCATTTTGACTAATGATGGAGAAATGAACCTTGTAACCGAGCTGGCCCAGGCATCAAGTACAAGACTGAATGGTGAGCCGACTCCATATGGACAAGGCGGGAGAAGTGACCATGTGTCATTTGCTGAGGCTGGAATACCCGCTGCTTTATTCATCCACAGTCCATCAGAACCTTGGTATCATACTCCTGATGATACCATTGATAAAATCTCAAAAGAAAAGCTTCAAGATGTTGCTGAAATTGTCGGCACAGCTGTCTATGACCAAGCAAAAATCGAAGCTAAAAAACCTGATTTCAATCATAAAAAAGGGAAAAAAGTGAAAGTTCCGCATTTATTTGGCGAAAAGGAATTCAAATAATGCAGTAAATATTCAGAGGGTGCAGCCTGCACCCTTTCTTTATGTTTAAAAATGGAAATGTGAGGGTAAAAAGTCTAATTTGGAATTGGAGCGTGCGGGCTGAATCTCCTAATTCCGTAGCATAAATAGCTTATTTATCCCTATTTAACTCTAAGACTATAATCCTTATAATAAAAATTATGAAAAATATGACAGTCTACATAATGAGAATAGTATGTTTGAGGTGATTTTTTAGGTGTATGCAAATTCATTGAGTGAAATTCACTCTGCCCTCTCCAGTAAAACTTCCGATGTGAATGAAAAAATCAATCGTTTGGAGCAGGCAAAAAGACAAATCAAAGAAGAACAGAATGCTTGTCTTGGGGAAATAGCTAAAATTAAAAACCCGGACTTGGCAAAAAGCTGGACGGGAAACCGGGCAGAAGACTTTCAAGATGCCCGCAGTGATGCATACAAGGCAATGTCAACGATCATTCATGATGATTATGATGACTATCAAGAGAAAATCGACGGTAAAATCATGATGCTTAATATAGAGAAAAAGGCTCTGAGTGCAGCAGGTACGATAGCACATGAAGCGGATGTTCTTTTAGGCAAAGGAGAAGCCGTCATAGATCAATTGGAAAGTAAAATATCATATTTAAAAGGGTGGTTGTTTTAAATGACGACAATCAAACTGAATCATCCTGCCGTAACGAAGCAAGTCGATCAAGTGAAGACGGCACTTGGTACAGTCACGCTTGGAAATTTACCGGCAGGCGAGCTTGGCAACAATAAATTGGAATTCACCTCGAAATGGATCGATCGCGAAACGAACCTGGAGAAGGTCTTTGAGCAATATATCAAAATCGTCCAGAAAAATGTGGAAGATACCCGTGCTAACATTGACTTATTAAAAGAACAGGATGAAGCCATCGCCCATACGTCTTCACATGGGTATCAGCGATGAAGATATTTGAATCCGAGACATTGACGGCCGCAACCAAGTCGCGCGCCAAGCAATATGAAGAACTAAAGAAGGAAGTCACAGCCCTGAAAAAGGAATTTCAGGGCATTGTCGGCCTGGATGACGAGTTCCAGGGAGCCGGTGCTACCGCCATCAAAAGCTTCTATGAAGCACAAATCGAGGTGGCGGACGCCTGGATGGAATTATTCACAACCCAGATCAGTTTTTTGGAAGGCATACGGGCCAGTCTGGAAGAAGCGGACCTCTCCGGAAATACGGTGGTCGAGGTCCCCTTTTTAGATGGCGAAGTCTCAAACGGCATCAACCAAGCGAAGTCGCTTGTCGATCAACAAGCGAACGATCTTCAAAGGATCCTGAACAGCATTGACGATATCCTGCCTCTTGATATGTTCGACCAAAAGGACTTTAATGAAAAAATCACGCTGGCCGGGCACAGGATGGATGACACCGTGACAAAGGTCGAGAATGTCGACCGGCAACTGGTCGAGGAATATGATGTGTCCATCGGGCAGGAAAACGTGGCCGTTGGCCTCTTCCGTGCCCTGCTTGATGCCACCAAACAGGACGGCCACGTTTCGCCGATGACATTCAACCAATCGGCATTCAAGAGCAGTGACGTCTATCAAGTGAAGGATGAAGTCGCCGGTCAGATGAAAGACTATCAAACCTTCAAAAAGGAACAAGCAGAAGCCCGGAAAATCGAACAGGAAATGGAAGAACTCGAAAATCGTCCATGGTACGAAAAGGCCTGGGATACGACAAAAACCTTTACAGGGGAATTCACGGGATATTATGATTCAATCAGGGCCTCGACCGGAGTCGATCCAGTAACGGGCCGCAAGCTGTCCGATGCCGAACGAATCGCCGCCGGCGCCATGGCCGCCGCTGGATTCATCCCCGTCGTCGGCTGGGCCGGACGGGCCATCAAAGGCGGCAACGCCATCTACAAAACGGCGAAAGGGCTCAACGCAGCAAACCACGCGCTCGATGCCTATAAAACGACAAAAGGCTTTAGCCTCCTCCAGAAAACCGAATACGGAATATACGGGCTCCTCGCAGCCAACGGCCTCGGTGAAGCGGCCACCGGCAAAGACATGTTCGGCAACCAGCTAACCGAGGAACAGCGCCAGAACGGGCTGTTAATGGCACTTGGAATCGGCGGTGTGGCAGGTGCGGCTAAAGTCGCCGATAAAGTAGCAAGTGGTACAAAGTTCGTCCCTTACAGCAAAGAATTTGCGCAAAAGCAGGTTCAGTATGCAAAAGCTACAATAACAGACATAGCGAGATCAGGAAAAACCACGTTAAAAAATATAGGTGAAGAAATCGGTAAAAAAGAGATCCCTAAACGGATAAGTATGGAACAAGTATCCCTCGCAGGAGGACCAACCCTTCCCCAAGTTGTGATGGAAAAGCAGACAATTAAGGAAGCCTATCAGAAATTCACGGTGAAGGATAGCAAAGTAGAGGGTGTTTCAGGGGAGAGTATTTCTAAGGGTACGGTTAAACATGTAGAAAACTTATTAAAGAAATCGACATGCAATGCAGTTGAGCTTAAAACTTATCTCATGAAAATAGATGAATACAAAGGAACAAATTATGCTGACAAATTTGAATCATTTGGTAAGTGGCCTGAGGACATCCAGATACCCAAAGATTCTAGCTTACTGAATGCAGATGGTTCAATTAATTGGTCAGAAGTTCCTCAAGGTGGATATGTGCTTGATAAGAATGGAAATGCAATAAAAGAAGAATTTATACCTAAAGTAGGGGGAATCATTGATAGGTACGGGCCACCAAATGGTAGATATACCTCACCAGTTATGGATGGAAAACCGTATGAATATGTACAGAGGTCATTGCCTTATGTTGAGGATGCGACGAAATATCATCAGTACAAAGTAATAGGGGATTTTTCAAGATTAAAAGAGTATGTTATGAATTGTACGGATAAAGAATTAAAGATGAAAGTAGAAGCTCAAATTGAAAGGTACTACAATGGAGATTACAGTAAAGTTTTAACCCAAAAAGGAGGAATTGCAGAAGGTTTTGGGTCACCAGGAGGTGGAATACAATATGAACTTCCTTTACCTGTAGAATGGCTTGAGGGGTTAGGGATGTTAAAAGAAATTAAGTAATCAATTCAAAAAGATATTTTTCTATTTATTTAAATTAAAGGAGAATAAACAAATGACACAACAGGAAGCAAAAGAAATAATCGAGCAAGAGAAATTAAAAAGATATAATTGGTTTAATGAACATCCACAAAGAGAAAATGAGGTAGGAATTAGAGTTGATGGTGATCAATGGGTAGTATATGTAACTGATGAAAGGGCTAGTGTGGTTACAGGTTCTATTACAAAATTTAATAATGAAAGTGATGCTTTAGAAAACTTTATAAAAAGATTAAGAACGGAAAAATTATTGTTTTAGTCTCCAAGAATAAGTAATGAAGCGTTTAAGATGAGGTTACCTAGTGCCGATTATAACCATCTTTCAAACCTAAAATACCAACCTAAGGAACTCATATAGAAGTTTTTTAATTGTTTTACCGCACCTTCAAATGCTTGAATTTTTTTAACCTGAATAATAATAATGGTCAAGATGCCGAATTTGTTCAATGGGGTAGTGGTAAAATGACACGAAGTGAATATGAAAATAAGATAAAAGAGTTAGGTGTAGATTTACAAGAACTCAATATTGTTATAGGAAGAAAAACTAATGTACCAATTTCAACAGGTTGTTACTTTGAAGATGGAAATTGGATATTGTATGATGTGGATGAAAGACAAAATTCTTCAATTATCGAAAGAGGTTACGAGGATCGAATTTTCAAATTTTTATATATGATAACGATGGGGAAAATAGGAAAGTAGAATTATTGGAGATAATCCAATTGATTTAAAAACCAGACTACTTAACCAAAGCTCCAAAACCATTGCAAGCCGTGGTAACAGAGTTAAGATTATCGAAAATGAAAACCGTATGTATTTTGCTAGAATAAAATGAAACCTTGAGTGGCTAAAGCCATTCAAGGTTTTTTTATAAAAGGGAAAAACCTATAGTAATTTTGTAGTATAGGTGTTAATTTGTATAAAACCAAAGTGTTACCTTAATCAATTAGTAGTACATTGAATTTAGCAAGGAGTATAGAAGCAGACAAAATGGTACTTAAACAAAAAGTAGGTGTAATGAATGACAAGCAGAAGAATGGTAGACAGATGGGAAGACGATAGTAAAAGTTTTTTGAGATATAATCTAAAAAAAAGAATGTTACCAAGTCTGTATGGCGGTATTGTTGGAGACTTGCTTGGTGTCCCAGTTGAATTTAAAAAAAGAGGGACTTTCACTATTAATGATATAACGGGATATGGAACCTATAATCAGCCGCCAGGCACTTGGTCGGATGATACTTCATTAACTTTATGTTTAATTGAAAACTTAATTGAAAAAGGCGATTCAGCGGAGCTCATGCAAAAATTCGTTCAGTATATGGAATCTGGTTATTGGACCCCGCATCATGAAATGTTCGATATTGGCAGATCGACCAGTGAAGCCATAACCAAGTTTAGGAATGGAACCCCGGCACCAGAATGTGGCGGAAATGCCATGTTTGATAATGGAAATGGGGCGTTGATGAGGATCGCTCCAGTAGCATTTATCCTTTTTAATAACTTTAATTTCATTGAAAAAATCCAAACCATTAAAAAATATACGGAAGTTACACATTCTCATCCGCGTTCTGTGGTAGGTTCCATTATTTATGTCGAGTTTTTACTTAGACTTTCTTATAATAATTCTCCTGAAGTTTCAAAAAGGGAAATAAAAGAACTTTTTGATGAGAATTTTGATAAAGATCATATATACCAAAAAGAGCTTCAATCCTATTCAAGGATTTTTGAGGAAGATTTCTTTTCATTACCACATGAAGAAATTCAGTCAGATGGTTATGTCGTTCATACGTTGGAAGCAGCCATTTGGTGCTTAGGAAATTCAGATTCATTTAGCGATGCCGTTTTAACAGCAGTGAATCTAGGGGATGATACGGATACAGTAGGTGCCATTACAGGGACAATGGCAGGTATGTACTATAAAATGGACGACATTCCTAAAGAATGGCTTGAGAAAATCACAAGAAAAGAAGATATCGATGAATTAATCAAGCAATTCCATAGTTTTTGTGCAGATAAAGCAATTAAAGAAGAGTATGGGGCTTGATGTAAATCCCCCATATAAACATAAAAACCCCCCTATAAAGGTCCTTTATAGGGGGTTTTTATGTCCAGAGTCCAGTTTATGCTATGTTAAACGGGAAGCGAAGCAGTTTTAATTTGGGTGATGGAAAATTAAATAATGGAGTGTGTGGGAAAATGCTAAGAAAAGGTGAGTATACGATCTATAATGGGAAAGAGTATAGATTCACAGAATCTGATACAGTAGAAGCTATTGAATTAATTAGCAATGATAAAAAAGATATGGACAATGGTTTTACTTATTACAAAAATAATATTTACACGAAAATGGTAGGTGTAAGTGAAGTTAAAGAATTATATTCTATTAATCCCTATGCTGTTTATAAGGGAGAACTGTTTCCGGCATCAGAAGAAAGCAAAACCGGAAAAGTATTGTTGGTTACAACAAACACTGAACTTGCTAAAAAGATGGGGTTTAAACGAACAGATAAATATATGTACTCCAAATCTGTGGAATGGGATGAAGTGAAAATAATCGAGGAGAGGAAACCTTATTCATTAGATTAATTTCCACATTTCAAACTCGATTAATATTTATTGCACTATCCCCTCTAATGAGCTTTGGAACTGTTTTGTTAAGGGTCTCCTTTATAGGCGAGTAGATAGGAATATGAAATGGATAAGAAAAAGCAGTTAATCGATCAATTAAAAGTTGTGATAAATAATCTTGAAAAAGATTATAGTAATGAAATTACTAGCGGCGTTTTTCAACTTATATATATTAGATATAAGAATGCATTGGATGTAATGGAGTGTAATGAAGATATAAGGGAATTAAATATTATTGGCGGCGTAAGGGCTTATATGGATAGTTATAATGACTATCAAAATCCGTTATTAGGAGAATTACATAAAGCTGAAAACTTACATAAAGAATTGCATCTTGTATTAGACTTAAACAAAAAGTAAGTGTAAGGAATAGCAGGCAGAAGAATTGTAGACAGATAGGAAGCATAAACAAGAGTTTAGCTATTAAGAAAAGAGTATTACCGAGTATGTATGGCGGTATTATTGGCGATGCTTGGTGTCCCAGTTCCCAAAAAGGGGAAACTGCAGAAGTTCTCATTGCTTTGTCTCCTCTTATCCTGTCAATAAAATCTTGTAAGGCTTCACTTTCTTCTTTGTATATAATGTACTTTAAAAGTTTATTGTGAATATGAAAAGATATTAAAAGAGGCTCTAGTGTTATTAAACAATTTCAAATTAACTAAAGCTGAGCATATTGAAGCGATAGGAGTTGCTGATTTATTTTGAAATGGGGATTCGCTAATGAATAACTTAAAAAATGGAATAATGATAATAGATGGAATTGAAGTAAAACAAGATACAAATTTAGATTTTTTGGAGAAGTCATTTTCAAAAAATCCTAATTTTGAGGTTAGGAAAAGGCAGGCAAATGAAGCAACAGTTGGATCTTTAAGGCCTATACAATTGGGAAGCAAAAGATTTTCTGTTAGAATTTCTTTCGAAAATAACATAATACAAGGAATACGCTTAAAAGTTAGTGATCCATCCATTAACCAATGGGACTATGAAGAAAAACTTTCGCAGCATGGCGAATGGCTTACAGAGCAAATTGGGTATCCAGAAGGTATAATGTCTGAAAATGTTTTCGAATGGGGTAAGATTACGCAATGGTATGATCCAAGGTCATGTGATGCAGGAATCAGCATACTATATTTTCAAAGATAAAAAGAAAAAGGTGTATATCCGAATCGTCTAAGAAGATAACTCGGATTATATATTTCTTGAGGTTAAGTATATAAAAGAAAATGTACATAATTAGACGAGAAGGGAATTAATTTGAAAAAGTTGGAATTGGAGAAATTATTAATTAAAGATAATGTTCCAAAAAATCTATATAGCCTTAATGGTGGACTACATAATGAGGTACTTTGCTTAAATAAAAGAGATAATATTTTGGAAGTCTATTATAGTGAACGTGGGTTGAAATCAAATTTAAAGAAATTTGATACAGAAGATGATGCATGTGAATATTTTTATAAAACAGTTTTGGAACTTCTGAATTAATATTCATTCTTCAATACAAGTGACATTATAAAATATTAAATAAGATCAAGTTAGACGAGGTGAAGCTAAAGGTGAAATATGCCATATATAATCATAAGGATTACCTCTTAAATATCCGTAACGACAGGTTAAGACTAAGAACCCATGAACCTGAACAAGGATTTCGTGAAGTTTTTGATCAAACAGGGAATAAGACAAATCTATTTATCAAGGATGTGACTAAAGAAGAAGTTGATTTAGTTTATGAACTAAAGTTTTTGGTAGCTTACAAAGGTAAAGAGTTTGAGCCATATTCATTAGGCAGGCATATCTTGGATGAAAATGAGATTTCGTTATTTAGTATGGATAGTAATGATGCAGCCTGCTATGAATTCGAAAAGCAAGAGCAATTTGTTTTTAAAAAGGACGTGCCTCTTAACGACATAGAAGCGATTATTGAGATGAAAAAACCACTATTAATATTTGAAGATTTACCTGAAAGCAGGAAGGTTATACCTAGGGGAGAAGTTAGAGACTATATAATGAAGTTGAATAGTATATGAATGAAATGGAATTTTATTTTTATGATAAATACTTACCTGAAAAATGGAGAAAACTATGATAAGAAAAGGAAGGTATGCAATACATAATGGTAGCGAGTATAGTATTAGTCTACTGGAAGAAAAGTCTTTAAGGTTAATAAGTAATAAGCATGCTGATCTATCTCAAGGTATCAAACATTTAGATGAAAATATTTATATAAAAAATGTTTCTGTAGAAGAGGTAGAAAATTTATTTAAGATAAATTCGAAGGCAATATATAAGGGAGAGTTGTTTCCAGCATCTGAAGAAAGAAGAACTGGAAAAGTATTGTTGGATACAACAAACACTGAACTTACTAAAAGGATGGGTTTTGAACAGACAGATAAATATATGTACTCCAAATCTGTGGAATGGGATGCAGTGAAAATAATCGAGGAGAGAAAACCCTATACATTAGATTAATTTCCTGATTTAAAGTGCCCACATAAAGTAAAAGCGATTATTTCTTCAAAAAGTGGGTATTAAGAGTTAAGCGGTCTTTCATTTAATATCTAGCACTAAGTTTTCTTTATGTTGAATAAGGAGAATTTGGTGGGAGGTGATTAAATGAGGAAAGCCTATGGTATAAAAAGTTTGATGATTTACCTTGAGTCGGTAAATTATCCAATTACCGAAGAGGAAATCAATGATCTAATTTTGAATAAAAAGATCCCCCATCTCAGACCCATCGATAATTTGCTGATTTTTAATTTGGATCATATTGATGGCTGGCTTAATGATCAGCAATGCAACCCTTAGTTAATTGAAGCCCTGCTTTAAGTGGGGCTTTGACTTATATGTATACCTGTAATCTAGGTCTATTGATAAAAAGGAAAAGCTAGCCGAGGTGTTTCATGAAAACCTTGGCTGGCTTTTTGTTTATCTCTTCATTTTCAGAAAAACGAATCAGTCCCAGTTGATTTGGTAACGACTGTATACTGCCGTTATGCCTGGATTATAATAGCCTAAGCAAAGCCTGTGCACCTGTTAGGATAAGCCCTATGATAAAACCGCAGACCGCCCCGTTCACCCGAATCCACTGCAAGTCTTTTCCTACACCATTTTCCATCATATCAATCAGCGTTTCGTTGTCTAACTTATCTAAGTTTTCTTGTACAAGATTGCCGATTTGCGTATGATTTTTTTCAATGAGAACAGTAATTTGTTTCTGTATCCATTGATCGATGCGGGTGCTATTTTCCTTAATATTGTCCAGTATATGATGAATCATTGGAGTCAGGTAAGTATCCATGAAATGTTCATCTTCGACGAAATCCAATGCTTCTTGTTGAATTTGTTTTAGGCTTCCCTTTATTGTCGCCTCAGGCTCCCATTTTGTCAGAAGTTGTTTTTTCCATTTTTCAACTCCTTCTAACAGTTCCCGGTTATGGTTAATGCCTTGTATCTCTTTCCTGAAATATAAGATTAAAGCCTCTCTATTTGGTTCTTTCTCGTTTTGTAAATTATTTACGACACTTAATAGCAGGTTTTGGATGATATTCCCAAGTTTCTCTTCGTTAAGTAGACTTTGAATGGACTTAACGGCGAACTGAAGCATACCTTCCAGTTCAATCTTGCTGAGTACATCCATGGAAACAATGCCAAGTCGGTGACTGGTTTCTTTTTTTCCTAACCAATCTTCAGCTTTTTTCAAAACATGATCCAAAGCCTTCTTATCAAACTCTTCGTTAAGTAACTCTGAACTTACTAAATGAAGAATCTTGCTCATGTCTATGCCAGAAAGTGATGCTTTAATTTTTTTTGCAACGAAAGGCGAAATCTTTTCTATATCTATATAACCAATCATTTGCTTGATCAGTTTAATCAGGACTTTTCTAAAAGTATCACTTTGAATCTCTTTTCCTAAAATAGGGATCAATTTTTCAGTAAAAGGAATATGTTTTACTTTGTCCTGAATGCTTTCCTTAGAAAGCCAGTCGTTTTTTAACATCGAAACAAGTGCATTTGTCATTCTTTTACGATTGTTGGGCAAAAGCGCTGTATGGGGGATTGGTAATCCAAGCGGATGGCGGAATAATGCAGTGACTGCAAACCAATCTGCCAATCCGCCGACTAAACCAGCCTCAAACCCTCCATGTAATAAATCTAAAGGCAATGTACCTTGAAATGGAGTGGTTGCAATGTAACCCGCCCCCATGATAATTAGTGAATATCTAGCTATTTTTCTTGAAGATTTTATTTTTGGTGACATTATATTCCCTCATCCTTAAAATGATAGTCAATTACTATAACCCGAATCATTAGCAAATTTTATAACTTACTTTCATCTAGTAGTATAGCAGGTAGTACAAAAAAATAACCACAACAAGGCAGTAAGTTCATTATTTTTGGGCCTTGAATATTGTCATTTTCCCTTGAATGTTCAATATTCTGATGATAAATGCACAAAAAAAGCCGATTCACTCAATCGGCTTTTTTTATTCATTTACTGAAAAGCATTTTTTTGTTCATCTCCAACATATTATGATGCGTCTGTTTTTATCGAATTATTTTTATCGGTGCCTAGATTTTTTTTATCTTTCATGAGACTGAAGATATAGGCCAGAACGGAACCTGATATGTTATGCCAAACACTGAAAATGGCACTTGGAACAGCGGCCAAAGGCGAGAAGTGGGCTGTTGCTATGGCTACACCTAAACCAGAGTTCTGCATACCGACCTCCATTGCAACAGCTTTCTGTTTAGCTAAATCCATCCCGCATAAACGAGCAAAGAAGAAGCCGAGTAAAAAGCCAAGAACATTATGAAGAACGACTACTGCAAAAATCAGCAACCCTGTTTTAGCCAGCTGATCTTGGCTGCCAGCTACTACGGCAGATACGATCAGAACGATGGAAATGACAGATACTAGAGGTAAAGCCTTTGCACCGGCCTCTGCCTGTTTGCCGAAAAACTTCTTAACAAGAAATCCCAGTATCAGTGGGATAATCACCACTTGAATGATCGAAATGAATAATGACCCAATACTGATGTTGACCCATTTACTTGCCAAGAGCAGAATAAGCAGGGGCCTTACGATAGGCGCTAGAATAGTGGAAACAGAAGCAATGGCAACTGCAAGCGCAACATTTCCTCTCGCAAGAAACACCATGACATTCGAAGCCGTTCCACTAGGGCAACATCCTACCAAAATAACACCAACAGCGACTTCTTTGGGCAAATCGAACCCTATTGCTAATCCGAATGCCAATAAGGGCATAATGATAAAATGACCTGCTACCCCTAGTGCGACCTCTTTCGGCCGTCGGAATACTTCTTTAAAATCCGCTGCTGATAATGTAAGTCCCATGCCAAACATGACAATTCCTAATAATGGAACAATATAGGCTCCAATCCATATAAAATGATTAGGTAAGATATACGCAATAACTGCAAATAAAATGACCCATAAGGTAAACGTTTTACCAGCAAATCCGCTGATTTTCTCTACTACTCCCATAGTGACCTCCTAGATGTTTTAAAATAAAACAATTATAATTTATATTCAGAATATTTAAAACCCTTTTGGACAATAAAAATATCAATAGGGCTGAACTTGTGTGAATATGACGGTTTACTATAGGAAAAAAGCGGACAGGGTTTTTAGAATCTGTTTGCTTTTGACTTTATTTTTTTAAAAAAATAAGAAGGTGCTGTATATTAGCGGCAAACTAGTTTATAAGGAACCGGAAATTGAATTAGTATTTGTTGTTTTACAGGTTTAATTATTGCTATTGTATGTTTAGCCAGGGCTATAAAAGAAGTGGAGATGTGGTTTCTTTGATACATATATTAATTGCGGATGATGATCGGCATATTCGGGAGTTGCTTAAATTTCACTTGGAAAAGGAAGGGTACATGGTATCGGAAGCGAAGGACGGTAATGAAGCTTCCTTGTTACTGGAGAAGGAACGGATCCATCTGGCTGTTGTCGATATAATGATGCCGTATAAAAACGGACTGGATCTTTGTAAGGAAATCCGGGATCAATATGATCTGCCCGTCATTTTATTGACAGCTAAAGATCAACTTATCGATAAGGAAAAGGGGTACTTTGCGGGTACGGATGATTACCTCGTGAAGCCATTTGAGCCAAGGGAACTTCTATTTCGGATAAAAGCGCTATTGCGAAGATACCGTATGGTGAATTCTGAATCCATCTCATTGAATCAAACGGTGATTGACCGTAAAAGTTACGAAGTGCGAATAAAGGGGAATACGCTGCTCCTGCCGCTTAAGGAATTTGAGCTGCTGGCTCAGCTGGGAAGTTTTCCTGATCAGGTCTTTACGCGTGAGCAGCTTATTGAACTGGTTTGGGGTGCTGATTTTGCAGGGGATGATCGAACGGTTGATGTCCATATTAAACGGTTGAGGGAACGTTTTGCCTGCCGGACCGATGACTTTGTCATAACGACTGTCCGTGGCTTAGGTTATAAACTGGAGGTCAACAAGAAGTGAAAACACTTTATTTCAGGATAGTTATTCAAACCATTTTGATCATGGTGCTTGCCAGTGTCATCGCTTTTTTAATTTCCAATGTCTATTATCATCAGGTTCAAAAACCCAACAATGGTGAGAAGATAAGCAAAGTCGCAAGTGAGATCGTCTCCTTATATGAGGAGAATCCTGATCAGGATATTGATGCGTATTTAACCCATATTGCAGGATTGCACTATCAAATGTATCTATTTAATGAGCAGGGTGAAGGAACTTTATATGGTGAGCCGTTTCGGGAAACGAATTTGGACCGCGACACGATTTCCGGAGTTTTGAATGGGAATACCTATCAAGGGATCGCCAATTATAATAATGGGTTATTTATTACGGGTTTTTTTGAAGATGTATTAATTAATAGCATTGGGGTCCCGATGAACGTGAATGGTGAAAAGCATGCATTGTTTGTAAGGCCCAATATAGAGCTGCAGTTTGGCGAATTTCGCTTTTTCCTTGCAGTTTTACTCGTTCTGACGCTACTTCTTAGTTTTTTATTTGTGATCATTAATACACGTTTCATCGTTAAGCCGATTACGAAATTAACGGAGGCTACAAAAAGAATCGCCGATGGGGATTATAGTAGTGAATTGAATGTCTCCCGAAGGGATGAAATAGGGGACTTGGCACAGCACTTCTCGAAAATGACTCAAAGCATACAGCGGTTGGATGATATGAGGCAGGAGTTCGTATCGAATGTATCTCATGAAATTCAATCTCCGCTTGCATCCATCCAAGGTTTTTCCCAAACCCTTCAATCGGAGGAATTAACAAAGGAACAAAGAAATCAGTACTTATCCATCATTGAAAAAGAAAGCAGGCGCATGTCGTCGTTAAGCAAACAGCTGCTCATGCTTGCTTCGTTGGATAAAGTAGATGATCCGCTGCAGCGGTCAAAGTTCGATTTAGCGCAGCAAATCCGGCAGGTGTTGTTCATGCTGGAATGGAATTGGCGGGAAAAGGATATGGTGATCGAAATGGATTTGCCGTCCACCGCCATTTCTGCAGATGAGAAACTTTTAAATCAAGTTTGGACGAATTTGATAACCAATAGCATTAAATACTCGGAAAGCGGCAGTTCAATCCATATTCGGATTAAAAGTATAGGCAGTACTGTTGAAGTGATGATCGCGGATACGGGCATTGGAATTCCAGAAGAAGACCTCCCTTATATCCTTGATCGCTTTTATAAAGTCGACAAAGTGAGGAACAGAAGTGAAACAGGCAGCGGATTAGGACTTTCGATCACGAAGAAGACGGTTGAACTTCATGGAGGAACGATTGAAGTCCAAAGTGAACTTGGTAAAGGGACCACTTTTTATATACGGCTGCCCTTTATGTAATCAGTTGTTCATCTTCCATTCATATTGAGTGTTTACAATCGAGTCATACCGATTGAAGCAGGACTTGATTGGTAAACAAAAGAAAGGGAGATGAAATGATGTTTTTGGCAATGCGTGAACTAAAGCATTCAAAGTTACGTTATCTGCTGGTTGGACTGATCATGGTATTGGTCGCTTTGCTTGTTTTTATCATTTCAGGATTAGCTAATGGACTTTCATCAGATAATGCTTCATCCATACAAAACATGAAAGGCAACTATTTCGTCATGGAGCATGACTCTAAAAATAAATTGAATCGATCGATCATATCGATGGAAAAGCTTGATGAAATCCGGGCTATATCGGATGTTAAAGAAGCCGAAGGGCTGGGGCAAATGATGATCACATTGAATAAAATCGGATCATCGGAGAAAACGGATGCCACTATTTTTGCGACCGATGCCAGTGGGATTTTAGCACCAAAGGTCATAGAAGGAACGAGCTATGACAATAAGAAACAAGGTGAAGTCGTTGCAGATCGTTCTTTAAAAGAAGTCGGTTATAAATTGGGTGATTCACTTAAAGATGACCTATCAGGTAAGGTTTTCACCATTGTTGGTTTTACTGAAAATCAGTCTTACAGCCATACACCGGCAGTTTACATGAATGTTAAGGGGTGGCAGGAGATTAATCCTGGATTGAAAAATCAAGGTAAAGACTCAATCAGCGCAATAGCCGTGCAAATGGATTCGAAGTCAGAAGAGAATGTACGTGAATCATTGCCTGAAGGTGTAACGCTCATTTCGAAAGAAGAATCACTTCAGAGTATACCAGGGTTCAAAGAGGAACAGGGGACATTGACGATGATGATTGCCTTTTTGTTTGTCATTGCAGCTTTCGTTTTGGCCGTATTCTTTTATGTGATTACTTTGCAGAAGACGAATCAATTTGGAGTCCTTAAAGCACTGGGGGCCAATACGGGCTACCTGGCAAAAAGCATCGTTGGTCAAGTAATGCTGCTTGCCGTGACATGCATAGCCATCAGTGTTGCCCTGACATTCGGCGTCACTTTAATCATGCCAGAAGGAATGCCATTTGAATTGAGTGCCGATTTGGTCATTAAATATTCCGTATTACTTTTGGCTGTATCCGTATTGGGTTCGCTGCTATCCCTATACCGAGTAGCGAAGATAGACGCGATCGAAGCAATAGGGAGGGTATCATGATGGGGGATAAACTATTATTTGAAAACGTCAGTAAGGTTTATGGGGAAGGCGATAATAAGGTGAAAGCCCTTGATGATATTTCCCTGAATGTGAGAGCGGGGGAATTCGTCGCCATCGTCGGTCCTTCAGGTTCAGGAAAAAGTACTTTTCTTTCGATAGCAGGTGCGTTACTATCCCCGAGCAAAGGCCGCTTACTGCTGAATGGTGAGGATATTACAACACTATCCCCAAAAGAATTGACTCGGGTGCGCCTTGAAAAGATCGGGTTTGTATTCCAATCGTCGAATCTTGTGCCATATCTCTCCGTACGAGATCAGCTTCTGCTGCTTTCCGAATTGATCGGCAAGCGAGATAAAACAACTGTGAAAAAAGCGGACGAATTGCTTAGCCACCTTGGACTTGGACATCGGACAGATCACCTGCCAGAAGCACTGTCGGGCGGTGAGCGGCAGCGTGTAGCCATCGCCCGTTCGCTGATGAATGATCCAGAAATCATTTTAGCGGATGAACCAACCGCAAGTCTTGATTCCAAAAGAGGCAGGGATGTTGTTGAAATGCTTGCACATGAGGTGAAATCAAGAAATAAAGCGGCCATCATGGTAACGCATGATGAAAGAATGTTGGATTTATGTGATCGAGTGGTCAATATTACGGATGGCAAGGTATTTGGATGAAGTTATACGTAAAAAGTCCGCCGCCTCTCCAAAGGAATTAGGAGTGGCGGCGGACTGAATTGCTTGAAGGGGATGGTTAACCGACAGTAAGCGGATGGAATACTAGTAGTTACTTTATATAAACGATTTGCGATTATGTATAATACTTACTTTGCTTGTATCCCAGCTGGTTATCTTCGGATCATTCATGTTTTTTTATTTTAAAGAACAAGCAGTGATAGGTTGCTTTCACACCTGAATCATTTCGGAATTCTGTGTCGTATATGTTGATTAACTCTCGAAAAAGGGAAGGGCGCTGGCAGTAGTTTTCTTTGTTGCTGTTAGCAGCGCCAATCTTTTTGATTGAAGTGAAAAATTCACGAACTGTCTGAAAGTACTCCAGTTCAAGCTTTTCTATTTTTGTAATCTCGATTGGAGCTGCTGCTGAATAGGGGATTGCTGCTTCACAAACTTGGGATAATTCTTCCAGAGTGTAAAACGTTTGACCTGGTGAACTATCCATGGAAAGTTGAAGCTTTTCTTTCGCTTGTTCATATGAACTATGAAGCTCTTGAAAGGTATCTATTCCGAACGTTGAAAATATCAGGCTTCCTTCCGCCGTTAATCGTGTAAAAAGTTTTTCAAGGGTTGCAGGAAGATCATTCAGCCATTGAAACGTTGCATTGGAAATAATCAAGTCGTAATTTTCATTTAGCGCCATTTCTTCGATGTCCGTACATAAAAATGTAACACGGTCTTCCTTTGTTAATCCTTTTGCCACTTCAACCATACCGGGTGCCAAATCAACAGCCGTAATGGCGGCATTAGGGAATGTTTTGACGAGTAACCTGGTTAAGTAACCGGTGCCGCAGCCGATTTCAAGAATATTGATTTTATGATTGGTTTTTTTTTGAGGAAGCAAATCCACTAATTGCTTTGCCATGTTTTTTTGAACATTGGCATACGCATCATATGTTTGCGCGTGTTCACTGAATCGCTTGCTTAACAATCGTTTATCTATCATGAACGTACTCCTTTTGAATAAATGTTTTTATATGATCCATACATTCCTCTGGTTTTGTGAAAAATGGAATATGACCAGTACCTTCGAAAATACGAACCTCGGCTTTCCCACCCAGATTCTCTTTAATGAAAGATGAAGCTTCAAGTGGACAAATTTTGTCTTCCCTCCCATGAAGCATTAAAAAGGGGGCTTCAATCCGGTCGAGTCTTGCTCGAGCATCTTTCTGAAGTAAATAATCCAGTCCAATCAGAAGCGAAAACACATCATCTCCATTAAACTCGCTTTGACTGATCCTGGTGAATTGATGATAAAAACCTGCTTCTTTTTCAGCATCGGAAAACATCGCTTCATAGAAGGAAGTCAAAGTCTTCTCTTTATTGCGCGGCAGTTGTTTCTTCATGCGCTCGACCATTCGCGGATCCCAGCCAACTGAATAATTTTCCCCTGTAGTGAACCGACTTGTTGCGCCAAAAAGGATAAAACCTTTTATTCTTTCTCGAAAAGAACTTGAAAGTTCAAGTGATACTAGTGATCCTAATGACCAGCCCAATAAATAAACAGGACCATCGATGGAAGCGATTGTGTTTATGACCCGTTCTTCAAAGTCATTTAGTGCCTTCATATCTCTCCAATCTATAAATGAAAGGTGAAATAGTTCTGACAGCGGTTTGATTAACGGTTGAAACGCCTCTTTTTCCATTCCCCAGCCAGGAAGCACGACTAAATTCGGCTGCTTCATTCAACAACACCCATTTCTTTTCCAATGATCGAAACTTTTTGAACTGCCCAATCAAGATCTTTTTTATCGTGGAGAGCCGTTACGGTAAACCGGATTCTCGCTTCATTTTCAGGAACGGTCGGCGGCCTGACAGCAATAGCGGCAATTCCTTCTTTTTGCAAACGTGCAGCAAATTCCATCGCTTTTTCGTTTTCCCCGATGACGATAGGAACAATTTGTGATCGGCTTCCGCAAATGTTAAACCCGTAATTTGTGAGTTCTTCTCTAAAGTATTCTGAATGTGTTTGGAGCAGTGAGCGGCGTTCTGGTTCTTGCTGTACGAGTTCAATCGCTGTTTTTATAGCACCGAGTATGGCAGGGGGAAGTGCAGTTGAATAGATGAATCCGCGCATGCGATTTTTTAAATAGTCGATGAGCCATTCTTTCCCGACAACATAGGCACCGAATGAACCAAGCGCTTTACTGAATGTTCCCATTTGGATATCTATTTTATTTTGAAGATGGAGATGACCTGCATAGCCTTCACCGTTTTTACCGTAAATGCCGCTTCCATGTGCTTCATCTGTCATTAACATTGCGTTATAACGTTCCTTTAACCGAACTAGGTCTTCAAGATAAGCGAAGTCACCATCCATGCTGAAGACCGTATCCGTCACGATTAATTTACGTGCTTCAATCGGTGATTTTTTCAAAAATGCTTCTAAATGATCTAAATCATTATGACGATAGCGTACATGCTTTGCTCTGCTTAAAAGAGCTCCATCGACAATGCTTGCATGATTCAATTTATCACTATAAATAATATCGTTACGGGACAGCAGGGTGGAGATTATTCCAAGGTTCGCGTTATAACCACTGTTGATGATGAGTCCTGCTTCGGCCTTCTTCCAATTGATAAGAGCTTGTTCCGCCTGCTCGTAAAGAGGATGATTGCCAACAATTAAACGTGAAGCCGTTGCTCCTGCACCATATGTATGTACGGCATCAACCATAGCCGTTTTCAGCCGCTCATCTCCTGCATATCCTAAATAGTTATTAGAAGCTAGATTAAGCATCCTGCACCCGTTGATCGTAAGCCAAGGCTGCTCGGCACATACGGTTGATACGAGTTCGCGCTTTTGCGAAATCTCTTCTAAATGAGCCAGTTCTTTTTTTATTTTTTCTTCCCAACAAAGTAAACGTTTTTCACTGTGCATGGCCATTCTCCTTTTTATATGTCAACTAAAAATAATATATGTTAACACATAAAATATTCTAATCATGACTCAATGAAACTGTCAAGCTTTGAAAACGAGCATGAGAATAAAGTAATGATCCATTAATCTGGGAGAATTCAAGGGTCGGAAAAGGCTGGTAGATTATTTAGGTCCCAGCCAGGAACATGAATCTAACCAGAAAAATCAGTTTAAGGAGAATCGGGCAGCAGTGGTTTTGTTAAGCTAATGTATAAAAATTTGTATTAAGCTCGTTCATTGAAGATAATCTAACTTCCAAGGTAGTCTTTTTGTTAAACCTTCAAATCTTTGAAGGATTAAATGGAATTCCATGTTACTATAGAGCAGTGAAAATTAACAGAATTCACATTAACCATTACATAAAGGAAGGGTATAAATATGAAAAAGATTTCTTTAGATGTTTTCTTTATATTAATAGGAGCTTTTATTTTCGCTTTGGCAATAAATCTTTTCGTCATTCCCAATGAGCTTGGTGAGGGAGGGGTCACAGGGATAACCATCATACTGTTTTATCTTTTTGAATGGTCACCAGGGCTGTTAAGTTTGATCATTAACGCTTTCCTGCTCATTGTCGGTTATAAATTTTTGTCGAAAATGACAACGGTATATACAATCGTAGCCGTTGCCTTTAACTCACTTTTCCTTCATTTAACCGAAAGCTGGACGATATCTTCAGATGAATTGGTCATCAATGCGATATTTGGCGGGGTTTTTGCCGGTGCAGGTATTGGCATGATCATTCGTGTTGGAGGCACTACTGCCGGTACGACGATCCTTGCCCGAATTACGAATAAGTATTTGGGATGGAGCTTAAGCTACGGACTTCTGTTTTTCGATTTAATCGTTGCGTTCTCATCTTATTTCATAATTGGCGCTGAAGGTCTGATGCTCACTATACTAATGCTTTATATTGGAACAAAAACGATGGAATTCATCATTGAGGGATTGAATCCGAAAAAAGCGATCACCATCATTTCAAAAGAAGCGGACCAGATTGCAAAACAAGTAACCGAATTGATGGACCGGGGGGTCACTGTTTTTAGTGGTCATGGATACTATACAAAAGAATCCAAGGATATTTTATATATCGTTATAAGTAAGCAAGAGGTACTGAAGTTAAAGAGAATAGTGCAGTCAACGGATAGCAATGCTTTTATAGCCATACATGATGTTCGGGACGTATTCGGTGAAGGTTTCCTGGATATCTCGAAGTCCTGATGGTAATAATGTATAAGCGAAATGAAAAGGCCTAATAGGCTTTTTTATTTTGTATGGCGAAAAATCTATAAATTCTGAATAATTTGTTATATTATGTAAGTAAGAAACCACACACCCTGAGGAGTGCAGCCATTAAATGTGGAGGTGTCCAAGATGATCCTTTTAAAAGTGGATGACAGAAAGTTTGGGAAAAGCAATATCAAGTACAGTGTCGTTGATAAGGAAACGAATGAATTGATCATTAGCGGTGTGTTTAAGGAATTTGGACAAGCAAGCGATAAATATTATGAATTGAAGGATGAATACGGTCCTTCCAATGTAAAGATGATATTGAAGTGAAAAGAGGGGGACCGACGGGTTTCCCTTTTTTCGTATAATGCCGGGAATGAAAATGCCCGTACAATAAATAATCGGATAAAGGAATAATCAAAGGTTTCTGAATCATATAATTAGATTAAGAGAGTTCTTAATATCCTTTTTTTACAATATACTACAATTTTATTGTAAAGTATGGAATTTGGTGGTAATATAAAGCGCATAAATGTAAACGTTTGCAATGTTTTTGTGAGGGGGTGATGTAAAAGAAGTACGATAGACTACGAATTTTATAGAATGAATGGCTTTTATTTTACTAATTTTATGCAAACGTTTTCTTAAAATTGCATGAATATTATGAGAAAAAGGGAGAGTGGGTAGGCATGAAGCGTAAAAAATGGTACGGGGGAATTCTTACTGTTTTATTGATTTTTAGTGTGATTTTGGCTGGATGCTCTTCTTCAACAGGCGGAAACAGCGACTCAAAGGACGTCGTGACGCTGGATATATTTCAATTCAAGGTAGAATTCAAGTCGCAATTCGAGACATTGGCAAAACAATATGAAAAAGAAAATCCAAATGTGAAGATCAAGGTATCGACAGTCGGCGGCGGAAATGATTATAAATCAGCCATTACGGCAAAGTTCGCTTCAGGTGAGGAGCCAGCGGTGTTTAACATTGGCGGACCGGTAGATGTCGCACAATATAAAGATAGATTAACAGATTTAAAGGACACGAAGGCTGCTGCTGCAGCGCTTGACGGTACTTTGGATGGCGTGGAAGAGGACGGGCAAGTCCTTGGACTTCCATTTAACCAGGAAGGATACGGCTTGATTTATAACAAACGGATATTTAAAGAAGCCGGAATTAATCCTGATGACATTACAAGTTATGAAACATTAGAGGCGGCAGTTAAGAAAATCGATTCACAAAAAGACAAATTGAAAATCGATGCAGTTTTCGCGTATCCGGTCAAAGAGAAGTGGGTGACAGGAAACCATTTATCCAATGTATTCTTATCACCGGAGTTTGATGGGAATGTGTTAGAAGCAAGTAAGGCACCAACGGTTAAATTCACGGATGGTGACAAGTTTAAACAATTGGTCGATATCCAAAATGAGTATTCCGTCCAGCCGACAGCAAGTCTTGATTACTCCCAACAAGTGGAGGAGCTGTTCTCGCTTGAAAAGGTTGCGATCATTCAGCAAGGTAACTGGGTTTATAACACAGTCTATGATATGGATCCTGAGTTAGCTGAAAAGGGAATTGGCATCATCCCGATTCCAAATGGAGACAATGCAGGCATGCCGGTCGGTGTACCGAACTATTGGGCAGTGAACAAGAAATCGGATGAAAAGGTACAGGAAGCAGCGAAGAAGTTCCTCGACTGGATGTATACATCCGAAGCAGGGAAAAAAGCTGTTTTGGAAGATTTTAAATTCATTCCTGCTTATGAAGGATATGATGTAGAAAAAATTGCCGATCCAATTTCAAAAGAAATTTATAAATACTCTCAAGAAGGAAATACGATTGGATGGGTGTTTAATGGATATCCGGTCGGTTGGAATGATGATCTTGGTGCAAGTGTCCAAAAATACGTAACTGGTAAATTGACTTGGGAGGAACTTGTCCAACAGAACATTGAAAATTGGGAGAAGATTCATAGCAAATAAGAGTTGGGAAATGCAAGTGACCAATCGGCAAGAAAAACGTGTCGATTGGTTGTTCCTTCTTAATAGAAAAGTCGCAAAGGGATTCATCCCAATAACCCAGTCATGATCTAACCCATTAACTATTAAATCATTTCAAGGAGGTCGGTTTCGTTGAGAAATCGGGATGCCGCATATTGGCTGTTTTTAACACCTGTTCTTGCTGCACTCATTTTGGTTGTGATCGTGCCACTCATCTACGGATTTTATTATTCCTTTACGAATTGGAACGGTTTAGGGACACCGGATTTCATCGGTTTTAAGAATTATATAGACTTGTTTACGGATAAAGGGTTCCTTGATACATTTTGGTTCACGATTAAATTTTCCGTAGCGGCAATTGTGGTAATCAATATCATCGGATTAAGTTTGGCTCTCATCGTGACTTCGAAAATTAAATCAAGCAACATATTGCGGACAGTTTTCTTTATGCCCAATTTAATTGGCGGCTTGATACTCGGCTTTATTTGGCAGTTCATTTTTATTAAGGTCTTCGGTGCGATTGGTGATTTGACGGGGATCGAAGCATTTAATGGGTGGTTATCGACGACTGATACCGGATTTTGGGGATTGATCATTTTAACGTCCTGGCAAATGGCCGGATATATCATGATCATTTATATCGCCTATCTGCAGGCAGTTCCTGAAGACTTGATCGAAGCGGCAAAAATTGACGGAGCTAACAGTTTCCAGCGCTTTCGCCATATAACTTTTCCACTAGTAGCACCTGCTTTTACCGTCAGTTTGTTTTTGACGCTTTCCCACTCGTTCAAGATCTATGATCAAAACCTTTCCCTGACGAATGGAGCTCCCTATAATTCAACTGAAATGGTTGCGATGAACATTGTAAAATCCGCCTTCACCGAAAACGATATGGCATATGCACAGGCAAAAGCCGTTATCTTTTTCATAATCGTGGCGGTCGTTTCGCTGACACAAGTCTATTTCAATAAAAAACGGGAGGTTGAGCTGTAATGAGGGGAAAATGGAAATTGTGGCTGATTGGATTCATCGGATTCATTTTGGCCATATTATGGCTCACTCCGTTTTATTTAATGCTTGTCAATGCTTTTAAAATGAAACGGGATATATTTGCCGATACATTGGGACTGCCTGAAACCTGGACATTGGAAAACTTCACTCAAGCTTTCGAGCAATTGGATTTCCTCCGGACTTTATTCAATTCTTTATTGATATCGGGCGTCAGTGTAGTCATCATCATCATCTTTTCTGCGATGGCAGCATACGCTCTTTCCCGAAACAAAAGTAAAATAAGTTCCCTGCTTTTCTTTGTGTTTGTAGCAGCCATGCTGATCCCGTTTCAGTCTGTGATGATACCGCTCGTTGCCCAATTCGGACAGCTTGGGATGCTGAACAAGGCTGGACTGATTTTCATGTATTTAGGTTTTGGCTGCAGTCTATCCATATTCCTATATCATGGTACCTTAAAAGGGATTCCCCTCTCACTAGATGAGGCAGCAAAGATTGATGGTGCAAACCGATTTCAAGTATTTTGGTATATCATATTTCCACTATTAAAGCCGATGTCCATTACAGTTGGGATCTTGAATGTCATTTGGATATGGAACGACTATTTGCTGCCATCCCTTGTTATTGGCGGCGCGGGATCGGAGACCATTCCACTTAAATTATTCTTCTTCTTCGGACAATATACGAAGCAATGGCATCTCGCCTTGGCTGGACTTACTTTATCCATCATTCCAGTCATCATTGCGTACTTTTTTGCTCAGAGGCAAATTATTAAAGGAATTGCAGATGGAGCCGTTAAATAACTATTTAAATATAGGGAATATTAAACCATGTGCGGTGAACGGGGAGTGTTGATGAATTTGTCTGTTACTATAAAAGACGTTGCCAAAAAAGCAAATGTCGCTCCATCAACGGTATCGCGTGTAATCCATAACAGCCCGACAATCAGTGAAAAGACCAAGCGCAAGGTACGCAAGGTATTAAAGGAAATGGGCTATCATATGAATGAAAATGCCCGGAACTTAGTCACGAAGTCAACTAAGGCCATTGGGATCGTCATGAAAAGTTCGGCAAGGGAATCACTTTATAATCCTTTTTTCCCCGAAGTGATCCGGGGCATCGGAGATTTCTGTAATAAAGAAGGGTACAGTCTTTCTCTGACTACCGGCGAGACGGAGGATTCCATCTTTGAGGATGTCGTGAAAATGGTCCAGGGCAGAAGAGTGGATGGCATGATTGTTTTGTACTCTAAAAAGGACGATCAAGTGGTGCCGTATTTATTGAAGCAGGGCTTCCCGTTCGTTTTGATCGGGAAGCCAAGTACGAACATGAGCGGTATCACATTCATTGATAACGATAATGTTCAAGCGGCCAGGGAAGTATCGGAGTTTGTAATCAATCTTGGACATGAGCGAATCGCCTTTTTAGGAGGCAGCCCCGAGTTTGAAGTGATCCAGGACCGCTTGACAGGCTTTCAACAAGCGATGGAACAGGCCGGGGTGGATGTGCGACAGGAATATATCAAATTGATTCCTTTAAATCGAACGGATGGAATAAAGGCGATTGACGAATTGCTGGAATTGAAGGAGGCACCAACCGCTTTTTTGGTTATGGATCTTTTATTGGGTGTGCTCTTACTTGGAGTGTTAGCCGAAAAGAACTTGAAAGTGCCGCAGCAAATAAGCGTCGTCTGTTTTAACCACTCAGAATTCATAGAATTTTTAAGTACCCCGCTGACAACGGTTGATATCCATACGTATCAGTTAGGGTATGAAGCCGCAAAATGCGTGTTCGATCTTATTGCGAATCCGGAAATGATGGAAAAGAGCATCAGCATTCCTACCAAAATCATAAAACGAGAGTCGCATTTTGTTGCTGAAAAGGAAATTAAATGAAAATTGTAGAAAAGTTTTACCAATTAAAGCTTGATTTTTGCTAACATAAATTTACAATATAGATTATCACTATTATTTTTGAAAATTCATACTTTCTAAGGCCGATAAGTATGTTCTTATATTTTGATCATCCCTAACGCAAACGTTTGCGTTTTGAATAAAGAGGTAATAGTTAAACAACAAAACAAGTTGCCGTGAAATGATTCTTGAATGGAGGAGGTTGTTCATGAGAGTCCTTGTATGGAATGAGTTTCGTCACGAGAAAACAAAGCCTGAAGTAGCAAAAGTATATCCGGATGGCATCCATGGTGCAATTGCCGGATTTTTACAAAGTGAACAGGTCGAAGTGAGGACCGCTACTCTCGATGAAGAAGAGCACGGATTAACCGAGGAAGTACTGGAACGAACCGATGTACTGCTTTGGTGGGGGCATGTTGCACATGATGAAGTTCAGGATGAAATCATTGCAAGGGTTCACAAGCGAGTACTTGAGGGAATGGGTCTCATCGTCCTCCATTCTGGTCATTTTTCAAAGATCTTCAAACGATTGATGGGAACGACTTGTGATTTGAAATGGCGGGTGGCGGATGAAAGGGAACGGCTTTGGGTAGTCGATCCGAGTCACCCTATCGTTGATGGAATCGGAGAATATATCGAGCTTGAAAAGGAAGAGATGTACGGGGAATATTTTGATATTCCTGCACCAGATCAATTAATATTCGTCAGTTGGTTTGAAGGCGGGGAGATATTCAGAAGCGGTTGCACGTATCAGCGGGGTAAAGGGAGGATTTTCTATTTCCGTCCAGGACATGAAACATATCCTACCTACCATAATCCGGAGATTCAGCGTGTGATTAAAAATGCCGTTGATTGGGTCAAGCCGGAATTCGGAATCGCAACGAACTATGGTAAAGCCGAACCGTTGGAATCCATCTCATCCAAAGAGATGAAGTGAAGGAGAGAACAAAATGGGCATAGTGAAGGTAGGAGTCATTGGATGCGGGAGTATCGCAAAAAACAGGCATTTTCCGGAGTATGAATCACATCAGGAAACGGAGATCATTGCCGTTTGTGATATTGTGCCGGACCGGGCGAATGCAGCAGCACAAAGGTATGGAGCGCAAGCATATACTGATTATATAGAACTTTTGAAGAATGAGGAGATTGAAGCGATCAGTGTATGTACACCGAATTACCTGCATGCGCGCATCACGGTTGCGGCCTTGGAAGCGGGTAAGCATGTCCTATGTGAGAAACCAATGGCTACTTCTTTAGCAGACGCTGAAAAAATGAATGAAGCAGCAGCGAAAAGCGGCAAAATACTAATGATTGGCCATAATCAGCGATTTGTTCCCTCTCATCAAAAAGCGAAACAGCTTATTGAGAGCGGGGAGCTAGGGAAGATCTATAGCTTCCGGACGGCTTTTGGACATTCCGGGCCGGAAACCTGGAGCGTGGACGGACTGGAAAGCTGGTTTTTTAAAAAGGATCAGGCGGTCATTGGTGCAATGGGCGATTTAGGCGTTCATAAAGCTGATTTATTACGGTATATCCTTGGAGAAGAATTTGTTGAAGTGGGAGCCTTTGTGGAAACGACTGCCAAGAAAAACACGGACGTTGATGACAGTGCGGCCTGTATCCTCCGGACGGAGAACGGTATCATCGGAACTCTTACCGCCAGCTGGTCTTATGCAAAAGAAGACAATGCTACGGTCATTTATGCGGAAAAAGCGGTATTGCGCCTTGAAGACGA
This sequence comes from Peribacillus sp. FW305-BF15, assembly GCF_058783805.1. Taxonomy (NCBI): domain Bacteria; kingdom Bacillati; phylum Bacillota; class Bacilli; order Caryophanales; family Bacillaceae; genus Peribacillus; species Peribacillus sp. FW305-BF15. Next base: position 22,793 of record NZ_JBYSYV010000019.1, on the reverse strand, counting down.
TCCGAAATACTCACTGATCATCCATCATGATAATGGAAAGACAGAAACCACCCAATTAGGAAGCATCCAGACTAATGACTCAGAAGGACAGCATGATTCCGAAGTGATCAGCCACTTTGTAAAATGTGTGGTGGACAATGAGGAGCCTCTTGTCTCAGGAGTTGAAGGATTAAAGTCATTAAAAGTCATTCTTGGCGCGATGGAATCAAATGCATCCCGAAAAATCATCCGCTTATAAAGGGGTTAAAAGTCATCATGTACAAATTAAAAATGGGTATTATCGGTGCTGGCGGAATTGCCCAAAAAAGGCATATCCCAGCTTTTCAAAAATTTCAAGATAAAGTGGTTTTATACGCCATTCAGGATATAGATGAAATGAAGGCGCGGGAAGTGGCGCGGGAATTTCATATCGAAAAGGTTTTCACGAATTATGAAGAAATGTTTGCTGAAGTGGATGCTGTTACAATCGCAACGCCAAACAAGTTTCACGCTGAGATTTCCATTGCTGCCCTGCAAGCGGGTGTACATGTGTTATGCGAAAAGCCGATGGCCATTACAACCGAGGAATGTTTAGCGATAACCGAGGCTGCAAACATATCCGGTAAAGTGTTATCGACTGCCTATCATTACCGCTTCATGAAGGAAGCCCAGGCTGCAAAGAAAATGATTCAGGCCGGTGAAATCGGTGAACCGTATGTAGCGCGTGTACAGGCAATCAGGCGGCGCAAAGTCCCTGGCTGGGGGGTTTTTACAAGCAAGGAATTGCAAGGCGGGGGAAGCGTGATCGATTACGGCTGCCATTTGCTCGATTTGGCATTATGGCTGATGGATGACCCAGAACCGATTGAAATCGTAGGTTCGACATATAATTATGTCAGTAAGGGTGTCGATCAGGTCAATTTATGGGGCAATTTCGATGCCTCGGTATTTGAAGTGGATGACCATGCCACGGCATATATCAAATTTGCCAACGGAGCATCTCTATTATTCGAAACATCTTGGGCCGCGAATATCCGTGAAGAAGCAACTGTTTTGAGTTTATCCGGAACGCAGGGCGGACTTGATGTATTTCCGCTGGTCTTGAATCAGGCTAAGCACGGCATGCTTTTAAACAGTGAGGCTGTATGGATGCCAGGAGAGGATACACCAGACCTGCAACAGGCAGAGAACTTTATCAACAGCTGCCTGGGGTTAGCGGAACCATTGGTAAAACCATCGGAAGCCATGAAAGTTTCGAAAATAATCGAAGCGATTTATCAAAGCTCGGCAAGTGGGAAGGTCATGAGCATAAATTAATGAAAAGGTGAGGTGGGGCATGTGAAATTAGGGATCTTTACAGTGCTATTTGCTCAAAAATCATTCGAGGATATGCTTGATTATGTCGCGGATTCCGGATTAAAAACAGTTGAAATCGGTACAGGCGGGTATCCAGGGAATATCCATTGTCCACTCGATGAACTGCTCGAAAGTGAAGAAAAGCGCCAAGAATACCTCGAAGCCGTTCAAACAAGAGGGTTAACGATCAGTGCATTCAGCTGCCATGGCAATCCAATCTCTCCTGATGAAACCTTCGCTAAAGAAAGTGATGAAACACTGATCAAAACAATCAAACTTGCATCCTTACTGAACGTCCCGGTGGTCAATACCTTTTCTGGTACAGCGGGTGATCACGAAGGAGCTAAATATCCAAACTGGCCCGTAGCCCCATGGCCGAATGAGTATACAGATGTGCTGAAATGGCAATGGGAAGAAAAATTGATCCCCTATTGGAAGAAAGTGGCCGCCATTGCCGATGAACACAATATAAAAATCGGCCTTGAACTGCATGGGGGCTTTCTCGTCCACACACCCTACACCTTATTAAAACTGCGGGAAGCTACATCTGATGCAATAGGCGCCAACCTTGATCCAAGCCATCTTTGGTGGCAGGGCATCGAACCAGTCGGAGCCATCAAAATCCTAGGGAAAGCGGGAGCAATCTACCACTTCCACGCAAAAGACACATACCTGGATCAGGATAACATCAATATGTATGGATTGACCGACATGCAGCCTTATGGCAATATCCAGAGCCGTGCCTGGAACTTCCGCTCTGTAGGATGCGGCCACAGCCTGCAAGAGTGGTCCGACATCATGAGCGCCCTTCGCACATACGGTTACGATTACGTCGTCAGCATCGAACACGAAGATCCGCTGATGTCAGTTGAAGAAGGATTCCAACGGGCCGTAACCAATCTGAAAACTGTACTCATCAACGAAAGTCCAACTGATTTATGGTGGGTATAATTTAGAGCCGAAAAGAGCAGCCTAATGCAGGTTGCTTTTTATTTTCGCCCTCACTCGTGCAAAAGTGGATAAGTGAAATTCACGAGTAAAAGCGTGAAACTCACGAGTAAAACAGTATAATTCACGAGTAAAAGTGCGAAACTCACGAGTAAAAGTGCGAAACTCACGAGTAAAAGTGCGAAACTCACGAGTAAAAGCATAAAATTCACGAGTAAAAGTGCGAAACTCACGGATAAAAGTGAAATTCACGAGTAAAACAGCATAATGTACGTCGGCTGTATCTTATGGAGAGAGCTGGTTTTTTAAAAAAATCAATTTGACAGTCACCCTACTGCGTGTTACAGCATACCTTGTAGTAAGTAACGCAAGATACCAATATCACCGAGTAGTGAAGTTGCAGAAATATTTTTAAGAAAGAAAGTTGACACTTCTGCTACTCGGTGTTACAGTTTAGTTGTAATAAGTAATACTAAATAGCGTGATTTCCCAAAAGCTATTCAGTATAAAAATTTCCCTCGGAACTACGTTTTAATATAAGTCACAAATAGAGGAGGCTGAACATGGAAAATTTAACTGAAATGCTGAAGGGTTCGCTGGAAGGCTGCGTGCTGGAAATCATCAGCCGCCATGAAACCTATGGCTACGAGATTACCCGCCGCCTGAATGAGCTTGGGTTTACTGAAGTCGTGGAAGGGACGGTCTACACCATCCTCGTGCGATTAGAAAAGAAAAAACTGGTGAACATAGAGAAGAAACCGTCAGATATGGGGCCGCCCCGCAAGTTTTACTCACTTAATGAGGCTGGACGCCAGGAACTTGAATTGTTTTGGAAAAAATGGGATTTTGTATCATCAAAAATCAATGTCTTAAAGTCAATCTAGCTTCATAAGATATTCCGTACGCTATTTTTGGAGTGTCTTGTTTATAAAAAAGGAGGAAAAATAACATGATGGAATTATTCAAAAAAATGATTGGTGATAAAAAAGAGTATAAAATGATGATGGCACGGGTTGAAGCCCTACCAGAGGACTACCAATTTGTATTTAAGAAAATTCAAAACTATATGTGGAATTTCTCAGCGGGCAACGGGATGGATATGCTGCACATGCAGTATGAATTAATCGAGTTGTTCGAAGCCGGTGCTGCGGAAGGCAGGCAAGTGCTAGAAATCACTGGGGACGATGTGGCGTCCTTTGCCGACGAACTAGTGGCAAATGCTAGAACCTATTTCGCCAAATATCGTGAGGATTTGAATGACAGTATCATGAAGCGATTGGGAAAAAATAAATTCAATAAATAATTCCGACTGAATAGCTGGTTACAAATGTGAAATGCCACCTTCGCTATTCAGTTATATTTTTAACTCGGTAGTAAGTTATACAGATTATCAGTCAGACTAAATAGAGGAGAATAGGCAACCTAGTCCGCTAGGCGCTCGGAAGGATAAATACGAATCTTACAAGCGGCATTACTGCGCTATTAAAAGGAGGAAAAAGTATGAGCAATGCAGCGATTACTGTAAAAGGGTTAAAAAAATCCTTTAAAGACAATGAAGTCTTAAAGGGGGTGGATTTTGAGGTGCGGCGTGGCGAAATCTTTGCCCTGCTGGGCTCAAATGGAGCGGGCAAGACGACGACGGTCAACATCCTCTCGACGCTGATGAAGTCCGATGGCGGCGAAGTAGGTATTTGCGGCTTTGACGTTCAGCGTGAACCGGATCAGGTTCGCCAGAGCATCAGCCTGACAGGGCAGTTTGCAGCTATAGACGGCATGCTTACCGGGCGGGAAAACCTGCTGATGATCGCCAAGTTGCGGGGAGTTTCCAATCCCGCTCAAGTCGCCGACAATCTGCTTGCAAGATTCAGCCTGACCGATGCGGCCAACCGCCGGGCGGATAAATATTCCGGCGGGATGAAGCGCCGGCTTGACATCGCCATGAGCCTGATCGGGACGCCAGCAGTCATTTTTCTCGACGAACCGACGACAGGGCTTGACCCCGAAGCGAGGATTGAAGTCTGGAATACGGTCAAGGAGCTAGCTGGCGGCGGAACGACAATCTTGCTGACGACCCAGTACCTGGAGGAAGCCGAACAATTGGCGGACCGTATCGCCATCCTGCATGGCGGAAAAATCATCTCGACCGGGACCCTTACCGAACTCAAGGAGATGTTCCCGCCAGCGAAAGTAGAGTACATCGAGAAGCAGCCGACATTGGAGGAAATTTTCCTCGCAATCATCGGCAAAAAGGAGGAGATGTAAATGAAAAGCAAAACAGGGGTATTACTAGGGCGTTTAATGCGCAACATCATGCGCAGCCCGGATACAATTATCACGGTGGCGATCACGCCGATTATGATGCTGCTGCTGTTTGTCTACGTATTTGGCGGCGCCATAGAGGCAGGCACGGACAACTACGTCAATTATTTATTGCCGGGAATCTTGCTGATGGCTATCGCATCCGGCGTCGCTTACACCTCAGTAAGGCTGTTTACAGATGTAAAGAGCGGGTTGATGGCGCGTTTCATTACCATGCCCATCAAGCGCTCGTCGGTATTGTGGGCTCACGTGTTGACCTCGCTAATATCCAATTTGCTTACTGTCGTCGTGGTTATCCTCGTCGCACTCTTGATGGGCTTCCGTTCCAGCGCTGATATCCTGGATTGGCTAGCGGTAGCTGGGATAATCGTGCTGTTTACGCTGGCGCTGACATGGCTGGCGGTCATTCCTGGATTGACAGCGGGGTCTTTGGAAGGGGCGACAGCCTACTCGTACCCGCTGATTTTCCTGCCGTTTATCAGTTCGGCCTTCGTCCCCACCGAAACCATGCCTAAAATTGTCCGTGCGTTCGCCGAGAACCAGCCAGTGACTTCAATCGTGAATGCGATTCGTGCCCTTTTGTATGAAGGGTCTGTTGGGAACGATATTTGGATTGCGCTTGCCTGGTGCGTCGGCATCATGGTCATCGCTTACTTCTTCGCCAGTAAAGTATTTAAACGCCAGTTCGGGTAAGTACACCATTATCGGATTGGTCATTTCATAGTCAGCCGATGCGATGATGCATCACATGGAGGACTGCTTACATGCCGGGGCAACCATCGATGAAATCATGGAAACCTTAAAATTGGTGTGATAGGTGGCGGCCACTTATTCCATCATGTGTTTTGCCATGCTTGCTTGAGAAGAACTTACAGCGAAAGGGTAGTGGGTCCTTCGCAGAGGAGAAATGAAAAGAATAAAGCCCATAGTAATTGACAGGAAAAGAGTAGATCCAGAAACAAAACCGCTTTGGTAATCAATGTCTTTAAAAATAGATTCCTTTCATTATCATAAAATGCGTGGAGCTCCCCGCGGAATTCACGAGTAAAAGTGCAAAACTCACGAGTAAAACCGCAAAATTCACGAGTAAAACCGCAAAATTCACGAGTAAAACCGCAAAGCTCACGAGTAAAACCGCAAAGCTCACGAGTAAATCAGCAAAACTACGAATAAAAGCAAAATGATTACAGGAAATCCTTCTGAAATTAAAAAAGCGATGCCCCCGGAATTCTGGGGGCATCATCATTATCATCTTTTCCTAGGGGAATAATCCAATTCCTTAAATAGTTCCGTCAATTCATCCTCGGTCAGGTCGCGCCATTGTCCGATCGCCAGTCCGTCCAGATGGATGTTCATGATCCGGATTCGATGTAAATCTCGGACTTCATAACCTAGTGCGGAGCACATACGGCGGATTTGCCTGTTCAGTCCTTGCATTAAAGTGATGTTAAATGTGTATTTGGTCAACTGCTCAACTTTACAAGGAAGTGTTTTCGTATCCAAAATCTCCACTCCGGATGACATATCTTTGATGAAGGAAGCGGTAAGTGGCTTATCCACGGTTACGATGTATTCTTTTTCATGCTTGTTTTCTGCACGAAGGATTTCATTAACGATATCTCCGTCATTTGTAAGAAGGATCAGACCGCTTGAGTCTTTGTCCAGCCGTCCGATATGAAAAATGCGAAGCGGATGATTTACAAAATCAACGATGTTCCCTTTTATGTGTTTTTCGGTCGTACTTGTAATCCCTATCGGTTTATTCAGTGCAATATAGACATTTTGCTGTTCGACTTTTATCGGCTTGCCGTCCACCCGGACATCATCGCCGGGTTCAGCTTGACTGCCGAGCTCAGCTACAGTGCCATTAATCGTCACACGGCCCTCGGCTATCCATTTGTCTGCGCCTCGTCGCGAGGTAATTCCGGATTCACTGATAAATTTATTGATCCTCAACTAAAGCACACCTTTACATTCAGATTTTCTTCTTTAAAGGATAACGTAAATCATGGTGCATAGACAAGGGGAAAAGAGAAGAAAGCGTTCGTTGATGTGTATCACTGGATGCCCTTTACATGTTCTTCGTGACAGCTGACGGATCTGCTTTTTTCTTTTTGCTTGTCAGGTAGACGCCGAGGAAAACAAGGAGGCCACCGAGGGTTTGGATGGTCGTAATCGCATGACCCAAAATAAGGCTAAGAATGGCGGTAAATACAGCAATCAGATTTAGATAAATCCCAGCCTGACCGGCATTGATATGGCGAAGGGAAATATTCCAGAAAATAAATGAGCCGACAGAAGGGAAAATCCCGATATATAAAAGACCGGTGATGGCTTTACTGCTTAAATCAAGGTTCATTCCCGAGCCAATGGCAAATGGAGCAATGAGAAACAAACCGAGAAATACGGAAACGGCAGTAGCTGAGATGATCGGAATGTTTTTCAGTTTTTTACCGATTATAGAATAGAAGGTCCAAACGAGAATCGCCAGGATCATCAATAGGTCGCCTTTATTATAATTGAGCTGGAATATATCCAGAAGGTGTCCTTTTGTCAAGACCAATAAAACGCCGAATAAAGATATGATAAGTCCAAGTGCATGTAGGGATGAAATTTTCTCCTTTAACAGCAAAGCGGAAAAAAGAACAATTAATGCAGGGTTCATGGAATTGACAAGAGCTGCATTCATGGAAGTTGTATAGGTCAGAGCCCAATAAAGGAAAAAATTATAACTGATGATTCCGAGTGCACCCATGACTAATAGTAATTTCCAGGCTTTCCATACACTCTTCCAGTCTGGTTTTTCAATCCATTGCGCTAAAGGAAACAATAAGAAAACGGCGATTAGCCATCGCGCAAAGGTTAGTTGGATCGGGGAAAGTTCGGTCACAACGTACTTTCCGAATATATAATTACCGGCCCAGAACAAATTTGCCAAGATAAGAAATAAAATAACAATAGATTTTTTCATCAGACTGCCTCTCCCTAAATTTATGGAATATTCACTAAATATAGCAAAATAGGGGTACCTAAGCAATATAGGGGGCCTTATCAGTCAATTTTGGACAGGATAAAAAGGCCGTTCAACTTTAGCTGAACAGCCTTTTCACACATCTATATTAAGCGAAAATGGCACTGATTTCGGCGATTTCATCCATGGTTAAATCGACGTCCAATGCTTGTAGGTTGCGTGTGACCTGTTCTGGTTTTTTCGCTCCGGGAATCAGTACATCTATCGAGTGCCTGGTTAAATACCAAGCTAGTACGACATCGGCGACATCGGTATGCTTCCTGTTGGCGATCGCCCGTACTTCTTCCACTTTTTGCAGGTTGCTTACAAAGGCTTGTCCTTGGAAAAGCGGACTTTTTGCCCGGCCGTCATCGAATGTTGAATCCTGATTATATTTGCCGCCGAGCAAACCGGAAGCAAGGGGGAAATAAGGAATGAAGGAAATATCATTTTCGGCTGTATAGGGAAGCAGGTCTTGTTCTGCCTCCCGTTTGAATAGATTGTACTCGGATTGCAGGACATCGACATAGCCGTCTTTATTCGCTTCCTTCAATTGTTCAAACGAAAAGTTAGAGACGCCGATTGACTTTATCTTGCCTGCATCCTTCAATTCCTTTAAGGCACCTACTGCTTCATCTTTAGGGGTATCACCATCAGGGAAATGGATATAGAATAAGTCGATGTAGTCTGTTTGGAGCCTTTTTAGACTCGAGTCCACGGCATTTTTCAGAAAAGCGGGAGAGTTATCAAAAACGATGCTGCCATCGACAAATTTGTGTGCCCCTTTAGTGGCAAGGACTATGTCTTCGCGTTTGCGGCTCTCTTTAAGGATTTCACCGATAAGTTCTTCTGAACGTTCAGGACCGTAAATGTAAGCTGTATCCCAAAAGTTGATTCCTTCTTCCAATGCCGTTCTCAAAACATCCCTTCCTGTATCCTCACTTAGATTAGGGAAAAGGTTATGTCCGCCAATTGCATTCGTGCCAAGGCCAATCGGGTTTACATACAGATCTGTTTTACCAATACGGGTTTGCTTAGACATATTACTTATCATCTCCTTTGACACCATCATAACAAAAAGTAGTTGCCGATTTCCAAAATAAAGCAATGAAGGTGTGTACAAAATAAGCAGATGACCGGAAAGATCACCTGCTTACTTCATTATTATAGTGTTTCGACTTCCAACTCCTCAGCGGAAGCTGTTTGTCCGATTTGACTGAGCAGAATGCCAAGGGCTGTACCGACGAGAGCAGGGATGACCCATTCCATGCCGTAAGCGGAAAGGGGAAGGACATCAGTCAAGGTTTGTACGGGTCCTAATTGTAAGCCAAAAGCATTCAGCCCATCCATCAAGGCGAAGACTCCTGTGAAAGTCATTGCACTGCGATAAACCTTCTTAGGATTTTTGAAATGACGGCTGAAGAATGTCAGGACAATCAGGACGATCGTTAGCGGATAAGCCATCACAAGGAATGGTACAGATACTTTCAGAATTTGATTCAGACCCATATTTGAAAGGATGAAACCGACGATTGTTACAATCAGAATGACGGTTTTATAGTTCAGCTTGGGGAAAAGTTTCGAGAAATACTGTCCGCAAGCAGTCGTCAACCCGACAACGGTGGTGAAGCATGCCAAAGTGAAAATGATGCCAAGAAGGGCCTTCCCGCCGGTTCCTAGTAAAAGGGTGGAAGCGACAGTGAGGATATCCGTTCCGTTTTTGAATGACCCACCGGCCGCCATGCGTGCTCCCATTACACCTAAGGAGATATAAACTAAAGAAAGCAAAACGCCAGCGATGAGACCCGCTTTTACTGTATATCTCGTCAATTGTTTTCGTTCGGAAATCCCCCTTTGCTGGATTGAAGTAAGGATGACGATCCCAAAGGCCAAGGCAGCTAAAGCATCCATCGTGTTGTAGCCTTCGATGAACCCTTTCGAAAAGGCACCTGCAGCATATGCTTCGGTTGGAGCTTGGAAAGGAGCATCAAGCTTTACGAACCCAACGACACAGAGAATGACCATCGACAAAAGTAGAACGGGAGTGATCCAGCGTCCCATGAAGGTTTCCATTTTTTCCGGATTCAATGAAATGGCATAAACGATGATGAAAAATATGGTTGTGAACATGAATAGAAATAGTGGTTGATCCACAGAGTCGCCAAGATACGGCTTGAAGCCCATTTCATAGGCAACATTCGCATTCCGCGGAATGGCCAGAAACGGCCCGATGCTTAAATAGATTACGACCATGAACAACGTGCTGAATAGGGGATGTACCCGGGCACCGATGGTTTGTGCGCCGCCTTTAACAAGTGAGACTGCAAGAAGCACCAAAATTGGCAGGCCGACTCCGGTGGCGACAAAACCGGCGATGGCTGGCCAGAAAGAAGTTCCAGAAGATGCTCCTAAAAATGGAGGGAATATGAGATTCCCGGCTCCGAAAAACATTGAGAAAAGCATAAGGCCGATAAATAATGTGTCTGTTTTTTTCATGGTGATTTCTCCTTTTTTTAAAATGATAACTCCCGCCGACTGGCCTGAAAAAGGCTAATTAAAGTGTTTTGTGCAAATAAAAAACTCGCCCCTGAAAAATCAGGGACGAGTTTGTGCTCGCGTTACCACCCATATTCCGCACTTCAAAGAAGCTGCGGCACTCAGTCAACGTACGAATTCATACGTGATCCATTGTAACGGCGGAAACCCGTCAAAGCCTACTGCATTTTCAGCTTTGCATCTCAGAGATGATTTTCGGATAGGCCTTGGACATCGACTTCCACCACATGTCGACTCTCTGTGGAACAGGGTTCTCATCTTACTCTTTCTCTTCATAGATTTTATAATATAAAGATAATTTAGCAAATTCTGATTATGAAGTCAACATAATTTATCATTAATCCTTTCAAAGGAGCAGGAAATTAGTCCCCATTTGGCGAAACCAACTTTATCAAGAGTGTTTTTTGAAGAAGAATAGGATATTACTCCCTATTATCTTTCTAATCGCAACTATATTATAATAGAAGGCAGAACACTAAAGGAGACAACAACATGTCTGAAAATAAAAAATTAAGCCTGGCGGATGCAGTCAAACAAAAACTGGCTCAAAAGCAAGCAGGATCAAGTAAAGATAAACTGGAAACAGGCGTTGTGAAGAAAACGAAACAGCTAAAAAGCCAGTTGACCAAAAAGCCGAATAACCAACGTAAGCGTACAGGGGTATAATCCTAATTCGTCAAAGGACAAGTACTGTTCGGAGCTTATCAGTGAGCAGTTACCTTTTATGAATGAGGGTACTGCTTTTTTATATGAATGCAAAAATGGGGATCAAGTAATGGACGAGCCAGAGTGATTTTGTTTTTTACCGTTTATAGGTAAGTTGAAGGGCTGGGCTTCTGGTCATTTAGAGGGATGGAGAATGGTTCGCTCACTTCTAGCTGATATGTGGTAAAACTAGAAAAACATATTTTCTCGAAAATGGAAATGACATCTCTGTATCGGTTTATTAAAAACATTACAGTTCTAGTTGGTTCTGTTTTAAAATTGTAAGAGTGGTGACATGTTGTTACCATATTGTTTTGTTAAAATAACATTTTAAGGTTTTGTAAATGATTTTTTAACTAAAGGAACCTATAAATTGAATATTAGGTCTGCTATGAGTCTTATAGAATCAGTGATGATCCTTTAATTGAAAATATGAAATATATCGGGGGAATAAAGATGGACGAACGTCTGATCGGAAAAAAATATTATGAAACGATGCTTGAGGATACAAGGAAGCATCCCATTCAAGCTTTGGGTGAAATGTTCCTCGTGGAACAAAAAAAGGAAAGATCCGATTTAACCGCAATTAGATTTGCTCAAGGAGAGGTATATTTTCAGCACCATGACTATGAAGCAGCCATTTTTAAATGGGAAAACATAGAAGGGGAACTTGGTTCATGGGCGAAGAAAAACATCGCTGATGCGTATTTTGAATTGGAAATGTATTCAACCGCAGAGGATATCTATAAATCCGTCGATACGGATGAAGCTGTCTTGAAAACAGAAGTTCTTTTGCAGCTGTTTTCCCTGTACATAGTGGAATCAAGAAATGATTTGGCTTCCAAAGTCGTGAAAGAAGCAGTCGAGTTTCAACCAGACTACCCGAATGTCACTGAAATTGCACGCGCCTTTTTTGAAGAACAAAAGGATTGGAACAGTGCGGTGGTATTAGCGGCGAATGAAAGTATCCGTACAGAGTCAATGGGCTGGTTCGATGTGCTGAAAACGTATATCCAGCAGGGTGTTGCCCAATCGATGGAGCCGGATTATTTCTCAACTGTCCTTGGTTCGCTATACACACTCGACCAGGAACGTTTCGAGAAAATGACGGTTGCCCTTTGGAAAAATTATAAATATACGGATGCTTATTTCGAATGGTTAAGAGTGATTAATAATTTGATAGATAACATCGAATTGAACCATGCGGATGTATGGGATGAGCTTTCCGTCTATTACAGGGATGCATATGCAGGTTTGTTAGAAGGAACGCATCTAATCAAAGAATTAAGTCCTGTCGTGCCAAGGTTGCTGGAAAACTGGCTCAAAATCGCAGACGGGGAGCTTTCGCTGTTTGCGGCGGCATCCACGTTGTCCTGGAATGAAATCTTCCCGGATACGATTAATGCGCTGGTCATTCAGGATGCGGAGAGCCTGCTTTCGAAATCGCCTAAATTGGGAGGCGGACTGGAAGCGGGAGAGAAACTGTTCAATTCCATTATCCAGTGGGCTGAAGATAATGATTTAAGGGTTGGAAATAAGCTTAAATGGATGGTGGAGGGGCTTAAAGATACCAGCAATTTCAATCTCCTTCTTGCAGGAAGTACAGGAAATGGCAAGACATCCTTTATTCAGTCAATCGTTGGAGAGAGCATTGCTGCTGAGGACCATTCTTCCCTAGTCAGTGTCAAAGACGGGGATGATTTGGAAATCCTTGAAATTACCGATACAGATAGCAAAGTTGTCGAGGAGCTAACTGATTTGGATGAAACACGCCGTCAGCGCGGGACTATAGTCGATGTGACAATCATCAGTGACTACCTAAGAAATAATCATTTGCGATTATTGGATACACCGGGGTTCAATGGGGAACAAAGCGTGGAATCCGATTTCCAAGGCTATTTACATGGCAGTGATGGCCTGATGTTCGTTCTTGACGCCCGGGCTCCTTTCACCGGCAGCGAAAGGGATCTGTTATTGGAAATTCAAATGATGGCACCTAAACTGCCGATCCATTTCCTATTAAATAAAATGGATACGATATACAGTGATCAGGTCGCAGTCCGGATGGAAGACGAAACATGGGATAAAGTGAATGCATATTTCCCGAATGCGAAAGTGTTCGCTTTCTCCAAACATTATGACAGCAGGCAGCAATTGAAGGACCTTTCAGCCTTCCTTCAATCGAATTATCAAGATGATAATTGGAAGGAAAGAAGATCTGAAAAAATCCTGGCATTCATTCGTAAAACTTTATCTTATCTATTAGAAAAACGGACAGCCAATGAGCGGAAATGCGAGCATTCCATCTCTTGGAATGAGCAGATGGAAGTCAAACTGAATGGAGCGGTCAATCAACTGGCTGATCTGGAAAAAGAAAAAAGTGAAAATATCATAAGGTCGTATCGTTCGCTTAAGGACGAAGTGAAAAGTCAGCTATATTCAAAAATTCCTGAATTACTGAGGGATTGCTCTAAATCGTTAACGGAAAGCAGTGATTTCAGTCAGGTCCATGTACAGTTAAACCAGGAAATGAATGAGCGGATTCAAAACTTCATTTCTGACAAGATCATGCCTCAATATTACCGTTCTCTTCAAGACTGGATTGCCAGTTCCCAAATGGAGTTCTCACAAAGCCAGCAGTTCATGGATGAGATGAGTGCCGGATTCAATGAATTATACAAAGAAGAACGGATTACACTGGCAGGTGACTTCAGGGTATTGGATGACTGGCGCCGTGATGCCGACCGGATGACAAGCAGTATCCGCATCGAAAACGTCAATATCCTTTTGCGCAGGACTCCATCACAATTGCTGCTTAAAGGAGCAGGTAAGCTATTTGGGGCGATACCGCAAAATAAGGCCAATATGTACAATCGTTACAAGAAATACCTGGAAAGTGAAGATTACCTGGATGTTGCTGAAATGATCACGGAACGTTTCCTAACCCAATTTGGATTGTTTGAAAAATCATTGGATCGGGACATCTCACTTTTCTATCGCAGTTCATTTGCCTTACTTCAAAAAACGATAGAGCAGACTCAGACTGAAATAAAAGACTACCAGGCTGCATTGGAGCATATGAAAGAAAATCCTGAGGTTTACCGTGATCCGATCACGTTGTTCGAAGTGAAATTAAGGCAGTTGGAGAGGCTTGAAAAAATCGAGAAAAAGCGTCTAGCCCAGCTCCAAAGAAAATAAAAATAACAGGAAACATTTCAAATATTCAAAAATCTATTGACTTTACGACTATATCCCTATAAAGTGATAATTACGAAAACGTAACACAATATATCTCTTATCAAGAGTGGCGGAGGGACTGGCCCTAAGATGCCCAGCAACCGTTCCATTAGGAATTGGTGCTAAATCCTGCAAAACAGAAATGTTTTGACAGATAAGAGAGGGACAAGTCTGCAAAACAGCCGATTAAACCTCTCTATATTAGAGAGGTTTTTATTTTGGGATTTACACCGACTTAACTGATAAGACTAATTAGAAAACATGGAGGGGAACAAGATGAGAAGGTCTATTAAAGGGATATTCATTTCTGCCATCGCTTCGGCTTTGCTTTTAACGGGTTGCTCTGCAGGGCAGAGTTCCACAGAATCGAAGAAAGAAGAAAAAGTATCATTTGAAAATGTCCCGGAGAGATTTGCTGATGGCGATGGAGCCAAAATCAAAGTGATCCGTAAAATTGGCGGTGATGATCATACTGCCCAATACCTGGCGGGGGCGAAAGAAGAAGGAGAAGCACTGGGGTTTCAGGTCGATACGTACACAGCCAATGGTGATACGGCTAAATTCCATGATGCGATAGCACAGGCTTTGGAGGAAGATTACGACGGCTATATCATTTCACATGGTGATGATGCCGCAACTGTAAATGACGTTCAGAAGTTGGTTGATGCAGGTAAAAGCGTTGTCACATTCGATTCAATAAGCGATCTATCTAAAATAGAGGGCGTGACATTAACTTCACAAGATGATGAAGCGCTGGCAACATTGGCTTTCGATAAACTGATAAAAGAACAGAAAGGTGAAGCGGCAATTGCATATCTTTGGGTGGATGGTTTTCCTCCAATGGTAAGAAGAAATGCAGTCTATCAGGAAAAACTAAAAGAAAATCCAGGGATTAAAGAAGTCGAAAGATTCGGAGTGGCATCCGCTGATACTTCGGTTCAGACACAAAATGCTGTAGCCGCAATGCTGAATAAATACCCTAAAGGCAAATTGGATGCCATTTTCGCAACATGGGATGCCTTTGCCATCGGTGCAGCCCGGGCGATTAAAGAAGCGGGCCGCGATGAAGTGAAGATATATGGAATTGATGTTTCGAATGCAGATCTCCAGGAAATCCAATCGGCTGATAGCTCTTGGTCCTACACGGCAGCAGTCGATCCCAAGTTGATCGGTGCAGTGAATATGAGGATATTGGCTAAAAAATTAGCGGGTGAAGAAACACCGCAAACATATGATTTGGAGGCATCACTCATTTCGCAAAAGCAAATCCAAGCTTCAAAAGAAGCGGTAAACATGGCAAACCTGTCTGATATTGTCGATGGCTGGGGTGTATCGACGGAATTTGAAGAAGATTGGATGAAGGTTTTGAAAGATCATTATAAAAAATAAAAAGAGACACTCTCTTTCCAGCGAAGGGAGTGTCTGTTCTATAAGGGGGAATGGACATGGGCAAGCAACTAGAAATGAAGATGATTTCGATTGAATTTCCGGGGGTGAAGGCGCTAAGTGATGTTGATTTTTCCGTACAATCAGGAACAGCCCACGCATTGGTCGGTGCAAACGGAGCAGGGAAATCGACGTTAATGAAAGTTTTATCGGGAGCCCATGTTCATTATTCAGGTGACATTTTTATTGATGGGATGAAGCGGGATATCCGCTCGCCAAAAGCTGCTCAGGAACAGGGCATTCAAATAGTTCATCAGGAAGTGGATACCGCCCTCATCCCTTATTTAACAGTTGGGGAAAATGTAATGTTGAATGATATGGTCCAAAACATGGGAAAAAAACAAAGGGTACATTGGAAAGAACTGCACAACAAAGCCACTTCTATTCTTGAAGATATGAAAATTCATGTCCCTTCGAAAAAGTTGGTTAGAGACCTGACCTTGGCTGAAAAACAGATGGTCCTGATAGCAAGAGCCGTTTCGACAGAATGCAAATTCCTGATTCTCGACGAGCCAACTGCTCCGTTAAGTCATACGGAGACGACAGAACTTTTTCGAATTGTAAATGAGTTAAAGCAAAAAGGCGTGGCAATCATTTTCATTTCACATCGTCTGCCTGAGATTTTTGAAATCTGTGAGGAAATTACGATCATGAGGAATGGGGAGCGTGTCACTTGTCGAAAAATCGAGGACATAACCCGTACCGAAGTGGTAGAGAACATGCTCGGGAAAACCATGGATGAACAGTTTCCTGAAGTGAATGCTTCGATTGGAGACGTAATTCTGGAAGTGAACGGATTGTCAGATGCCGAGAAAGTTAAGAATGTCAGTCTGAATATTAAAGCAGGAGAGATAATCGGCTTGGCTGGGCTGGTCGGGGCTGGGAAAACGGAGCTGTGTAAAACCCTTTTCGGTCATACGTCCATCACAGCGGGTGAAGTCATACTGAATGGTCGAAAGCTTTCTCTGAAATCACCGCATGAAGCAGTAAAAAGCGGGCTGGCACTTGTACCTGAGGAACGCAGGAAAGAAGGGGTCCTTGTACAGGAATCAGTCTCGGCAAACTTGACTGCAGCCAGTCTCGGCAAATTCTGCAAAATATTCAGTGTCGTCGATCGTAAGGCGGAAAAGGAAAAGGCGAAGGAAATGATCGCAAGTCTCGGCATTAAAACACCTTCAGGGGAAGTGAAGGTCGAAAACCTATCCGGTGGTAACCAGCAAAAAGTTGCGATTGGAAAATGGCTTATGGCAGATGCGGATGTATACATATTCGATGAACCAACGAAAGGGGTCGATGTCGGAGCCAAGAAGGATATATTCGAATTGATTGCAAAGCTTGCAAGGAATGGAAAAGCGATCATTTATGCATCCTCCGAGCTTACCGAAATCATTGGCATTACCAACCGGACCTATGTGTTATATGACGGGAGCACTGTCATCGAATTAGAAACAAGCAAAACGAATGAAGAAGAACTACTATTCTATTCAACAGGAGGTAAATAGGATGAGCATACCCATTCCTGTTACACAGACAGCGAAAGCGAAGAAAAAGGTGGAACTATTCGACTTTTTCTATAAATACGGCACAATATTGACGATTATCATTCTGATTGGAATTTTCGCCGTATCCAATCCATCTTTCATCCAAACGTCTAACCTGATAAACATCCTGCGTTCCATTTCAATCGTGACCATCATTGCGATCGGCATTACGATATCACTGACCGTGGATGGCTTCGACCTTTCCGTCGGCTCCGTCGCATCATTGGCCAATGCCATCGTCATCTCGATGTTTGTCTGGTTTTCCCAGGATACATTCATCGCCATATTAGCTGCGGTCGGTGCCTCACTTTTCGTAGGGGCTTTGAATTCATTCATGATCGTTAAATTGAGAATTCCCGACATGCTGATGACATTGGCTACCATGTTCATTATCCAGGGAATTGCCCTTACCTATACAAAAGGGGCCACGGTTTCGCAAAATATGGTCATGCCAGACGGGACGTTCGCAACAGGACTGATCAGCCCGTTTTTCGCCAAAATTGGCCAGGTACCGTGGATAATCCTGATCATGGCCGTCATTGTGATAGCGACCCATATCTTTTTGACTTATACGAAGCACGGTCGTTATATGTACATTATTGGGGGAAATAAGGAAGCGGCGAGACTTTCCGGGATATCGGTTAATAAATACAAAATCCTTGCCTATCTGCTTTCGGCTCTATTTGCTGCAATCGGGGGGATTGTCCTTGCTTCAAGGGTCATGACATCGGAAATCAATTCAGGGTCACCCTATTTAATGGATGCCGTCGCGGCAGCCTTCATTGGTTCCTCCGTTTTGGGAGCGGGAAAACCTAATGCCTTTGGAACCTTCATCGGTGCAGTCCTGATCGGAATCCTTCAAAATGGACTCATCATGATGTCCGTTCCGTATTATGCGATGGATATCGTCAAAGGAACTGTGCTGGCCCTTGCGCTCGCGGTAACCTATTATAAGCAAAAACATTAAAAAGAATTCGTTACGTTACTCTACAGAAATCCAAAAATATGAAAAAATCCTGTTGTAATGCAACAGGATTTTTCCTTTTTAAAAAGGGATGGGTTAAGGAGATCATCATCATTTTACTTACGCTAAAATGGTGGCAGGAGCACTTTTTGAACCCTCATTGTCGGAGTATAAAGATTGACCGCAATTGTAATTTTTATAGGAACCTTATTTACCTTTTAATAAGATTGATAATGATCTATTGTAAAGTATGAACATTCATATCATATACTTATCTAAAGGAGAGTGTAAATTTATGCGTGAAACCTGTGTTCCGGCAGGTGTGAAACCGAATGAAACTGGCTTTGGATATACGCTGTCCTTGATAGGTGGCAAATATAAAATGATCATAATGTATTGGCTGTCTGAAAATAAGGTCATGCGTCATAATCAACTGAAGCGAAGTATCGGTACCATTTCCTTTAAAACGCTAAGCATCATGTTAAAAGAGTTGGAGGCAGACGGCCTTATCATACGCAAGGAATTTCCCCAAATACCTCCAAAAGTAGAATATTCATTATCTGATCGTGGTCTATCTCTCATCCCATTGTTAAATATGATGTGCGAGTGGGGAGAGAAAAACAGTTTGCCAGCTCAGGATACTAAACAGCCGGAGGTGTAGCTATTTTGATAAATCAAAAGAAGTATTTCCCTGACAAGGAAATACTTTTTTAATGAACTGCCTATTATAGGTTATCGACAAAATTCAAATAATCTTGTGCGCTTTTTTCCAATTCGCTCACGGCTGGCTCATTTTCAGCACCATAAAACGCAAAGAATGAACGATAATCTGCATTGCAGTATAGGAAGGTAGTTTCAAAGGGAGATAATAAATGTTCAAGTGTATAGCGATATCTTCCTTCTTCACTATAATCCTCTTCGTTAATTCCGGCAGATACAGCTAAAGCCGCTTTGCGATTCTTTAATTTATCGCCTCCATTTGAACCATAAGCCCAACCATAAGTAAAAACATCGTCAAGCCATCTTTTTAGGAGAGGCGGACAATTAAACCAATAAAAAGGGAACTGTAAAACAAGATTACTATGCGATTCGATTAATTGCTGTTCTTTTTCCGCATTCATGTTTCCGTCAGGGTAAACCTTATACAATTCGTGTACTGTATACTTCTCCGGATATTTCCTTAGCGAATCTACCCATCGCTTATTTATGATGGATGTTTCCAGACTGGGGTGTGCTACGATAACAAGAGTTTTCAAAGATTTCTCCTCCTTAACTATTATTTATTTTAAGTATAAAGTGCACTCTGCAAGTGCGTAAGTATGCACTTTTAGTATAGGTACTTACCTAAAGGAGAGTGTTAAATCAGGTTTAACTAAAAAAACGATCTGTAAATTCCAATATGAAGAAGATGTTAATAAGGGAATCTTAAAAGGTCAGATAGTCACTTTTATATAGGAGGGATATGTACGGCTTTGAATTAGCCAAAATTGACTTACATCAGTGGGGGAAGAAGGCTTTAAACAAAAGCGCCTGGAATGGGAATTTGTAAGAGATGTGATTGATTCCTTTTGATTGGGGGAAATAAGGAAGCAGCTAGACTTTCCGGGATATCAGTTAATACCCATCTGATTCCAGCTCTATTTGCTGCAATCGGGGGAATTGTCCTTGCATTAAGGGGCATGAAATCGGAAATCAATTCAGGATCCCGCTATTGATGCCGTCGCAGCAGCCTTCATTGGTTCCTCCGTTTTAGGAGCGGGAAACCGAATGCCTTTGGAGGCTTCAGCGGTGCAGTCCTGAGCGGATTCCTTATCATGGATGCGATTGATATCATCAAAGGAACAGTTCTTGCCCTAGCGCTCGCGGTAACCTATTACAAGCTAAAACACTAAAGTTTTACGAAAAATTAAGAAGAAAGAGGAAGAGGGTTCTTTTTAACCCTCTTTCCAATACACTCACTATATTTTGTTTTTATAAATGACTTTGCTAACATCGTGTCTTACTGTTTTGTGACCTTCTTTCATTCCTTTCCCCATGGCAATAAGCATAACATCTAAATACCTATCGGAAATGTTTAAGGCTGACTTTAATTGTTCGGAATCATACCCGGACATTGTAATGGTTTCTATACCTGCCTCGTTCGCCAATAAAACTAACGACATTGACGCCAGGCTTGCGTCTCTTATTAATTCAACCTTTAAATCTTCTTTTGATTTATTTAGATAATAATTGATTGCCGCGTTTGTTAGATAATCTCTTACAGATGCGTCAAAATAACCTTTTTGAAATTCATCCTCATGTATCATTATGATATTTTCTTTTTCAAATGCTTGA
The DNA here is from genome assembly GCF_058783805.1 of Peribacillus sp. FW305-BF15. Taxonomy (NCBI): domain Bacteria; kingdom Bacillati; phylum Bacillota; class Bacilli; order Caryophanales; family Bacillaceae; genus Peribacillus; species Peribacillus sp. FW305-BF15. Next base: position 2,398 of record NZ_JBYSYV010000019.1, on the reverse strand, counting down.
TAATCACCTAGTATAACAATCAGTACTGAGGCTTCAATTACCTGTTGTTGATTAAAAGCGATGGGCAGTAACAAATTCTTTAAATATGGTTCATCTATAACCAGGTATCGGGTTGCTTGAATATTGTTTCCGTTAGGAGATTTACTTGCTCCTTCAATAAGTGTCGCCAACGTTTCTGGACTAATTTTATAATGGGGATCATACTGCCTTACGGAACGTCTTTTTTCTATAGTCTCTCTTACACTCATCGTGTTCACTCCCAATGTTATATTTGCTTTATAATCAGAGTATAATGGACCCATGATGTAGAAGAAAATAACGCACAATAAAGTGGCATAGCCACCTTTATGTGCCTATTCAGGAGGAATGAGGAATGAAGAGTCTAAATACGGGAATAAATATTTTCATGAATACTGTAGGAGGAAAGTGGAAATGCTTAATCCTCTTTTTTCTGAGTCAAAAACCAATGAGGACAAAAGAATTTTATATTCTAATACCGACCATAACCCAGAAAGTCTTAACCGACCAATTAAAGCAGCTGGAAAGAGATGGGCTTGTCCGAAGAGAAGTATATAAAGTAGTACCACCAAAAGTAGAATATAGTTTAACTGAGTTAGGTCAATCATTTGTACCTGTATTAAATACAATGTGTGAATGGGGCACTACATATGCAGTCGAACAAAACCTCGAAAGGCAAGATCAAATCTGTCGTCATCATAAATAAGATCTGCATCAACTAGTAGTATGGATTTTTTTGATAAGTTCAGTAAGGCAAGCAGAATTTAATATTATTAGAGGAAATGTCTTGAAGATGACTTTTGGCATTCTCTCTAAAGATTGTATTGAACTAACAGGTGCTTTCCTTTAAAGTTGCTTTGCCCCGCCCGCTCTTTTTTAAATGTAACGGTTAGTTGCATAAGATTTTTTTTGCTTTATAATTAGTACCAGGTGTTAATATCAAGTTATAAAATGATGCAATTCATACACACGAGGTGGCTATTCTATGTTCAAATCCAAAGCACGTATTACTGCGATAGGTTCGTATGTTCCTGAAAAAAGGTTAACAAATAAAGACTTAGAAAAAATGGTTGAAACCAATGATGAATGGATTGTTAAACGTACCGGTATTAAAGAACGAAGAATTGCACATGAAGAGGAGTTTACTAGTGATATAGGTTATAAAGCTGTAAAGGATTTAATGGAACGGTATGATAAATCTGTCGAAGATGTTGATATGATCATTGTCTGTACCTTTACTCCTGATTTCAACACTCCAAGTGTAGCATCTTTAGTCCAAGCAAAGCTAGGCATTAAGAATACTGGAGCTATTGATTTAAACGCTGCCTGTGCAGGATTTACTTATGGGCTCCATGTAGCTAACGGATTAGTAACATCGGGATTAAATAAGAAAATCCTAGTTATTGGAGCGGATACTTTATCAAAACTTATGGACTATGAAGATCGAGCCACTTGTATTTTATTTGGAGATGGCGGAGGAGCAGTTCTTGTAGAATATGATGAAAAACAGCCAAGTTTTCTTTCTTCACATTTATATTCGGAGGGTGAAGGCGGAAAACATTTATATAGTACAAACCTGTCGACACGCATAAATGGTGAAGACTTAAATGATAGCGGCAACCTTGTACAAAACGGACGTGAGGTTTATAAATGGGCTGTCACGACCGTTCCAAAAGGAATGCAAACTGTGGTGAAAAATGCAGAATATCAATTGAATGATGTTGATTGGTTCGTACCGCATAGTGCAAATTTAAGAATGATCGAGTCAATATGTGAAAGAAGCGGCTTTCCAATCGAACGAACTTTATATAGCTTAGTGGGGTATGGAAATACTTCTTCAGCAACAATTCCCTTATCTTTGGAAATAGGGATAAAAGAAGGGAAGCTCCGTGGTGGTGAGAAGGTTTTATTATATGGTTTCGGCGGTGGATTAGCTCAAGCTGGATTGCTTATCGATTGGACCCTATAAAGCTATTTTCCATAACTAAAAACTGAGTTTGTTCCAGAAGAAGGCCTCTCATCGGGGGCCTTCTTAAAGTATGATTCTTTGCAGAATTAGATATTCAAGGTAAGGTAAAAACTATCTTTAAAACGATGCAGGAACATGACCTTCATTTGAACTGCAAATAATGAGGAAAAGAAATCTATAAAGAACAGTTTCCGTTATGTTTTTTACTCACGGAATTATCCTGAAGAATTGGGAATTGCAAAAGCCACAAAAAATGATTCGTGAAATTAGGAAGCGATCTTACAAGGCTTTTCCCTGCCACTTTCGTGTTAACTGGCTGCTATTTTTTAAAATTTTTTTTGTATGAAAATATATTCGTGAAAGGCCATACAAAATAAGCCCACCATATTCTAATTTTTTGAAGGACGTAAA
>NZ_JBYSYV010000018.1:0-114464 GCF_058783805.1 Peribacillus sp. FW305-BF15 | reverse complement strand
TCACGAGTAAAGTCGTCGAATTCACGAGTAAAATAGCGAAATTCACGAGAAGTTGTTGAATTCACGAGTAAAACGGCGAAACTCACGAGTAAAGTCGTTGAATTCACGAGTAAAATAGCGAAATTCACGAGTAAAGTCGTCGAATTCACGAGTAAAATAGCGAAATTCACGAGAAGTTGTTGAATTCACGAGTAAAACGGCGAAACTCACGAGTAAAGTCGTTGAATTCACGAGTAAAACAGCGAAATTCACGAGTAAAGTCGTCGAATTCACGAGTAAAATAGCGAAATTCACGAGAAGTTGTTGAATTCACGAGTAAAACGGCGAAACACACGAGTAAAGTCGTCGAATTCACGAGTAAAACGGCGAAACTCACGAGTGTAGCTAATTTGACCTCGTAACAAGGGAGGGACAGCAAGGGGAATGTATCTTCATGCCAGGTTTTTTCATAGGATGTTACATATTTACCCGAGGAAGGGGTTATCTTTTGGAAAGAACAAAGCTTACCGGGCGTATCGTTACACCTAATGATGCTGAGTATGAGCGTGCCAGGATAAATAATAACTTAAGTTTTTCTAAATTCCCAAAGGTCATTGTGTTTTGTCAAAGTTCCGATGATGTGTTGAATTCATTGAAGTGGGCCCGGGAAAATCATGCACCTTTCCGGGTTAGGAGCGGCAGGCATAGTTATGAAAATTTTTCATTAGTGAATGGCGGTCTAGTCATTGATATTAGTGAAATGTACAATATCAAGGTCAATCGTGAAAAAATGATCGCAAAAATTGAAGCCGGAGCTGATTTAGGGCGAGTATATAATACGTTATGGAACTATGGCACGACGATTCCGGCAGGGACCGAAAGCAGTGTTGGTGTTGTAGGTCTTACGCTCGGCGGTGGAATAGGTATGTTAACGAGGCGCTTTGGACTTACTTGTGACAATCTACTTGAAATAGAAATGGTAAGGGCTTGTGGAAAGAGGGGAGCCAAACTCATTAAAGCGAATAGGAAAATCAATAGTGATTTATTTTGGGCATGCTGCGGGGGAGGAGGGGGAAACTTTGGCATAGTCACTTCTCTTACTTTCAGGGTAACCCCCGTATCAAGGGTTTCCGTTTTCTCCGTCACATGGGAGTGGGAAGATTTCGAGGCGGTGTTTGAAGCCTGGCAGGATTGGGCCACTCAAGCTGATGAAGGCTTAACTTCAGAAATAGAATTCAAGGCAAAGGAAGCAAACGAAATTTTTGCTAAAGGTGAATTTGTTGGAACGTCACATAGATTGAAGCAGCTATTAAAGCCTTTGACAAAAACCGGTTCACCAATAAATGTCATGATAAAGGAAGTCCCATACATTGAAGCCGTAAGATTCTTTGATTATCCAGCTGGAAATCAACCGGCGCATCGAAAGAGGTCAGGATCTTTCATTGAAAAAGCTTTTCCACAGCAAGCAATCGTAACTATGAAACATTTTTTAGGAAATGCTCCAAATGAAAATGCAGCCATTTGGCACCAATCCCTAGGAGGAGTGGCGGGCCTTAAAGATCCAAAGGAGACAGCTTTTTATTATCGGGATGCCATCATCGCCCAGGAGTATCAGGCTACATGGACCAATCCAGAAGAAGAGCGGCTAAACATTCGTTGGATCAAGGACCTGAAGCATGCCTTGTCACCATTTACTACCGGTGACTATGTAAATTGGCCGGATACTCTAATCAAAGATTGGCCAACTGCGTATTATGGAGAAAATTTCAAACGGCTTAGGGAAGTGAAAACGAGGTATGATCCATACAATGCGTTTAAGTTCCCACAAAGCATACCGCCATTAAATAAGTGGGGTTGAAAAAGCTTGGCTTCACCAAAAACATTCGTTATATAAAGGTCTATTCCTGAATTTGGATATAGGCCTCTTTCTTCTTGTTTTGAATCAATTAATCGAGATAATCCCCAAGATCATTCCGCTTGCTGAGCTTGTACTGTACTGTATTGTAAACCTGATTTACGGAAGATTGGGCTTGGGCAATTTCTTGAGCAGCTTGTTTAATGGCTTCTTGTGCCAAAGTTGGATCAGAGGAAGATTTTTCAATTGCTTGTGAAAGTTAGGTTTGCGTAAGGGTAACGTTGCTTTTGCTTGATTTAATTGATTGATATCAATTTGTTGTTGAGGCATGTAGTTTCTCTCCTTATGTCATTATTGCTCCATTAGGATGACCGTTCTTTTCTATTTTATAAGGAGAAAAAAATATAACGTTGACAGGATGGACAGCTTGGAAAAGTTCAATCCAAATTATAAAAAAAGATGCACACTCAGGATTGAAAAGCGGGCAATAAGAGAATGGGATTATTCGTTTTATTTACTTAGAATCCTGAAATTTTCATCTGCATAAATAGATTGCGTCCCTTGAATAAAATTGTAAGATAATGCAAAAAAAAGGTGATTTATTCTTTGTTAAGTCAATTAAATTATACTTTACTTATTGGTTTTATCAGATTAAAATCGGAGAAAGAATTATTATAAGAGGATGAGCTGATTGGACAACCGAAAGCTCCTGAACGCGATAAGCGAACAGGAGCTTTTTGCGTTCATTTTGGAAAAAGGAGCTGGCTAGATGAATATTGATCATATTGAAGCGTTTATGTATGTTGTTCACCTTAATAGTTTTCATAAAGCCGCAGAGGCGATGTTTTTATCACAGCCAACGGTTTCGGCAAGAATTAAGACGCTTGAGAGTGAACTCGATTCAGTACTATTTGAGAGGCAGGGAAGAGGGATTATTTTAACCGAAAAAGGGAAAGCCTTCATTCCATTTGCGGATCAAATTATTCGTACCTTTCACCAGGGGAAAAAGCAGTTGAAGACAGGAAGCGAACTGGAGGAAATAACGATAGGGGCTAATATCATTACATCGCAATACTTTATTCCATTTGCTCTTCCTCTATGGAAAAAGGAAAACCCAAATTTACGCTTTAAATTCATTTCAGCAACAAATGATGCATTAATGGAAAAATTGCTTCAGAAACAGGTTGATATAGCCTTTATGAAGGATGTTACACATAGTGGTCTGCAAAATTACAAAACCCTTGATAATTCAATTCGTTTAGTCGTGTATCCAGGACATCCATTTCAACTTCGAACTGGGCTAACAGTACAGGAATTAGCAATGGAGCCGTTGGTATTTTTTGAGTGTGGTGCGCTTGACTGGAACCACGTTCATAAAATTTTTGAAGTATCAAATGTAGAGCCGCGCATTGATTTTCAGGTTGATCACCTGGAAGTGGCGAAGTCGCTAATTCTTAGCAGAAGCTGTATCGGATTTTTACCGTACTTATGTATTAAAAAAGAGTTAGAACAGGGAACTTTGATTGAAGTGGATGTGTCACATTTAATCAAGATAAAGCAGCACATCTATCTGACGCATTTAAATCACGGGATGGAATCCCCTTTATTATGGAAAGACATTCTTTTATCAATTCAGAAATTTGAGAAAACCCATCAGCAATTACAGATACAATCTAATTGATAGATATTTTCTATCAATACAATATTTTTTTCTATTAGTAAAACCATTGCCATTAACATGTTTTAGGTGATAGGATATGTCAAAATATAATTATTCGCATAAGTGAACTTTGAATTAAATCGGAGGAGAGAATATGAGTTATAAGCTTGGCATTTTAGACCAGAGCCCGATATTTCCAGGAGCTTCAGCATTTGATGCACTGCAGCAAACCATTAACCTGGCTAGACATGCAGAAGAGTGGGGTTATACCCGTTTCTGGGTATCGGAACATCATCATGCCGAACAGCTGGCGGGGTCCTCCCCGGAAGTATTGATTTCTTATTTATTGGCCCAGACAAAATCGATTCGGGTAGGGTCCGGAGGTGTTATGCTTCAGCATTATAGTCCATATAAAGTGGCGGAAAACTTTCACGTATTATCGAATCTTTCGCCAGGCCGGGTAGATCTTGGCATCGGAAAGGCACCAGGTGGGCTCCCCTTATCAACGAAGGCGCTACAGTTTGGAACTGTGAATGATGGAAAAGATTTCGAAGAGCGGTTATCTTTCCTGCAAGAAATAATCGAGAACTCAGTTGATGAAACTCACCCGCTTGCAGGCATTCAAGCGACACCGCTACCTTCCGAAAAGCCTAAGATGTTTCTGCTTGGTGCAAGTGCTGACAGTGCCAGGTTAGCAGCTGAACTTGGGATAGCTTATGTATTTGCTCGATTTATCAACAGTAATGAGACTGTACTTGAAGATGCTGCACGCATTTACCAAAGTATCTATCCAACTGGTAGCTTTAAGGTATCGGTTTCAGTGATTGCTGCTCCTTCACAACAAGAAGCGGAACAGTTAACAGGTGATCAGAAGATTGTGAAAGTTCATCTCAAAAGCGGTCGCTCTGTCACAGTCCAAACCTTAGCGCAAGCTGAGTTATTCGGGAAGCAGTCTGGGGAGCTTTACGAAATAGAAGAACAGGATTCCAATATTATTGCTGGAACTCCTTCTTATGTAAAAGAAGTCTTAGCAAATTTACATGAAAAGTACGGGGTAGATGAGTTTATCCTACATTCGCCGATTTTAAAGGAAGCAGAAAGGTTCAGATCTTTTCGATTGTTGAGTCCACTTCAATTAGCCTTATCTGAAGAGAAACACGTTACGAGCCAAAATTAAAAAGGCCTCAGCAATTAGGGGAGATGTGGGATGTAGCAAAGTTGAAAACCGATTAATTAAAGGAGGAGTATCGATGTCTGAACAGAGAAAGTTGAAATTTGGAGCGCTTATTCATGGAGTTGGAGGGAGTATATCGGGTTGGAGACATCCAGACATTCAAGCAGATGCCAGTGTAAGTCTTGAATTTTATAAGGAGCAGGCCCAGAAGGCTGAAGAGGGTAAGTTCGATTTACTTTTCATTGCTGACGGATTGTTTATCAATGAGAAGTCAATTCCGCATTTTTTAAATCGATTTGAACCACTTACCATTTTATCCGCACTCGCTGCTTTTACATCAAGAATAGGGCTTGTCGGAACAGTTTCCACCTCATACAGTGAGCCATTTACTGTAGCCCGGCAATTTGCTTCACTTGATCACATTAGTCAAGGTCGTGGCGGATGGAACCTTGTTACTACCCCTCTTGAGAGTACGGCCTTGAACTATAACAAAACGATTGAAGAACACCCTGATCATGCCAAACGTTATCGGATTGCATCAGAATATATACAAGTCACCAAGGGACTTTGGGATTCATGGGAGGATGACGCGTTTACTCGGGATAAAGAGTCCGGTGAGTTTTTTGATCCTTCTAAAATGCATCAATTAAAGCATAAAGGAGAATTTTTCTCCGTGCAAGGACCACTCAACATTGCCAGATCAAAACAGGGGAGACCAGTCGTTTTTCAAGCAGGTTCATCAGAAGCTGGAAAAAACCTTGCGGCAAAAGAAGCGGATGCAATCTTTACAGGTCAACCAACTTTGGGAGATGCCAAGATTTTTTATCAAGATGTAAAAAACAGGGCTATTGCATTCGGGAGAGATCCTGATGAAATTGTTATTCTGCCAGGTATCGCGCCAATCATTGGTGCAACTGAGGAAGAAGCGGAGCACAAATATCAAGAACTCGCTAACCTGGTTTCTATAGATAAGGCGCTTGACTATTTAGGACGATACTTCGATCATCATGATTTTTCCCAATATGAACTGGATGCACCTTTCCCAGATCTCGGAGACATCGGAAAAAACAGTTTCCGAAGTACAACTGATCGAATTAAACAGGAAGCCAAGGAGAAACAGTTAACGCTCCGTCAAGTAGCAGTTAAAGAGACTACACCCCGGACTTCTTTTATTGGAACTCCAGAGAAAGTGGCGGATTTGATTCAGCAATGGTTTGAAGAGAAGGGTGCGGACGGATTTATCTTTGCTTCAAGTGTTCCCAATGCTTTAAGTGACTTTGTATCTTATGTGATCCCTATCCTTCAAAAAAGGGGAATATATCGTACTGAATATGAAGCAGAAACATTAAGAGGCAACTTGGGCCTTCCATTCCCGGAAAATCGTTATGCGAAAGAAAGCATTAATCAATGATTGAAGAATCAATTTAAAAATTGAAGGAGGAATAAGAAATGGGAGAAGCGTTATCTGTCGTCGTTTGGTCAAAACAAGGATGTCACTATTGCGAGGAGGTTAAACAATACTTAAAAGAAAAGGAAATCGCTTATCAAACGGTGGATGTTACCAATCATGATGACCTGCGAGATATTTTAGAAATCAAATATGGAGTTCGGTATGTGCCCATTATTGAAATTGGGCGAGGTAGTATATATGAGAGCGTTACGGAAATTGGAATTCCTCATCTTGAAAAAGTACTCAAACGAGTACAATAACAAAAAATATCACGCTCTTAAATCTGAGTCTATAAGTATGACTGATTGAATTAAGGAAAGATTGCAAAAATAAATCCGACTATTCTTGTGTAAATAATATGTTATAGAAAAGGGGAGTTAATCATGACACAGTTAATCCGTCTTGCCACTGTAAACGATGCTCCAGAAGTGCTAAACGTCACACTTCGGGCTTATGAACCAATCAGGGAATTGAATATTAACTTTCTGGCTGCGACAGCTGATTTGCAGCTAGTGACGAATAATATTAGGCGGAATCTCACTTATGTTTTAGAGGAGGAGGGCCAAATTGTTTCCACCGTGACAGTTCGTCATCCATGGAATGATCCTGATCATTTCAGTCCGTACCCATTCATTTGGTGGTTTGCAGTCGACCCCCTTTATAAACAAAAAGGTTTTGGCTCGACTTTGTTAACCTACGTGGAAGAAAACATACTTCGGAAACAGGTGAAAGCGCCGGCCGTCTATTTGGCGACAGCTGAACGTCATCCTTGGCTTGTTTCCATTTATGAAAGAAGAGGCTATGAGATTTTTGCAGAACGAGATCACGATGGAGAAAAAATTGTGTATCTTCGTAAAATTCTAGATGAAACGCTGTATCGCATTATTGAAAATAAAGAACCAATTGTTAGTAATTAAAAATATTCGGGGGAATTGAGATGAAAAAAACGTTATTAATTGTCATGGCACTGCTACTAACTTTTTTAGGAGCTTGCTCTTCAGAAGAAACAACCAGTACAGCAAAATCTGGGGATTCAAAAGATAAAGAAGTTCAGAAAATCATTGTTGGAACAGGGACGCAGTTCCCTAACATTTGCTTTTTGGATAGTAATGGTAAGCTGACAGGGTATGATGTCGAGTTGGTTCGTCAAATCGATGAAAAACTGCCTGAATATGAATTTGAATTTAAAACGATGGAATTTTCTAATCTATTATTAAGTTTAGAAACGAACAAAATAGATTTTGTTGCTCATCAAATGGAAGTGAATGATGAACGGGAAGAAAAATTTCTATTTAATAAAGAACCATACAATGTCTTTCCGCTTCAAGTTACAGTTCATCAGGACAACAATGATATCCATTCCATTAAAGATTTAAAAGGAAAAAAAGCGATAGTGAGTGCAACGAGCAACTCTGCTGTTTTTCTTGAAAAGTATAATAAAGAAAATAATGCCGGTATTGAAATTGTCTATTCTGGCCAAGGCGCAGATGATACGAAGAATCAAATCAAAACTGGTCGGGCGGATGCTACCATTACTACACCATTTGCCGTCGACTTCTTAAATAAACAAGCAGATGCACAGCAAAAGGTTGTGGGTGAGCCGCTTCTAAATTCAAAAGTATACTTTTTGCTAAGAAAAGACGAAACGCCTTTACAGAAGAGAATTGATGAAGCACTTGTGGAACTGAAAGAAGAAGGGGTAGTTAGCGAACTAAGTAAAAAGTGGCTGGGCGCAGACTATTCAGTGGGATTTTAATTAGATAGTAGTAAGCGCGGAGGTGCTAAAGCATGGGGAAAGCATTTGATCCTTCATTAATCGTCGATTTCATTCCGACATTAATATATTATCTTGGAGTAACATTGCAAATTCTGGCAGCATCCGTTTTATTAGGAATGGTCATCGGGATAGCGGCAGCCATCCTGAGAGTATTTCGTATCCCTGTCTTGAATCAATTTGTCATATTATATATTTCATTCATTCGGGGAACGCCTATTTTAATACAATTATTTCTAGTTTTTTATGGACTGCCTGCAATCCTGTTATTCATTAATATTGATATTTCAAGAATGGATGCTCTGTATTTTGTCATTATTACGTATGCATTAAGTAATGGGGCACATTTTGCAGAAATATTCCGGGGAGCGATTAAGGCTGTCGATTATGGGCAAACGGAAGCAGCCTATTCTGTTGGAATGAATAATAGTCAAAGCTTTTTTAGAATTGTGCTTCCTCAGGCCATACGGATTGCTTTTCCGAATATCGCAAACTCTATTATCGGATCCTTAAAGGATACCTCACTTGCCTTTACCATTGGCGTAATGGATATGATGGGGAGGGGAGAGACATTGATTGCCGCAACTGCACATGCTCTCGAAGTCTATCTCTCATTGGCCGTTATCTATTATGCAGTCGTGCTATTGTTCGAGAAGATATTCAGACTTTATGAAAACCGCATTAATCGGCATCAATCTGTAGATGTGTCTATTACTGGATAACAAAGGGAGGAGGGAAGGACTTGACGATTGATATATTATTCATTTGGACTGCTTTTAAGGAGATTATTAGAGCACTTCCAATCACACTTATCTTAACGATTCTTCCTCTTCTTGCAGGTTTTATTATCGGCCTCGCTGTTGCCTTGATTAGGATTTATAAAGTGAAATTTCTAAGTGGAATTGCAAATGGCTATGTTTCCTTCTTTAGAGGAACACCGATTATCATGCACATCATGCTCATCTATTTCGGTTTTCCATTATTAATCGATCAAATTTCTAAAAAGTTTGATTTGGGTATACAATCTAATTCCATTCCGATCATTTTATTTGTCTTAACCGCCTTATCGTTGAGTGCGGGTGCTTATTTATCAGAAATATTCAGATCGGGAATTATCAGTGTCTCCAATGGCCAAATGGAGGCAGCCTATTCCGTGGGGATGAATTCGTTTCAAGCCATGACGCGAATTGTTTTGCCACAGGCCATTGCTCAGTCCATCCCGAATTTCACGAATATTTTCATTGGATTTCTGCATACGTCATCCATTGCTTTCATTGTATCCCAAAAAGAAATGACAGGAGCAGCCAATATTGTTGCATCCACCAATTTGAAATTTTTGGAGTCTTTTATCGCTGCTGGTTTAATTTATTGGGGTCTCACAATCATTGCAGAGGGGCTTTCGTTTTTAATTGAGAAAAAGGCCACTGCCTATAATCGAGGAGGAGTACAATGATTTATTTAAAAGATATAAAAAAATCATTTAACCAGCAGCCTGTTTTAAAAGGGATTAATTTGAAAATAGGCAAGGGAGAAGTAGTTACCATTCTAGGACCAAGTGGATCTGGGAAAACGACCTTGCTTAGGTGCTTGAATTTTCTGGAGAAACCAGAAGAGGGTATCGTTCAAGTGGGAGATATACAGGTGAAGTCCAAGAAGGCGACGAAAAGGGAAATCTTGTCCCTTAGGAGACAATCGGCAATGGTTTTTCAGCATTATAACTTATTTGCTCATAAAACTGTTTTGGAAAATGTAATGGAAGGGTTAATTGTTACAAAAAAATATAAGAAAGCTGAGGCGAAACGGGAAAGTGAGCTGTTATTGGAAAAAGTAGGTTTGGGAGATAAGCATAACCATTTCCCTTCGCAATTGTCAGGAGGTCAACAGCAACGTGTTGGAATTGCCAGGGCACTTGCTTTAAATCCGGAGGTCATTCTATTTGACGAGCCAACGTCGGCACTCGACCCTGAGTTGGTTGGGGAGGTGCTTTCTGTCATAAAAACAATTGCACAGGAAGGCATCACGATGGTGATTGTAACCCATGAAATGAGTTTTGCTAAAGAGATATCGGATCGTGTTCTTTTCATGGATGGCGGGGTGATTGTAGAAGAAGGTTCACCATTGGAAATTTTCAACGCTCCAAAGGAAGATCGAACACGACAATTTTTAAATCGGATATCAAGAGATTTTTCTGTATCGTTTTTAGAAGAAAGGGCCAATTAAAGGAAGGGGCCAAGGGAGGACGTATGATTAATACAATCGTAGTCGGTGAATTGATTGAAGCAGATAAAGAGACGGTGCGCCGCTTATTGGTAGAAAGTTATCAACAATATGAACATGAATATTCGAACCCGGAAGCTTGGGAAGGATATTTAAAAAATATTGAATCCTCGTTGGATAATCCACATGTTGATAAGGTGTTGGTTGCAAAGTGCAATCAGGATATCCTTGGCACATTACAGCTTTTTCAATCATCTGAAAAAGCATATGAAAAGCCGGAACTTGGGATTTTTTCACCAATCATTCGGTTGTTGGCCGTTCATCCCGAATCAAGGGGACGCGGTATCGCTCAGGAATTATTAAAGGCTAGTGTAAATTATGCAAAATCGCAAGGTGCGTCCAGTTTGTATCTACATTCTACTGATAAGATGCATAAGGCCATTAAACTATATGAATGGTTTGGCTTTAAAAGGGATCGAACTAAAGAATTTCAAAATCAGGATATTTTAGTAAAATGCTATCGCTTGGATTTATAGAAGGAGGCGACTGTATGAGTCGAGAGCTGGAAAAGCGCTTAATATCGATACGGCGCCATTTACATCAATATCCGGAATTATCAAATGAAGAATTTGAAACGACAAAATCTATACAAACGTGGCTCGAGGAAGAGGGCATTGAAATCCGTCATACAGGATTGAAAACAGGTGTTTTTGCAGATATAAAGGGTGGCAGACCCGGACCGACAGTAGCTATAAGGGCGGATATTGATGCTCTTCCAATTGAGGAACGAACCGGGCTTCCATTTGCTTCGAAAGTAAAAGGGGTGATGCATGCTTGCGGCCATGATTTTCATACGGCAGCCGTTATAGGTGCTGCCTACCTTTTGAAAGAATATCAATCAGAGTTGTGCGGGACAGTGCGATTGCTTTTTCAACCCGCAGAAGAATTAGGCGGCGGAGCGGTACATGTGATAAAAGATGGTCAAATTGACGATGTAGCGGCTGTGATTGGGCTGCACAATAAACCCAATTTGCCTGTAGGCACCATTGGGATAAAAGATGGTCCGTTAATGGCGGCAGTAGACCGTTTTCATATTGTTCTTCAAGGGAAGGGGAGCCACGCGGCCATCCCTCAACACGGAAAAGATCCAATAGCAGCAGCGGCTCAGCTTATTACCGCTCTTCAAACTATCGTCAGCCGGAATGTATCCCCTTTAGAAAGTGCCGTGGTAAGTGTTACGAGAATAACAGGTGGAAACACGTGGAATGTAATTCCGGGTGACGTCATATTGGAAGGAACGATTCGAACCTTTAGTTCTGAGATACGCGAAGAAGTAAAAGAAAAGTTTTATTCGATTGTGAATCATATCGCCGCTGCTTTTTCACAGGAACCTGTGATTGGTTGGTTTCCTGGACCACCCGCGCTTCATAATCATCCAGCAATCACAGAGATGGCCCGCTTGTCTGCTCGGCAGCAATCATTGCATGTAATCAATCCAGAACCTTCAATGGGTGGTGAAGATTTCGCTTATTACCTTCAACATATCCCCGGTACCTTTGCCTTTTTTGGTACAAACGGAAACGAAGACTGGCATCATCCAGCTTTTACTATTGATGAAAATGCCATTATTAAGGCCGCTTATTTTTTATCTGAAAGTGCCAAGGATTTATTATATAACCATGGTAAGTGGTGAATATACATGACAAAGGTGCCAGACACAATTTTGTGCCTAGCACCTTTGTTGTTGTAATTCCTAAGGTTTCGGTCCAATTTGATTTCAAAGCATATTCATGATGCGAACATTCCCCCCATTTTAGCTTCCATACATAGTCACTCTTCATTTTTTTATTCCAGCTTTTCATAGACTCCTCTCCCTCTCATTGATTAATTCTATTCTGATAGCGGTAAGAAGAATAAATCTCAAACCATGATAGGCGAGAGCATGGTTAATTATTAGGCAAAGGCATTCCAAATTCATAAGCAATTAATAGAATTTTTTTATCAATTAAATAAATTTTTCTATCAAATAAGATGTTGTCAAGTGCTTGTTTACAATGTTAGGATGAATTTCAATTACATTAAAAACAACTAATTCGATTTGTTAACTAGGTATTAATGATTGGAGAGAAAGTCATATGAGTTTTAAGCTTGGAATATTAGATCAAAGCCCCATTTTTCCTGGGGAATCGGCAGTTGATGCACTTAAGCAAACCGTAAACCTAGCTCAAAAAGCTGAAGAATGGGGATATACCCGTTTTTGGGTATCGGAACATCATCATATGGAACAAGTTGCTGGGTCTTCACCGGAAGTATTAATCTCTTATTTATTATCGAAAACCACAACCATTTGTGTAGGTTCGGGAGGTGTCATGCTTCAGCACTACAGCCCTTATAAAGTCGCTGAAAATTTTCATGTTTTATCCACTCTTGCCCCGGGCAGGGTAGATCTTGGCATTGGTAAAGCACCAGGTGGATTTCCTTTATCAACAAAGGCGTTACAATTTGGAACTGTGAATGATGGAAAAGATTTTGGGGAACGTGCAGCCTTATTGCAAAAGATAATTGAAAATTCAATCGATGATATTCACTTGCTCTCTGGTATTCAAGCAACACCGATACCGCCTGAAAAGCCGGAAATCTTTCTGCTTGGTGCTAGTTCAGACAGCGCACAACTAGCCGCTAACCTCGGAATGGATTTTGTATTCGCCAGATTTATCAATAGTGATGATACCAAGCTGTATGAAGCGTCTTCTGCTTACCGAAGCAAGTACCCAGAAGGTCGCTTTATCGTATCAGTAGCGGTTGTGGCAGCTCCTACCCAACAAAAAGCAGAGGAGCTGGCAAGCGAACACAAACTATTTAAAGTTCATCTACAAAGTGGCCGGACGCTGACAGTTCAATCACGTGAGCAGGCTGAGTCATTTGAGAAGCAGGCTGGTGAAGCTTATGAAATAGAAGAGCAGAACGCAAGTATTATTGCTGGGACTCCAGGATATGTTAACGGGACTTTAAAGGAAATTCAGAAAGTTTTTCAGGTGGATGAATTTATTTTGCATACACCGCTTCGAAGAGAAGCAGAACGGATCCAATCCTTTCAGTTGTTGAGTCCGCTTCTCTTAGGGGAAGAGACCAACATATAGAAAAGATCCAGAGGGCATGAAGCAGCTGATAAATATTTGTTATTTCCAATATAAAAGGATAAAAAAGGAGCGAGAAACATTGAAGAAAATTAAATGGCTGTCCGTTACGGTTTTAACAGTAGTATTGCTGGTATTAGGAGCTTGTGGAAGTAATGAGCAAACATCATCGGAGAGTACAAGAGACAAGGATGAGGAAGTGACTTTGAAAATTGGTGCAGCCTCAATACCACATGCAGAAATTTTAGAGTTTATCGCACCGGATTTAGAAAAACAAGGCGTGAAACTGGATGTAGTGATTTCTACGGATGGTATTCAAACGAATCAACAAACAGCAGACAAAGAATTGGATGCAAACTTCTTCCAACATACCCCTTACTTAGAGCAAGTAAATAAAGATAGTGGTTTGAATTTGGTTAATGTGAAGGGTGTACATATTGAACCATTTGGTGTCTATTCCAAAAAAATTAAGTCTATAGGTGAATTGTCAGACGGAGCGAAAGTAGCCGTACCGAAAGATCCAGTAAACTTTTCGCGGTCGTTACAGCTTTTTGCGGCAAATAATATCATTGAGTTGGATGCTTCCAAGTCAGGGGATTATACGATTGAGGACATTACAAAAAATGATAAAAAAATAGAATTCATTCCAGTCGATTCCCCTCTTTTAGTTCACTCGCTAGATGATGTGGAAGCATCGGCCATTAACACAAACTATGCTCTGGAAGGACGGTTAAAACCTCTCGATGATGCACTGATAATTGAAGGGAAGGATTCACCATATGTAAACATTTTAGTTGCTCGTCCAGACAATAAGGACGATAAAGCGATCCAAAAGCTTGCGAATGCATTAACGACGGAAAAGGTCAAAGAATTTATTCTTGATCAATATGAAGGAGCCGTCGTGCCCGCATTTTAAGGGGTGTCTATACCAAGCTAGTTAATATGAGGAGGTGGCCACTTTGATAGAATTTCGTCGGGTTTCAAAAGTTTTTGATGGCGGGGAGAAGAAAGTTGAAGCGTTAAAGGAGATTAATATAACCGTTGAAAAAGGGGATATATTCGGGGTTATCGGTTTTAGTGGAGCCGGAAAAAGTACACTCATCCGAACTGTGAATCTACTTGAATATCCTACTTCAGGTGAAGTGATTGTAGAAGGAAAAGACCTTGCCAAGATGTCTGAAAAAGATTTGCGTGAAGCTAAGAAAAATATTGGCATGATTTTTCAGCATTTTAATTTACTTAATTCCAAAACAGTCTTTGATAATGTGGCGATGCCATTATTGTTAGGTAAAAAAAAGAAAAAAGAGATTGAAGAACGAGTTAATGAGATTCTCCGTTTTGTTGGTCTAGAAGACAAAGCAATGAACTATCCAAATCAACTTTCAGGTGGACAAAAGCAGCGTGTCGGGATTGCCCGTGCTTTGGCTACAAACCCTTCGATTTTATTATGCGATGAAGCAACATCGGCATTGGATCCACAAACAACAAAATCAATCCTGAATCTGTTGAAACGGATTAATGAAGAATATAAAATTACCATTCTAATTATCACACACGAAATGGAAGTGATTAAAGAAATTTGTAATCGGGTTGCAGTGATGGAGGATGGGAGCGTGATTGAATCAGGAAATGTGATCGATATTTTTGCCCGTCCACGAACAGAAACAACACGTAACTTCATTCGATCGGTTGTTCGCGATGAAGTGCCATCAAGTGTATATGGATTGCTCAATGAGGATGCCTATTTCAGTCGAATTTTTAAAATTGATTTTTTGGGATTGAGCTCTGGGCAGCCTATCGTTTCAAAAACAGCGAAGAGGTTTAATGTGGAAATAAACGTTCTGTTCGGCAATATTACTGAGTTACAAGGCATCCCATTTGGTAATTTAATTGTTGAAATAATAGGAAATGAGGATGAAATTGATCGGGCATTACAGTTTATAAAGAATCAAAATGTCAAAGTGAAGGAGGTTACGAAGGATGGAAGTAAGCAAAGAGCTCATTTTAAACGCCTTGTGGGAAACGCTGTACATGGTTAGTATTTCACTTTTCTTTGGAAGCATCATTGGAATATTCTTAGGCATTTTATTGGTTGTAACAAGAAAAGGTCATATTTATGAAAATAGATTTATTTTTTCTATCGTGAATCCGATTGTGAATATCTTCCGATCGATTCCGTTTATTATCTTGCTTGTGGCGATTATTCCATTTACAAGACTAATGGTTGGTACGTCGATTGGTACAACAGCAGCAATTGTGCCACTCGTGCTTCATATTGGCCCATATATCTCAAGACTTGTGGAGAATTCGCTATTGGAAGTGGATGAAGGCATTATTGAAGCCGCGAAAGCCATGGGAGCAACGCCGATACAAATTATTTTCAGGTTTTTAATGCCTGAGGCTTTTGCGTCATTAATTCTAAGTATAACAACTGCAACAATTGGTTTAGTGGGCGCTACAGCCATGGCAGGAGCTATAGGTGGCGGTGGACTTGGAGATGTAGCGATAACATATGGCTATCAACGCTTTAGCACTATTACGATATTCGTCACCGTTGTAATTCTAGTAATTGTTGTTCAGGGAGTACAAAGTTTAGGAAATATATTCGAACGGAAAATTAGAAGAGTGTAGTGGCGGTAGTGTACAAAGGGAGAGTGGAATGAATGATGAAAAAATGCATTTTACTTATACTGCTTATCTTGGGGGTGTTATTGGCAGGTTGCTCAAGTGATTCAACGAATGCAGGAGGGAAACAGAAAGTGAAGGTAGGGATTAGAAATTCTGAACTTCGAACATGGGAATTTTTAAAGGAACAGGCTGAAAAAGAAGGGGTGGAAATTGAACTTGTTAATTTCTCTTCGGCATATGATCCGAACGAAGCGCTGGCAGAAGGGGATATTGATATCAACGCCTTTCAACATGTTGCCTATTTAGATTCATTTAATGCGAACAATAATACAGACATCGTTCCAATTGGGACTACAATTATTGCTCCTCTCGGTTTGTATTCAAGCAAATATAAATCGGTGGAAGAGATCCCAAATGGTGCACAAATTGCTGTGCCCAATGACCAAGCTAACTGGGGAAGAGCTTTATTGCTATTACAAGAAGCAAAACTCTTAGAGGTTGTGGATGACTTTGACGGGAATGGCGGACAGGACAAAATTAAGGAAAATCCGAAGAAAATCAAAATTGTTCCTGTCGATGGTGCCAGTGCCCCGCGTGTGATGGAAGATACAGCTGGTTCGGTGATTAATAATGGAGTTGCGGTAGAAGCGGGACTAAATTTAAAAGATGCTCTTATTTATGAAAGCAGTACTGCAAAGCCTTATATTAATATCATAGCGGCTAGGAGTGAAGATCAAGACAATGAAGTTTACCGAAAATTAGTTGATCTCTATCAATCAGAGAAAACGGCTAAATTTATTGAAGAGACTTACAATGGAAACTATATTCCAACATTCATTACCTTGAAAGAATTGAGCAGTTATAAGGAGATTTATTCTAATAAATAAGAAAGGAGAGATTAGAAATGGCTCAAGACAGACAGATGAAGTTAGCTGCTTATCTGATTGGAACAGGTATGCATGTTGCGTCGTGGCGGCATCCTGCATCAAATCCCAATGCAAGTATTGATGTGAAAGCCTTGCAAAGACTCTCGAAAATTGCAGAAAAAGGGAAATTTGACCTTGCCTTTGTGGCAGATAGTTTGGCCATTAATCATGAATCGCATCCTCAGATACTTAATCGATTTGATCCGATTGTACTAATTACAGCATTAGCTGCAGCGACAGAAAAAATCGGCATTGGGGCGACAGCTTCTACAACGTATAGTGAACCATATGTACTCGCTCGCCAATTTGCTTCTGTTGACCATATAAGCGGCGGACGGGTGGGATGGAATGTTGTTACTACAGCTGATGCGACCGGAGAGACGGCCTTGAATTTCAGTCGTGATAAACATTTGGCGCACGATCATCGTTATGAACGAGCGGAGGAGTTCATCGACGTTGTCCAAGGATTATGGGATTCGTGGGAAGATGATGCGTTTGTGCATAACAAAGAAACGGGACAATTTTTTGATCCTGATAAAGTGCATGAGCTTCGGTATAAAGGCAACTATTTTTCGGTAAAAGGTCCATTGAATATCGCACGTTCGGCGCAGGGGCAGCCGGTTATCATTCAAGCGGGTGCGTCTATACCAGGGCAGCGATTAGCCGCTCGAACAGCCGAAGTCGTTTTCACACATTGGGATAACATTGAAGAATCCAAACGATATTATCAAGAATTAAAATCGTCTTTAATGCCCTTTGGAAGAAGCGTGGAAGAGCTCCACATCCTTCACGGCATTTCCCCTATTATCGGAGAAACCGAGGAAATAGCCATTCAAAAATACAATAAACTCCAAAGTCTCGTCGACCCTTATGAGAGTTTGAAATTCGTTTCTGGTTATATGGGCAACGTGGATTTTTCAAAATATTCTTTAGATACACCAGCGAAGGATGTTGAATTTCCATTAGTAAATAGCATACAAAGTAACTTTAATGAAATGAAGAAAATTATTGGTGAAGAAGACATAAAAGTGGGTGAATTATATGCGAGATTTTTCAGTCCTGCCAGACGAGATAGATTTGTCGGTACACCAACTCAAGTAGCTGATGAAATGGAGGTATGGTTTACTGAAAAAGCAGCAGATGGCTTTATGCTTCAATTTCCATTGTTACCAGGCGACTTAGAGGATTTCGTCGAGAAGGTTGTTCCAATTTTACAGGAGAGGGGTTTGTTCCGTTTGGACTATGAAGGAGACACTCTCCGTGATCACCTTGGATTAAAGAATCCAAAAAATCGCTTTGCTAATGAAGAAATATCAAATTATTTGGAATAAGGGATATCTCGCATTTTCATTAGAATCATTAAAGTCATATATAATGGGAGTAAAAAGGAATGAGGGACATAGGAGAAATCCTAGTCCCTCAAATTCTTTTCTCCTAAATATCAATCGCTACTAAAACTAACAAGTTAAGTTCAGCCTTTTCCTGCTTGGAAACCTGGATATTTGGTCATTCCGCCATCAGCATATAAGGTCATTCCCGTTACATAGCTCGATTCGGCGGAAGCAAGCCAAGCGGCACAAGCGGCAATTTGTTCCGGTTTTCCGATGTATCCCATCGGTATCAGGTTGATTACTTCTTGTTTAGCTTTCGGGTCATTGAATTTTTCGGCATTGATGGGTGTGTCGATTGCACCAGGTGAAATATTATTAATGCGGATCCCTTTAGGAGCATATTCTAGTGCAAGGGTTTCTGTCATCATCTTGACTCCGCCCTTACTTGCTGCATAGTGGACAAAATGAGGCCAAGGTATCCGGTCATGAACGGAAGACATATTAATGATATTGCCCTTAATGCCATGATCGAGCATATAACTGATTGCTTCCCTGCTTGCCAGGAACATCCCCGTTAGATTTACATCGATGACTTTCTGCCAATCTTCAAGAGTCAATTTTTCGCTGGGCACTTCATTTTCAATACCAGCATTGTTGATCATGATGTCGATAGTACCAAAGGTGTCAACAGCGAAAGAAAGCAATTTCTTCACATCCGCTTCCTTTGAAACGTCACCTTGAATGGCTGCGGCTTTCCCGCCTGCTGCTTCAATCGTTTTGATGATTTCCTTATGGTCACCATTTTCAGTGTGATAATTTAATACGACATGTGCTTTTTCTTTACCGAACCTTTCGGCCATGGCTTTTCCTAATCCTTTTGCCGCGCCAGTGATCACGACGACTTTTTTCTCTAAATCTTCATACATCGTTCAGCTCTCCTTTGACTATTCTTTTGTAAAGCCAATCATGATTCCGCCAGCAATTACGAGTACACACCCGATGATGACAAAGGCCATTTGCTTTTGGGATTTTTTCTCTCCTAAAAGAAAGATGCCGCCTAAAGTGGAAATGACGATTCCCATTTGGGAAAATGAGAATGCGATGGCCACGCCCACTTTAGGATTAGCGAGCAGGAGACCGATATTACCGACAGCCCACATCATTCCGGTTAGAATATTTCGTCCGGCATACTTATTAAACGGTTTATGTTTGATGGAAAGGAGCAAGGCAGCCAGGAACATGCCAATTGCTTGCGGCAGGATGGCCGACCATCCGTCAACCTCATTCCATCTGACGACGATGACATATGTAACATAACCCACCGTAGAAATAGCAAGGTAAATAATCCCTTTTTTCATGTTTCCTTCTTTTTTGTTATCACCATCGCCATAGCTTGTCAGCAAGACACCTGTAATCAAACAGATGATTGCAACAATGCCGATGATGATTGTCATCTTGTCATTCCATTCCCTGAAAATGATGACCGCAAAAAATGTATTTCCTAGAATTTGCAGTCCTGTTGAGATTGGAACGGTTTTCGATACCCCGATTTCCTTGACGCTATTGAATTGAAATAACTGCCCGAATGCCCAGCCTATCCCGGAAATGATGCCGACAATCCACACTAGACTGCTCCATTCCGGCGGATTGATGAAAGTCATCATGATGGCGAACAGTAATGAACCGATTGTAATGCCAAGTGTTTGATTATAAGAGTTGCCTCCGAGTTTTTCGGAAACAAGCACTAAGCTGCCCCATGTCAATGCAGGGAGTAGCGCAAAGAGAAAGCCTTCCACAAAATTTCATCTCCTAAACTAGAAAACAATGTTTCTATCAATATAAAATAGTTAGTAAGCTATTGAATGTGTATAGTTTTCCCTTTACACGGGAAAGAAAACATGGATTTAATTTACCAATTTGTCATTTTATTTTTCGGGATGGAAACAATGAAATAATAAGTGGTTTATGGTACTTTTAATTTAAAGAATAGTTAGGAGAAATACGATGACGACACTGAATGAATGGTTTGAAAAGGGGATTCCTGCTCAAGAATTTGTATCTTCGATGAAAGTTCATAAAGAAAACTTACAATCGATCCAGCAAGGTTTTTCCACTTCTGCAGAGGACCAAGACTTTTTTGATGCATTAAAGAAGAAGGAACTTCGAGTTATTGTCATTACTGAAGACTGGTGCGGGGACGCGATGATGAATATTCCTATTCTGCTGAATATATCTGAAGCGGCAAATATCGAAACTCGCATGATTTTACGAGATCAAAATCTTGAACTGATGGATCAATATTTAACGAATGGAACAGCGCGTTCGATTCCCATTTTTATATTCATTGATAAGGATGGTGAAGAAAAAGCTGTTTGGGGACCTCGTGCACCAAAGGTACAAGAGTTCGTAATGGAGTTAAGGTCTGACCTGCCTGCCAAGGATGATGAACGTTTCGAGGCAGAGCAAAAAGCAGTTATTAAAAAGATAACTGCGGCTTTTGCTGAAGAAAAACACCTGTGGGACGAAGTATACAGCAGTATCAAGGAAACATTGGGGAACTGCTGATTGCGGGTACATCACTTTTAGTCATGTCCCATAACGGGTGGTAAGCCCATTATGGAATTATTGGGCTGTTTCAAAACACGGACTGCAACCTGACTGGTTGGTGAATATATAGATATGTTTCCTAACGGTTTTTTCTATAATATTCGTTTTTGAGTCCAAGGTTTTGGAACAGCCTTTTCATTTTTATGATTCTGGAATAATTGTAACGCCGATTGTTCGAATAGGAGAGTCTTGTTTCGCACTTTGATTCGTTGCTTTGTAGTATTTTAACATTAGATCGTTCAATTCATTTTGGAAGTTAAGGAAGCTTTCATCATCAAGCTTTAGTTCTAAAAGGGAAAAGGTTGAACCATCTTCTGCGCAGTCTCTTTCTTCCAATTTAGTAAGATAGTTTTGATATTGGGTCATAAGGGATAATTGATAATAAGAAAAATAGTTCACCTTTTTTTCATTAGAGGATTTTTTCCATTCTTCCCCGCTAAGTCGTGCTTCTTCTTCATTTAAAACGTAGTATTTTTCGGAAACGGACCTCACTTTTTTTTCTTTTACTATGCGAATGACCCCTGAATCCAAAAGAACCTGTATATGTCTATATAATGTTGCTTGGGGTACATCTTTAATGATTTTTAACATTTCTAATGGTGTTAAACCATTTTCCCTATTTCTCATTAAAGCTTGGGTAATCTTTATTCTTACTGGGTGCATTAAAATTTCAGCTTTATTAATCATCGTATTCTCCTCACATTGGAAATTATAACTGGATAATTTTTAGTGAACTTTCCTGTTGGTCATGAATAATACGTTTAATTCTTCATATATTGTAATGTTTGAATCATTGTCATTTACATGAAAATGACACGGTTCGAAAAATAATAGTACCGAAATATTTTTTCTAAGTAAATAATAAGGTATTTTTTTATTATTTTAATTTTTAAAAAAATGTCTACATTTAATGAAAATTAATAAATATCGCTATATTTTTATTATTATTCATTATGATAATATTATCATTATAAATAACAATAAAAACTAAAACAATATTTTGTTAAGAAAAAAATAGGTGCAAAATTCCAAATTAGATGTTATCATTATCGATAATGATAATAATATTTCGTTACCAAAGGAGTGGTATATATGGAATTGCATTATGGATGGAACGAATTGAAAGATATTGATTTCATGTCTATTCTGCCGATCATTTTACCGGTAATTGCAATTGGAATGATTTTAGTGCTTATAGCATTAATTGATTTATACAGAAATCGAAAGACGAGGAAAAATGTTTTATTGTGGACACTCATCATTATTTTTGCAAATACTATCGGTCCAATTCTGTACTTCGTTATCGGTAGAAAGGACAGTGAAAGAATATGAAATTAGAAATTAAAAATGTTACAAAAAAATTCAAAGAAAAAACAGCGGTCAATAATTTTTCAATGGAATTGCAATCAGGGGAATGTGTTGGATTGATTGGGCCAAATGGGGCTGGTAAATCGACACTGATAAAAGTGATTGCAGATATTATAGATCCAAGTACGGGAGAAGTATTGCTAGATGGTAAGAAAATTTCAAAAATGAAAAAGGAAATAGGCTACTTACCACAATACCCTAACTTCTTTCAATGGATGACAGCCAAAGAAACCCTTACTTTCATGGGGCAGCTTTCGGGTATCAAGAGGGAAGAATTATTAAACGGCATCCCAGAGATATTGTCGAAAGTTGGGTTGAGCGGGGAAGAGAATTCAAAGGTGCGGACTTTTTCGGGCGGAATGAAACAAAGGCTTGGTATTGCACAGGCGCTGTTACATAAACCGGCATTGATTGTCATGGATGAACCGGTTTCGGCATTAGATCCCATCGGCCGGAGAGAAGTGTTGAATATCATAAAAGAGATAAAGAAAGATACGACAATTTTATTATCGACGCATATATTAAGCGATGCAGAAGAAATATGTGAGAGGTTTGTCATTATAAAAAGCGGTAAAAAAATTGAGGACACAACGATGTCAGAATTATTGAACAGGAATAGCGGGAATAAAATCAATGTCGACATAACCTCTAAAAGTCAAAAATGGATTGAAAACGTTAAAAGCTTGAACTTCGTCAAAGGTGTAGAAGTAATGGGGAACAAATTGAAGATAGAAGTGGAAGATATTGAGTCAAACAAGAATATGTTACTGGCGAATGCTTTGGAGCATAATGTTGATCTTGTCAGGTTCGAAATAGATAACGATACATTGGAAGAGATATTCTTAAAATTGGTGGTGGAAAAATGAATAACTTTGCCGTTTTAGCTAAAAAGGAATTTGTTCAGATGGTACGTGAATTTAAAGTGATTTGGCTGCCGCTCGTATTTATATTTTTAGGAATAACTCAACCAGTTGTAAGCTATTATTTACCTTCAATATTAGAGGCACTGGGCGGGGGCCAAGGGATCACCATTGATCCAAGCATGGCTGCCCAAAAAGGCGGCGAAGTTCTTGCCAGTACTTTAGGGTCTCAATTTGATCAGTTAGGGGTCATGATCATCATCGTTTCCATGATGGGAGTCGTTCAATCCGATAAAGCAAATGGGATGCTTGCTTTCATACTTACAAGGCCTGTGACGGTTGGATCTTATATAAGCGGGAAAATCATTTCCAATTACCTGTTTGTTGCCTGCAGTGTGGCATTGGGATATTTGGTTTCATATCTGTATGTAGTTTTTTTGTTTACGAGTGTTGATTTTGGGGATTTAATAGTGGCTTTACTGTTCTATCTGCTGTGGATCCTATTCATCGTTTCATTCACGACGATGATCAGTACCATTTTTAATAGCCAGGGTATCATTGCATTAATTTCGATAGTATTTCTCCTCGGCTGCAGAATCATAGTTGGATTAAGTCCGGTAATAGACAATGTGAATCCGGCAAGCATGAGTAAGCATGCCATGGAAGTACTGATTTTAGGCACAGTCAATTCACAAGCGGTTTGGGGTGCATTAGCTGCACTTGCATGGACGGCAGTAGCGATATTGATAACGAACATATGGATTTCTAAAAAGAAATTCAATAATGAATAAGTTGAGGATGGAAATGTGTTAATCATGAAGTGATGGGAGGATGATAACTTTGTTAAGCATCACAAATTTGGAGAAAAGCTACTCGGCCAAGAAGATTTTGAATGGTGTAAATCTAGAAATCAAAAAAGGGGAAACCTTAGGTTTTATAGGAGCAAATGGTGCAGGGAAAACCACGACGCTGAACATCATTACAGGCATTTTAGATTCAGAAAATGGAAAGGTTGAAATAAATGGCCTGACCAAAGAAGACGGCATAGAATATAAAAAACAATTTTTCTTCATTCCTGATACTATCAATGTGTTTAACAATGTTTCGGGATTTGATTGGATTCGTTTCTTGATGAACCTATATGGAAATGATGACAAAGAACGGTTGGGGAAATATATCAATCGGTTTGGGATGCAGGAGTCCATTAAAAAGCCAATGGGAAGTTATTCTTATGGAATGATGCATAAGATATCCCTGATAGCGGCTTTTACCATTAATCCCCCGATCATCATTATGGATGAACCATTGAACGGATTAGATCCAAACGCTGTTTTAGTTTTTAAGGGGTTAATCAAACAATATGTTGAAATGGGCGGTACAGTGTTTTTCTCGACGCATCTGCTGGATGTGGCAGAGAAAATTTGTAATACAGTGGCTATTTTAAAAGAGGGAAAAATCATCCTGCATGATGAGATACAAAATATAATAGGTGAAAGTTCATTAGAATCTACCTTTATGGAGGCTCAGGTATATGAAGGAAAAACTTCAGTTAACTAGATTTTTCGTTTCTTCCTTCTATAAAATGCCCAAGCAGACAATGTTGCAGGCTGTCCTGATAATAGCCGTTTTTTATATGTTTTTGCAGCTGACTGTCGTTAACGCCTTTGTTTATTTTCTTGGAGATACCCAGGTCTTCCTGTTTTATAATTTAACGATTTCCAGCATTCTCGTCTTTGCGTTGGTTTGCTATTTGTCCACATCACAAATATTTTCTTATGATGAATTTAAAGTATTGGCACCTCTGCCACTCACCTATAAGGAAATATCAAGGGCCAAAGTGTTAAGTAGCTTATGGGTCCCGATCATCTTATCAATGATGATCCAAGTGCCAACATTAGGCTTCTTGATAGTCGATCTAAAGTTTATCGAAGCGATTAAATTAATCACGTTTTTACCAATTGTCAATGGTTTAACGGCCTTGTTCCTGCTTTTTATCCTATCGTGCATGAATAGGCATTATTATAGATTCAAAAGTAAAGTAGCATACTTAATGGTTAACATTGCTATCATCCTAACGCTTATGATTATTTCCATTGTATATTTTGCAGGAAAATCATCAGTTACCATTTCAAAGTTCATCTCGGAAATAGATTTGAATTCTTTTGAAGGGCTAAAAAACTCGTTGGAATTGTTAATGAGACATATATTTGAAACCGCAAATATGATTCCAGTGATCAAATGGATATTGGATGCTTTTGTATCAAATGAAATAACCGTTCAATTTTTCATTATTTATATTTCGATAATGGTAATAGGTTTCCTTTTGTATTCAATGATTATAGAGAACATTTCTGTTCATTACTTTAAAAATGGGATATTGGGAAACAATAAAACGAATATGAAAAACTCAAAGGTTAATATATCAAAAAATCAATGGAGTAACTATTTACAAAGAGAGATATGGATCATTAAGTCTGAAGCATATTTTAAGATGCAAATCGCTTTAGGTCTTCTTTTGCCTCCGATCTTTTCACTTGTCATGTTATTGCTGATTCAGAATGAAGTATTCCCGAATAATTTGAATATAACGAAAGAGGGAGTCTTCGATAAATACTTTTCCTATTCGGTCCTTTTCTTATGTTGTATAAATAATATAAGCGGAACCCCATATTCAAGAGAAGGTAAATACCATTATTTACTGAAAAGCGTCCCGTTTGATGAAAAATATGTTTATTTTTCTAAAGTGATATTTTCATCAATCATCAGTATTATAGCCGTGGTGATCAGCTTTTTGATATTTGCCCTATTTGGCTATTGGGAAATGGAAAATGCAGTCATGTTATTAATCACTTCTTGTTTAGTAGTTTGCTATAATCTTCTAACACCATTATATGATATGAAAAATCCTAGTATTGAATGGGAGAACCCATCTGCTGCAATTAAATCCAACCCCAATGTATTAATAAGCCTGCTTTATGGATTGCCATTATTGATCTTGGTAACAGCGATTCATTTTGGCTTGGTTTGGTTCAGTGTCCAACCCCTGATTGGAGCGCTAATGATTTTAGTGATCGCAATAGCGATCAATTCCATTTTGATTAATAGATTGAAATTAAATTTATGAAAGTCTTTATATTAGAAAAACATTTTCGTTTGATAAAGGAAGTACAGAAAATCGGCACTAAATAAATTTAAAAAAGGAGTGTCTTATTATGGGGAAGCACCATGATAAAGATTTTAAAATTTATGCTGCTCGATTAGTATTGGAAGAAGGCAGAAAGCCTAGAGAATTGGCCGAAGAACTTAACATATCCATACCTACATTAAGAAATTGGATCAATATCTATAAAGAAACAAATGAAGTTGGCTCGGCGGACTCCAGTAATGGTTTTTCAGGGCTCAGTATGAAAGAGGAAAAGGATAAAAT
Source organism: Peribacillus sp. FW305-BF15 (assembly GCF_058783805.1). NCBI lineage: Bacteria > Bacillati > Bacillota > Bacilli > Caryophanales > Bacillaceae > Peribacillus > Peribacillus sp. FW305-BF15. The sequence goes on along the minus strand of NZ_JBYSYV010000018.1, from coordinate 88,071 downwards.
AATTAAAGATCTACAAGAAGAGAATGAGATATTAAAAAAGGCCATGCACATTTTCATTAAACAACCAAAATGATTGAACAGTATTAAAGCCATATTTTATTTTTCACAAATTATAGTGAAAAATAAAATATGGCTTTTTTAATTAGAAAATTTCAAGTTGATTTTTTCATTCTGAATTTCACACGATAAGTCCTATGAAAATACTACTAAAGTAGAAAAATAATGAAAAATGGTAAAGTTATTATGTAATGTAGATAATTTACAAATTTTTAATGGACTCGGCAAAATTGTTGTGATAAAGTGTTATCGATAATGATAATAGGTAATATTTGACCCAGAAAATGAAATATTTGTTTAAAAAAAGAAATTTTAGAGGAAAAAAATGGAGAAAAAATGCGGATTTCTAGAAAAAAGAGGGGAGGAAAATTATAAATGATTGAATACTTTATGAATAAGAAAAAAATTTATAAATCTTATATCAAGTATTATGATGCGGATTCAGTCAATTTGGACTATATTGATGATATTTTTAACGAAAAAGAATGGAATTATTTAAATTTGCAAAATGGTCCCAAAAGATCCATCGAAGCAAAGAAAAGTTTGTACTTTGGAAAAAAAGCAATTATGGAGTTTTTTGGTATTGGTTTGGATGAAATAAAAAATGTATCCCTGTTGAAAGGAGTCTTTGGACAGCCGGTTATTGTTACAAGCTTGTTCTTTTTAATGAACATAGGTATATCCATCACACATACGGATAAAACATTCGGAATATTGCTTTTTGATCAACTGCATCCAATGGGAATCGATATTGAGACTAAAACGAAATCCGATTCTGAATTTTTAGAAACCTACTTAACGGAATCCGAGAAAAAAATGATTAAGGAAAGCGATGGTGTTTTAAGTAAAGAAGTTTTCTTTAGTGCAAAAGAAAGTCTATCAAAGATACTAAAAACAGGATTGACCTCTCCACTTGAAATCTATGAAATTTCCAAGGTTGACATGGATCATGATAACATCTCACTTTTCTATAAAAATTTCACCCAATATAAATCAACGGTTGTACTCGTGAATGATGAAATAAGAAGTGTTACCTTTCCGATAAATTCTACGAAAATAATTGAGGGGGAATACCAATGGAATTAAAAATGGCAGCAAATGCTGAATTAAAAACCAAAAACAAATTAGTACAATATCTTTTTAAAAAAGAGGATAGAGTTCACAAGTTAATCATTTCGTTATTGATACTCAGTTTAATAGCAGGTATCGAAACGACGCTTTTGTTATATTCTGCAGATCAAAAAGGGATGAACGTATTAAATGGCATGTCCATTTCAGAGATCGGAGCCCTTAGTTTTGCCATTAACACAATTGTAATGGGAGCTCTTGGATTATTGGTTACATTCATCATTCAAATATTAATTGTGTGCCTATTATTTTTAGTTTTAAAAGAAAGACCGGTAAATATAAAAGGGGTTTGCCAAGCTGTCATAAATGCAGGGGTATGCATCGTGATTGGATCCGGTGTTAATGCAATCATCGCATTATTGGTTAAGAGCAAGGAAACGACATTCACTAGTTTATCCTTACTGGTGCATGATAAAAGCTCCATCCTTCACACATTCATGGCTGAGTTTGAGTTGTTTTACATTGTCAGTTTAATTCTATTCAGCTATAGTCTGGAAAAATTGGCGCTCATTAAGAGAAGAAATGCATGGATCATAACGATTGTAATCGCTTTGGTTTCTTTGGTTTTTCATATGTTGACAGTTGCATCAGGCACATATTTAAAATAATGGGGGAAAATGATGAATATGAATTCTTTAGCGAATTTATTTGAAGAAAGTGTCAGGCAATATGGAGACAATATTGCAGTAAGAAATAAGGATATGCAATTTACATATAAAGAAACGAATATCTTGGCAAATAAAATGGCAATGTACATAAAGGACAAAGGGATAAATAAAGGAGACAATGTCGGAATCTATATTGAAAAATCCGAGCAGGTTTTATTTTTGATCATAGCCCTGCTTAAATCGGGTGTTACTTATGTACCTATCGACCCTAAAAGTCCTGATGAAAGAGTAAAGCATATAATAAAGAATTCAGAATTGAAGTTATTAATTGGGGATAAAAGCCGGATTAGCGACATTGGTTGTAATTATGTATCCATTGATGAAGTGATGGATAAATCAAAAGGTATGACAGGTGAGAATGTACATACTTTAATTGAACCAGAAGATCCAGCCTATATCATTTTTACATCGGGCTCAACAGGAAAGCCTAAAGGAGTTTGTGTTTCACATGAAAACGTCATGAACTTGTTTTATGGCTGCGACGATTTGTTCGAGTTTACTAATAAAGATAAATGGACATTTTTCCATTCCTACGCATTTGATTTCTCCGTATGGGAGATGTGGGGGGCTTGGATATATGGCGGAGAAGTTGTTGTGGTTTCATTTGAAGAAAGCAGAAATCCAATATCCTTTGTTGAATTATTGATAAATACACAAACAACCGTTTTTAATTGTACGCCAAGCGCTTTCTTCGAAGTGAGTGGTGAGCTCATAAATCGTCAAAATGAATTAAGTTTAAAATACATTATTTTTGGAGGGGAAGCATTAAACTTCAAGAAATTGGCTCAGTGGTTTTCACCCGAAAATGGCAGGCTGCCAAAGCTAATAAATATGTATGGAATAACTGAAACCACCGTTCATGTAACCTATAAAGAAATCGCTAAGGGTGATGTTGAAAAAGGAATGACCAATATCGGAAAAGTCCTGCCTCATCTTGGGTTCAAAGTGATGAATCAAAATGGAGAAGAAGTAACTGGAGATGAAGAGGGCGAGTTATACGTTTCAGGAAAAGGTGTATCGCTTGGCTACTATAAAAACCCGATGATGAATGAGATGAAATTTACGGATATCGATAATGTCCGCTACTATAAGTCAGGGGATATAGTGAAACTGTTGGATGATGGTGATCTGCAATATATCTCCAGAAATGATGAGCAAGTGCAGCTAAGAGGTTTCAGGATTGAATTAGGGGAAATTGAGAGCGCGTATAATGAATTGCAAAACATCAAGAACGCAGTTGTTACGATGGATAAAGCGTTTAATGATGATATGCATTTATTTTTATACTATGTTGCTGATGAAGAATTAGCTGCTGATTATTTGAGGGAAAGTGTAAAAAGCTCATTGCCAGCGTATATGATACCAAGCTTTTTTATCAAGGTGGACAACATCCCCCTAACTGTAAATGGAAAACTGGATAAATCTTCATTACCAAAACTCATAATAAAAGACCGTGAAACTACACCGAATTTCAAGAATCCAGCAGATGAAACAATAAGCGAAAAAGTAAGGGAATTAGTGGTTAGCATCATAGGCAATGGGGTTATAAAAAATAATCAGTCGCTACTTGAAAGTGGAATGAACTCATTATCGATAATGAGATTGATTGTCAATATTAATAATCAATTTCATATTGAAATTGCTCCTTCCGTTTTATTGGAAAACGATACGATTATGAAATTATCCGAAGTCATAGAAGCTCGTCAAAAAGAAGAGGTAAAGCAAGATTATACACCTATCCATATCAATGCCAGAAATACATATCCTTTAACATATGAGCAAGAAAATTTGTGGTTCATTCATCAAACCAATGTAGACAAATCATTATATAACATCGTTTTTTCGTATGAAATAGCAGGTGAAGTGAATGAAGGAAACCTGGAATTATCGTTAGATAAGCTAAGCAATAAACATCAAATCTTAAAAAGTGTCATTAGGGAAGAAGCTGGAGCGGGCATCTTGGTTTTCGATGAGTCGATTCATCATGATATTAATTATTTCGATGTTTCGGATCTTCCTTTAGACATGCAGGAAGAAAAAATGAATCACTTTGTGAAGGAAGAAACGGAACGGCAATTTGATTTAGTAAATGGTCCCCTCCTATCAATGACGTTAGTGAAGAGGAATGAAAGTGAATATCAATTATTATGTAACATCCACCATATTATTTTTGATGGTTGGTCGATTCCATTATTGATCAATGATTGGTTTGCCATTTATGAGGAAATCGAGAATGGCGACCGAAATGATAGAGATAACCAATCAATCCAATATGGAGATTATGCTTTATGGCAAAAAAACTCACCAAATTATGTAACAGATAAAGATAATGAGTTCTGGAGTAATGAAATAACGGCATTACGGCAAAAGTCTTTTTTACAATATGATCATCAAAAAACCGGAGAAGGTAAAAGCACGTCCGATATTATCAGCTTTTTGTTACCTAAAGAAATTCAAGACAACCTTAAAAGTCTTCATAAAAAAACGAAATCGACTTTGTTCATGAGTTTACTTACTGCCTATCAAACCTTTTTATCAGTTTACTTTGATGAAGAGGAAGTTGTCGTCGGCAGCCCTTTGGCGAAGAGAAACCATGTGGATACTGAACAATTGATAGGATATTTCGTCAACACCTTGCCCTTTAAATTACATGTATCCCAGGAAGATTCATTTGAAGGGATTTTGCGAAAAAACATAAAAAATATTGCAGGTGTTTTTGACCATCAAAATTTACCTACTAAGGAGATTTTGAAATATTTATCGGCAGAAAGAACCATGGAAAATACGCCATTGTTCGATACAGTATTCGTCCTGCAAAATAACCAAAAAGAAAAGCTGGCATATAGGAATTTCAAGTTAAAACCGAAAAAAATCAATACCTTTAAAGCTAAATTTGATTTGGTTGTTCAGGCAGAAGAAATGGATGAGGATGAATTACTCATTTCGTTTGAATTCAACAAAGCATTATTCAGTAAAACGACGATTCAAAGGATGGCTAGTAATTTTCAGCATTGGCTGTTAGAGATTACAACCAAGGAAAGCAAGCGGATAAAGGACATTACCTACCTAGAGCCTGCACAGTTGCGATCATTAATCGAAATGGGGACAGGCAATGTAACTCAAGAAGTGGAAGATCATCGTTTTGAAGATGTAATAACCAGGTTTGAGAATAAAGTGAGTACAAATTTCAATGATGTTGCCATTGTTCATGGTGATGATCAAGTGACGTATACCGAGTTAAATGTCCGGGCAAATCAAGTGGCACAACACTTATTCCTAAATCATGTAGGTGTAGAGGAGAGAATTGGGATTTTTATGGATCGATCGATCAATATGGTTACGGCCATTTTAGCCATTATGAAAGTTGGGGCGGCATATGTGCCTTTGGACCCTTCACAGCCAGTGTCACGGTTGAAACATATGATTGAGGATTCTCAAATCACATATTGTTTAAGTAATGAAGAAGGACTTTCAAAGTATCCCGGTGATGAAGGAAAACTTTTATGTATCGAAGACATACTAAAAGAACCAGAAATTGAATGCACAGTATTCGATTCAACAAAGATATCGGAAAGTGATCTGGCGTATATCATCTACACTTCAGGAACAACGGGAAAACCTAAAGGGGTCATGATTGAACATGGAGGGTTGGCCAACCTTTGTAATTGGCATATCAATTATTATTCAGTAGATGGAAAGGATGCAGCAGTACTGGTTTCGAATACATCTTTTGATGCTTCTGTTTGGGAGATATTCCCTTATCTGACGAATGGGAATAAACTCCTGATACTGGATTACTATGATTTATTGGATGTAGAGATCCTTTCGGAGAAGATGGAAAAGGAGAAGGTCACACTCGCGTTTTTTTCAACGGGGCTGCTCGAGCAATTATTTATTAACGATATGAAATTTCCAGAATCAATCAGAGCTATTTTGACAGGGGGAGATCGTTTAAAAACGATACCCGATCGTTTGAGCTTTGATTTATATAATAATTATGGTCCAACGGAGGGCACTGTCGTTGCAACAGCATATAAGGTACTTCCAAGTGATGATACAGTGATTCCGATCGGAAAGCCAATCTTAAATGCAGAAGCATACGTGTTCAATTCCAGGATGAAGCCTGTTCCTAAAGGTCAAATAGGCGAGTTGTATATCGGCGGGAAAGGCATTGCAAGGGGATATATAAATAATCCGGGGAAAAACGATGAAAGCTTCATTCAAAATCCGTTCAATCCCTCAAGGAAACTATATAAAACTGGAGATTTGGTTAAGTATGCCGAGGATGGAAATCTACTTTTTGCAGGCAGGGCTGATGACCAAGTGAAAATACGCGGATATCGTATCGAACTTGGGGAGGTCAGTGCAGTTCTAAATAAATGCCCTGGTATAAAGGATTGCTTTATAGCGATAAAAGATGAATCTAAATCGAAGAAATTCATCATAGCCTATTATATCTCCGGCAATGACCTTGAAGAAATTTATATCCGGGATTATATGAAGAATCATCTTCCCCATTATATGATTCCTTCTTATTTCATTAAAATGGAGTCCTTTCCGCTAACCGTTAACGGAAAAGTGGATGCGAAGAGCTTGCCGGATACAAAAACGAACCCGGAAGGAACTAACAGTAAAAGTGTCATGAATGGAACGGAACAAAAATTGTTAAAGATATGGAAAGAGGTACTGAATAATCAGGAAATAACCATCTTTGATAACTTTTTCGAATGTGGGGGAGATTCCATCCTAAGCATTCAAATTTGTTCACTTGCCAAGAAAGAAAATCTTCTCATCACATCAAAAAACATCTTTGAAAAACAAAGTATCGAAGAGCTGGCAAAGGTTGTGGAATTGACGGGCGATGTAACGATAAATCAGTCTGATGTTTTTGGAAAGGTACCATTTACACCTATTCAAAGTTGGTTTTTCACTCAACAAATAAATAATTTTAATCATTGGAATCAATCTGTAACGTTAAAGGGCTACCCGCAATTGAATGAGAAACGGCTGCAAAGAATCATGGCCCATATCGTCAGACATCATGATGGGCTCAGATCACGGTTCAATAGAGAAGAATCATTTTCGCAGGTGGAAAAGCATATCGGCCCGTCTGAAAATTGGACTTTGAATTACGTGAATCTATCAAACCTGAATAAGGACCAGCAGGGACGGGAAATAGCTAGACTCGGGATTGGTGCACAACAGGGCATTAACATTTCAAACGGACCACTAATGAAAATAGTATGCATCAATACGGGGCAAAACGAGCATGTAATCATTTGGATCATTCATCATTTACTTGTTGATGGGGTTTCCTGGAGAATCTTGATCGAAGATTTTGACCGGCTATATATTCAGGATATGAACAATCAGGAACTAAAACTGGATAATAAAACGACATCATATAAGGAATGGGCGAATAACCTCAATGAATATAAAAATCGCATTCCTTTAGGCATTAAAGAGTACTGGCTGAATGAACATGAAACGGTATATGAAAACGCCCTGGTCAAAACAGGAAATGTTTACGATGGAAAATCATTTGAAATGAAGCTGAATAAAGAGATTACAAGCAAAATCTATAATGATATGACAAAAGCGTATAAAGCATCTATCGATGAAATATACTTATCCATTTTCGCAGCGCTAATCGGGAAATATTTCAATAAAAAAGATATTCATTTTACTTTGGAGGGACATGGCCGCGAAGAGTTATTTCCAGGTGTCGATCTGTCCAGGACAGTAGGCTGGTTTACGACCATGTGCCCGGTTTATATAGAAAATAAAGAATCGATTTCGAACACGATTCAAGGTACAAAGAAAAAGTTGAGGACCCTGCCTAATAAAGGGATTGAGTATGGGATCATAACCGAATTATGCAACGAGACATATATGAAACAAAATAGGCCGATCATCAGTTTCAATAATTTAGGTAGATTTCACCAAAACAATGAATGGGCTGCAAAAGAGGTCACCTTTTTTAGTGAACAAGATATTCAACATAATTCCTATACCGAACATGAAGTCGATATCGAATTGCTTGTAGTGAATGAGGAGCAAACCATAAAAATAAACTATAACAGACATTTCGTAAGAGAAGATTTTGAGCAATATATGCAACACAATATGCAGGAATTGTTACGGACATTGGAAGAAGAAACAAGGGGAAAACAGATGTACCGTCCGGAAGACTTTCCATTGGTGGATATGCCCGAAGAGGAACTTAACCAACTCTTGCACAACGAAACTGGCATTATTGATATTTATGAATTGACGGCTTTGCAAAAAGGGATGTTGTACCATAGCTTGTTTGATAGTGAAAGCAGCCAGTATAAAGTGCAGCTCATTTTTGATATTAAAGGTTTTCTGGACGTCGAAAAATTAACCAATGCCATTGTGACAACTGCAGGGAAACATGACATTTTAAAAACCAAATTGTATTCAAGCAGAAAAGGGGTATTCTACCAACTGTTAATGAGTTCCATGGATACCGAGATTGAATATGAAGAAATGATCGATCATCAAGAGAAGTTGGAAAAGCTGTTAGCAGATCAATATAAGATCATAGATATCGAGAATAATAAGCTGAATCGCTTCATGATCGTTAAGCTTGCGGAAAATCAATACCAATTAATATGGACATTCCATCATATTATTATGGATGGCTGGAGTTACTCGATGGTGATTAATGACATTTTTGCTGCTTATCATTCAATAACACCAACATCATCCGTGAGTCCTTCATTTAAAAAGTATGTTGAATATATGAAAGATTATACAAGTAATAAGGAACTGCGGGACTATTGGGCAGGAAAGTTGGAAGGTGCTCGAAATTCCGGATCCAGTTTAATGGGAGGGCAAGAAGGCGAAGGGTACATTGAGAATAGCTATTTGAAAGTATTGGATGAGGAATTAAGTGATTCCATTCAACGATTCTGTCAAGAATACAAGATTACCATGAATACTTTCTTTCTAACCGTTTGGCTAGCTACTTTGAAAGAAGTAAAAGGTACGGAAAATGTATGCTGCGGCGTAGTGACATCCGGCAGGAATATCCCTATCCAAAATATTGAGGCAATGGTTGGTCCATTTATCAACACTGTGCCGTTCATCAAGCGTATCAGCCACGAAAAGACCTACATGGAAATACTGGATGAGGTTCAAAATGAATTTTTGGAATTAAGTGCCTATGAGAATACACCTTTATCAGAGATTTATGAGTGGGCTAATTTGGAAAACCAACTATTTGAATCATTATATGCTTTTGAAAACTATCCGATGAAACTAGCTAATAATGATGAAATCAATGTGAGTTTGAAAGAAGGACGGGAAACGACCCATTATCCAATCGTCATCATCATCACCCCTGGTTCAAGTGTTCAAATTAAATTTAATGAGGCAGCGGTCAATCCAAAGTTAAGGTCATCCGTACTTTCTATATTTAATCAAATCTTAAGTGAAATGCTGGAAAAATCGAAAGTGAAATGAGGGGAAATATATGGAGACAACAATTGCGGTGAAGGAAAGGTTAATTGTGGAAAAACTTATTGGATTTTGGAAAGAAATTTTAGAACAAGAGACAATAGATACAGATTCCAACTTCTTTGACTTAGGTGGGAATTCCCTTTTAGCGATGCAATTTATTCAAATGGTGAAGAATAACCTGGGAGTGAGATTACCAATCAAGGTGATGTTCGAACAATCCACCATAAAGGAACTATCAGTACTCATCAAACAATTGGACGATATGCATAGGTTAAGTTGAATGGAAAAGAATTGAGGTGTTTTTCTATGAACAGGATGATCAGTGAAACGGAAGATAGGCTATTAAACTTGATTTCAATTGTTATTGAACCTTTAAAACTATCACTAGTAGAGGACATGAATGAATCACTAAGGACAAATGAAAAAATAGATGAGTTTTTGTCTTCGATAAAACAGGAGTTTGGTATTCAATTAACACCGGAAATCATTTCAAGTCAATGGAATATAGAAAAACTGGCAAGTTTTCTGGACATGCTCCTCGACATGAGGGAAGACGAGGTAAATAAGCCTTATAAACGTGGGAAAAGTGAAGGAATGCTTTCTCATAATCAAGATAGAATGTATCTGTTCGACAGCCTGGATGAAAGGAAAATGCTCTATAATATGCCATTTAAATTCATTTTAAATGGCGTTGTGGACATTGATGACCTGCAACAGGCATTAGATTTCATGATTGAACGCCATGAAACTTTGCGAACTAATTTCAAAGGAGAAGAACATCAAATCCTTCAATTCTTATCAAAAAAAAGCCGAAACATGATTGCCTATGAAGACTGTCGGGGATTAGATCCAGAAGTCAGCGATATAATGGTCACCTCCCATCTTACTGAAGAAATGGAAAGATGCTTCGACCTGGAAAATGATCATTTATTTAATATGAAACTATTTCGAGTTGATGAAGAAAAACATTATTTGGTATGCAATTTTCACCATATCATTTTTGATGGAGTATCGTTTGTCACCTTTTTCGAAGAGTTATTGGAGATTTATGAAAGAATTCAAACAGGCAGGGTTGGGGATATTCCCCCTCTGGACATGCAATATTTAGATTATGCTGTCTGGCATAAGGAGTGGGTCAAGGAAAGTACGCCAAGCCAAAGGAGGTTTTGGGAAAGTTATTTAGATCAAGAGGAAGAAGCATTAGAACTTCCGTTTGACTTTCAACGTCCAAAATCACCTTCTTACTCAGGCGAAAGACTGGAAATGGCCATAACGAATGAACTTCGTTTATTGATTGACAGGGTTTTAAAGGAGAATGGTACGACTTTATATGCTTTTATGATGACTGCCTATCAAGTGTTTTTAAGTCGGTATACCGGAAAGAAGCAAATCATTGTCGGGAGTACCGTGGCAAACCGTGGCCAAGAAGAATTTGCCCGGACAGTTGGATGCTTTGTCAATACGCTGCCATTGAAGCTGACCGTTGATCCATCAGAATCATTTCATGAAATATTGAACCGGAATCGTAAAGTGATTTTGGATGTATTGGAACATCAGGCTTTTCCATTTGAAAAAATCGTTGAAATCATTAATCCAGACAGGGATCTCAGTCATTCCCCATTGTTCCAAACAGCTTTGGCAATGGAAGAAAGCTTTGATGGGAACTTTAGCAACGCATTCTTCACTCTTGAACAAGACAAATTCGAAATTCCTTATTCAAATTATGACCTGACTATAAAGGTGAAGGGTTCTCATGATTTAATCCTGGAATTCGAGTATTCCGATGAACTTTTCAGGCGGGAAACAATTGAAAGACTCATGCTGAGTTTCGAAAAATGGTTATTCCAAATTTGCAGAAATGCGGATAAACCTATCTGTCATTTGGAGTATTTAGATGACAATCAAATGAATCAATTGTTATTTGAGTGGCAAGGTGAGGTTTCGGATGCGCATCAAAATGAGACGATCACCTCCATATTCAAAAGAATCGTCAAGAAGCATTCAAACAAATTAGCCGTTGCTGATAATGGTCAGACCATTACTTATTCGGAATTAGATCAAAGATCGAATGTGATTGCGAAATTGGTCAGAAATCATACCGAAAACGGTTCTAATAAGGTTGGCCTGCATGTAAACAGATCGATTGATATGGTAATCGGCATGTTGGGAATCATTAAAGCCGGGTGTGCATACGTTCCGCTTGATCCTATGATGCCAGCTGAAAGATTGGAATATATCGTCAATGATTCGAAAATGGATATATGCATTACGAATCAAATTGAGGCTCCTGCCATTAAAAAAATAGCTAAGGTGATTGATCTTGAATCCGTACATTACGTGGCTACCAAGTGCTGTAACGAATCTATTGCACCTTCAGATCTAGCTTACATAATCTATACTTCGGGAACGACAGGAAAACCAAAAGGTGTCATGTTATCCCATAGAGGCGTAGTGAATTTAATAATAAGCCAAAACAAGTACTTACAACTTGATGAGACCTCAAAGGTATTACAATTTGCCACTTTTAATTTTGACGCTTCTATATATGAGATTTTTGGAAGCTTATTAAATGGTGCAGAGCTGCATATTGGGAATAATAAGGAGGAAATGTTTGATTTATACGCATTGGAAAATCAAATCAAAAGTGAAAAATTAACACATCTAGTATTGCCGCCAGCAGTATTGCAAGAGCTCAATATAGAGGGCTCCCATGTGAAATTCGTCGGTTCAGCCGGGTCTGAATGTCCATTAACCTTGCTGGATCGCTATCAAAGTATAAATTTCTATAATGCCTACGGTCCAACGGAATATTCAGTATGGACCACGATTGAAATGTTTAAAGCGTATGAAAATAATGGGACTACCAATAATAAAGTCTCGATAGGCAAACCCATCCTGAATACTGACGTCTATTTATTGAGTCCTGAGCAAAGACTCGTACCAATCGGTGCTGCAGGGGAAATATATATTGGCGGTGAAGGGTTAGCTGTTGGATATGTAAATAATGATGATTTAACAAAAGAAAAGTTCATTGAACATCCTTTTAAAGCTGGAAAGCGTTTATATCGCAGCGGTGACCTTGCAAAATTCACGAGCGATGGTGAGTTGATTTTTCTGGGGCGTCAAGATAATCAAGTGAAAATCAGAGGTTTCCGTGTCGAAGTGGATGAGATTTCGGTCAACCTCAATGCGTATCCGCAAGTAAGTGACTCATTCATTAAGGTTCAGGATCAGCCAAACTTAAATAAACAAATAATCGCTTATTTCACATCCAAACAACAAGTTGATTACGATCACTTAAAAGCATTTTTAAAAGAGAGATTACCAAGCTACATGATTCCTTCATTCTTTATGCAAGTGGACAAATTCCCGTTAAATGCAAATGGGAAAATTGATTCAGCACTTCTTCCGGTACCCGTAACCAGAAGCAATACATTGGAAGAACCTGAGACGTTCAATGAGAAAGTGCTTCTTCAAATATTCAAAAGTGTCTTAGGGTTGGATGACATCAGTATCCGGGATAACTTTTTTGAACTTGGCGGCGATTCCATTCAGAGCATTCAAATATGTTCACTAGCAAGGCAGGAAAGTATAATCATCAGTCCAAAATCAATTTTTGAAAATCAAACGGTAGCAGAGCTGGCAGCGATAGCGAAAACTGAAAACAAGGTCATGATTCAACCTATAGCCACTAGAGGGAATGTGGAACTGACCCCCATCCAAGAATGGTTCTTTGCGGAGCACACTGCTTCCATCAATCATTGGAACCAGTCCATTGTTTTTAGTAAAGATTCCTGTGCTCAAATGGAGGACATTGAAAAAATTCTATCACATATCGTGGAACATCATGATGGATTGTTAACCCTATTTGAAAAACGTGACGATAAATATATCGGGAATATAGACTCCGAACACAAAACATGGGAGTTAGTCTATAAGGATATACATCATTTGGATGAGGAAACGCGAATAAGGGTGAGAGATGAATGGGAAAGTAAGGCTCAAGGTTCATTGGACATAAGTAATGGACCGATCATGAAAATGCTTGTTTTAAAAGAACAGCCGAACAAGTATCGCTTCTTTTGGGTAATCCACCATTTATTGATTGATGCCGTTTCCTGGAGGATCTTACTTGAGGATTTCAATACTCTCCATGATCAGGCATTAAACAATCAAACAGGAAGGCTTGCTTATAAAACGTCATCATTCAAAGACTGGTCAAACTTCTTGAAGAAATACAATGAATCGTTGATGGACCCTGAAACACTCCGTTATTGGGAACAAAAAACAAAAAGTGAAATAACGGATTTTAAGATAGCGGAAGACTTTATAGCTAAAGAAGAAAGAACGATGGAGAAATCATTCAGTGAGGAAGAAACTGAATTCTTGATCCAGGAATTATCAAGGCAATCGAAAGCGACTGTGGAAGAAGTATTGTTGACATTAATCGCAAAGGGTTTGAAACAATCTTTTGAAGTGAAGAACTTCTGGTTGGAAGCAGAAGGGCATGGCAGGGAAATGGTGGATGAAACAATCGATGTTACTAGGACCGTTGGCTGGTTTACTGCGATGTATCCAATATTGCTCCATTCAGATGGGACGTTTGACGATACTTTAAAAAACACGAAGAATGCTATAAGGGAAATCCCAAATAAAGGTTTTGATTATGGCGTCATCAAGTATTTACGGCCTGGGGTCATTCAGGAGCCGGATATCTACGTAACTTTTAATTACTTAGGAAGATTGGATTCTCAATTTGAATCATCCAATAGCAGGGACTTTGGTGAATTTGAAAATAAACCAAAACTGCATTTCCTGTCATTTATCCAGGATGGAAAACTAATCATAAAAATAATTTCAAAATTAGCCGAAGAAAAGATGAATCTAATAATGGAAGCTTTTGGTGATATTGTCATGGAAATCAAGGGAACTGAATTTGACCAAGGTTCTTTAATAGAAAGTGATTTCCCGGATGCAATGCTCACTGAGGAAGATTTGTTTCATATATTGAATTCTAATAAATAAGGTGATTACTGGTTTAATAGAATGATTGTGGTCAGCGGGTATGGATGACACGAAGATAATGGAATCGGGAGGCGCAAAATTGGAGAAATCTATTCAGAATATCTACTCATTAACTCCGCTTCAAGAAGGAATCCTTTATGAACTGGAAATGAACAATTCAACAGAGAACCTTTACATTTCTCAAATGCGAATCAGGATAACGGGCGCTCTTGAAGTAGATGCATTGTTCGAGGCGTGGAGTCAGGTTGTAGAACGACATGAAGCATTAAGAATGAAGGTCATCTCTAAAAATATTGAAAATAATGTTCAGGTTGTCTTCAATACAATGGATTATCAACCAGAAATGATCGATATGACAGAGTTGAGTGAACATGAACAATTAATGGAAATTAAAAGAGTGACTTCCGAATCCCAGGAGATGGATGTTAATAACTCCAATTTGATGAGACTCCAATTAGTAAAAATTGAAGAAAATCAGTTTATCTTGATTTGGACTCATCACCATATAATTTTGGATGGCTGGAGTACCAGCATAGTCATCGATGAACTCTTTGTTATTTACAGCCGAATTGTAGGAAAAGACACCAAAGGACTTATTGAAAAGCCAAAGCAATATGGAGATTTTATCCGGTATATGAATAAAACAGATGCGGAAGATATAAATCGTTTTTGGAAAGAGCTTGCAAAGGATATTGAGCAGCCGACGATCACATTTTCCGTCTTGAAACATGTGAAGGAAAACCACCAGGACAATGATCTCTTTTGGGAGCTGGATAAAACGCAAAGTAAGCTTTTAAGAGAATTTGCCGCTAAAAACCATGTAACGCTTAATGTATTACTGCAGTTAATTTGGTCAATTGTCCTAAAGGAAATGTCCAATCAAAATCGAATCGTCTTTGGAATCGTCAGCTCTGGCAGGTCGAACAACTTATTCAAATCGGAAGAAATCGTTGGGATGCTCATTAATACGATTCCTATGATAGCTGAAATAAACGATACAGACAGCGTTACCGATTTACTGAAACGATTCCAGGAAACATTGAACAATATGCTGGATTACTCCCAAATTTCTTTAGTGAATATCAAAAGGCATACGAAATTAAAGAAGGAAGATCCGATTTTCGAAACTTTATTTGTTTATGAAAATTATCCGGAAGCGAAAGATGAAGGCTTTAGCATTGACTGGGAGGTCGAAGGCGGAAAAGAGTCACATAGCTTCCCGTTATCGTTACAAGCCCAGGATAATAAAGAAACGATTACATGCAAATTGTACTTTAATACCTGCTTCTTACAGCGTTCGCTAGTATATGATATCCAATCAGCCTTCATGCAGATTGCCCATCAAATTACTGAAGCTCAGCAAATTGATGAAATATATGTGGATATTGACTTTTCAAAACTAAAAAATAATGTGAGCAAGAACTATCAAGCAACAAATGACCATGCTATTTCCTCCCCATCGGTTAATCATGAACTTAAAGAAATATGGCAAGAGTTTTTCTTGAACAGCGATATTAATGCGGATTCCGATTTCTTTCAATTGGGCGGTCATTCGATAACAGCCATGAAAATGGTGTCTAAAATAAATAAAAGACTTGATGCGAATATGAAATTAGCTGATTTGTTTGAAAATCCTACATTGAAATTGCTAAATCATAAGATCTTTCCGGAAATGAGTACACCTCCAAGAAATGAAACGCAGGTCGTTTCATCTTTCGTGGAAAAGACATTTTTGGAAATCTTATCAACAAGTCAAATCGATAAAGATGCAGATTTTTTTGAAATGGGCGGACACTCGATTTTAGCCATGAAGTTATTGACCAAATTAAACAAAGAATACAATCAAATTCTAACTTTGAAAAATATTTTTCAAAATTCAACAATCGATTCGTTGACAGACTTCATCATTAATGAAATTTCAGATCATGACAAAGAGCACATAGAAGCGCAACAAGAAAATCATGTTTTATCCAGTAACCAAGAGGCTTTATGGTTCAACGAAAAACTCAACGGTAAGACAGCCAATTATAATATCCCTCAGAAATATAAAATTACTGGAAGAGTGGATACTTCAATGCTGGAAAAAGCCTTAAATCATGTCGTTACCAGACATGAGATTTTGAGGACCACCGTCCATGAAAAAGCCGGTAAAGGCTATCAGGAAATCAGGGAAGATTTGTACATAAAAATAGATGAAATCGATCTCTCTGCGTTAAAGCCCGAACAGCAAAAGACTCGTATGCTGCAAATTGAAGACGATGTCCAATCGGAAATCTTTGAAATTGAAAAAGGTCCTCTCCTGACAGTGAAACTTGTTAAATTGAGTGAAAAGGATTTTGTTTTATTTGTGAATCTCCACCATTTCGTTTTTGACGGATGGTCAGTGAGTATATTTTTAGATGAATGGTTATCGTTTTATGACAGTGAAGTGAATGAAAAGGAACTTATCCTTGGAAATGACTTTAAACAATATAAGGATTTTGCATTAGAGCAGAAAAACTGGTTGGAAAATAACATGAAAGAAGAATCGCAATTTTGGGAAACAAACTTATCTGGGGAATTACCTAAATTGGAGCTTCCTTTAGATACGGTTCGTACAAAAGAAAATCGCAATAATGGCAGTAGTTTTATAGTGGAACTAACGAGGGAAGAGCTCCAGGGTTTAAAGCGGATGTCCCTGGAAAAAAACTCGACATTATTCATGACACTGCTAACGATGTACCAGTCTTTCCTAGCAAAATATACAGGCCAAAACGATATCATCGTTGGTAGTCCTTTGGCGAATAGAATGATTGAAGGGACAGAAAAATCGATAGGTTATTTTGTCAATACACTGCCCTTTAGATTAAAGCTGGGACATGAGGAAACATTTGAAGAGATACTTCAAAGAAATACAGGCCATATCATCGACATCTATGATCATCAGCAAATGACATTGGAGAAGATCGTTGAAGTCATTAACCCTGAAAGAAATTTAGCAAGCACTTCTTTATTTCAAACCGTCTTCATTTTACAAAATAATGCCAAAGCTGCATTGGAAAGTGAATACATAAAGATAACGCCTGAAGTATTAAAATCAAAGGCAGCAAAATTCGATTTGAGTTTAGCTGCAGAAGAATATGAAGATAAGCTATTATTCGCCTTTGAGTATAATTCAGGGATCTTCAATGAACAAACCATTCAATCATTAGCTGAAAATTTCCTGGAGTGGATCAGGAAGATTACTTATCAGCCTGAACAATCCATTGACAAGGTATCCGTCGTGAGTAAGAAGCAGGAGAAAGTATTATTGGAAGAATGGCAGGGAGAAACCATTCGCTTTGAGGGGATCAATGACACAATCCCACAAGCCTTCCATAAAATTGTTGAGCGATTTCCTGATAAGGTAGCCATTGTTGATGGTTCCGAAACCATTACATATCGCGAATTGAATGATAAGAGCAATCGGCTTTCACACTATTTACTAAGCAAAGGGATTTCTAAAGAAGAAAGAGTCGGAATTTATGTAAATCGATCAATTGATATGGTGACGGGGATGTTGGCAGTAATTAAAGCAGGTGCTGCGTATGTTCCATTGGATCCTCATTATCCTAATGAACGATTAAGCTACATGGTTGAAGATTCGTCTATTTCCTATTGCTTGAGTCACAAAGAACTCGGAAAGAATGGTTTGATTGACCCATCAAAAATAATATATTTTGAAAATATTGAAAATGATTCGGATTTGTCAATGACAGAGAATCTTCACATTGCAGATCAGCGGGACTTAGCATATGTCATTTATACCTCTGGAACGACAGGCAGGCCAAAAGGAGTCATGTTGGAACATAGGGGAATCATTAACTTGGTTCATAACCAAAATAAAATGATGTGTTTAGATACATCAGCTAAAGTGCTGCAATTCGCTACGTTTAATTTTGATTCATCCGTCATAGAGATTTTCAGCACACTATTGTTCGGTGCCGAGCTGCATATAAGCGTAGATAAAGAAAATCAATTTGACATGAATAAACTTGTTGAACAAATTAAGCGTGATGGAATTTCTCATATCATTTTACCGCCTGCTGTGTTGAAGGAACTGCCAATCAATGAATTGAGCACGCTTAAAGTGTTGGGATCTGCAGGTTCTGAATGTCCAGTCGAGCTCGTTTCGAAGTTTAAGCATATATCGTTTTTCAATGGCTACGGGCCTACTGAATATTCGGTGTGTACAAGTTTTAAAATGTTTCCCCCGAATGAGGATGCTACAGATGAATTCGTTGTTTCAATTGGGAGGCCACTGACTAACACGGTTGCACTTGTGCTGGATGAAAACCGGAAACTAGTGCCGGCAGGAGCGGTTGGTGAACTTTATGTCGGAGGAATTGGGTTAGCGAGGGGATATCTGAATAATGAGAGCCTGACAAATGAAAGATTCATATCCAATCCATTCAATCCTGCTGAAAAAGTATACAGAACCGGGGATTTAGTTAAGCATAATAAAGCTGGGGAATTAGTTTATATAGGCAGAGCGGACGACCAAGTGAAAATAAGAGGATACCGTGTTGAACTATCGGAGGTTAATGTTTCATTACGAAAACTAGCAGAAATCAAAGATAGTTATGTAACGGCAATGGAAGATGGATTTGAGAATAAAAGGCTAATTGCTTATTATACGGTGAATGATGAGGTTTCGGTGGATTCAATCAGAAGAAGACTGAAAGAAACACTGCCTGCTTTCATGATTCCTGCTCATTTTATGCAACTGGATAAATTCCCTTTGACGCCGAATGGAAAAGTTGATCGGAAATCCCTGCCGAAATGGACGGAACAGTTGGATGAGAGGAATAAAAAAGTGCCGGATGTGCAAGAGCTGTCCAAAACTGAAACAGAGCTTCTGACAATATGGAGAGATGTATTAAACGATCCCGCTATAGGACCGGAAGATAACTTCTTTGAATGTGGCGGTGATTCAATCATCAGCATTCAAATATGCTCGGCTGCAAAAGAAAAAGATCTATTTATAACGCCTAAAGATTTATTTGAATACCAAACGGTCCGTGAGCTAGGGAATATTGTAAATGAGCTGGAACAAAAACAAGTGGTCCAAGAAAAAATATCAGGTTATGTTCCGTTGACGCCTATTCAATCTTGGTTTTTTAATGAAAATCACGACAATATCCATCATTGGAATCAGTCAGTCGTTTTGATGAAAGATCATGCATTGGCGACCGAACAATATAAACAAATCATCATGAAATTAATTGATCAGCACGACATATTAAGGACATTATTTGAAAAACATGGTGATTCTTATATTGGCAATATATCAAATGCTGATACGGCATGCGGTTTTCATGAGTATCATGTTTCAAGTTTTACAGATGAAAATAGTCTGAAAGTAATTAAGGAGCTAGAAGAAAACGCCCAACAAAGTTTAAACATACACAACGGTCCCATGATGAAGTTCCTTCTATTCAGGGATCAAAAGGACGTAAGGATTTTTTGGGTGATTCATCACCTTGTGGTTGATGGTGTTTCGTGGAGGATACTTCTTGATCATTTCGAAAGATGCTATCAACAGATAAAGAATGGACAAGAACCATCACTGCCTTTAAAAACGACTTCTTATAAACAATGGTCCGAGAAACTGAACGAGTATCAGAACACTGGCCTGCCGGAAGATGCCGTTCAATATTGGGAAAAGGAAATGAATATACCAGTTTCTCCGCTGACGCATAGCTTAGGAGAAACATGTGATTTTGAAAACATGTACAAAATACAAGTGGATGAGGACCAAACGCAAAACCTCATTAAAAACACTTTAAGAAAACATAAAACGACGATTGATGAGGTTTTATTATCCGTTATTGCCCATTCAGTTTCCAATATAATGGGAATTGATGAATTTTGGCTTGATTTAGAAGGTCATGGCAGAGAGGATATTGAAGATGATATTGATCTATCAAGGACAGTAGGATGGTTCACCTCCATTTATCCAGTAAGGATTAAAGGAATGCCGTCTTTGGGCTCAACCTTGAGAAATACAAAAAACAGATTAAGAAGTGTGCCAAACAAAGGGTTTGACTTTGGAATCCTAAAGTATATTTCCACTCGGAATCATAACTATCCAGACAGCCTTGTGAGTTACAACTATCTAGGTCAATTTAATAACACTGGTGATATGGAACAAACAAATAGCAGCAATATCGATTTGAACTATACATTTCCATATAAGCTCAATTTTGTCGCCAGCATCGTAAACAATAGGCTCATGCTGAATATTATTGGCGATAGCAGCAATGAAAACTACCAAATGATATGTAAAGAAGTTGAAGTACACTTAAACAATATTTTAAGTGGAAGCGCAGATTTGAATGACTCCATTGTCGAAACGGATTTTCAAGCTGAGAAGATAGTCGATGGAAGTACGATCACCCATTTCATTAATAAGTTTAATAACATTGAAGAGATTTACCCAGTGACATCACTTCAAGAAGGGATGTTATTCCATAGTGAAGTAACTCAAAGTCCTGAATATATTTCACAGCTATCCATTGATTTAATAGGTGATCTGGACTTGGACAAATTGGAAGAAGCATGGAATGAAACCTGTAGAAAATACGACGTTCTTAGATCCGTTTTCAGGCGCAATCAATTGGGGGACCGTTACCAAATCATCCTAAATGACATTTATTATGTGTTCAATCATGTGGATCTAACGATGTTTAGTGAAGACGAATCGGCATCCAAGATAGAAAATCTTTTAGAGCATAGCAAAAACAGACAAATGGATTTAGAGAATGGTCCGCTCATGAACATCACCTTGATCCAGCTATCGGATCATCGCTATAAATTCATATGGACACATCATCATGCTTTAATGGATGGCTGGAGCCTGCAAATCGTCATTAATCATTTTTTGGATAATTATCGAAACCCATCCAATATGGTAAAAGACAGTGATGAACATAAGATTGCCTATAAGCAAGTCATGAATCATGTCAGGAATATGAATAAACAGGATGAAGCAGCTTTTTGGAATGAAGAATTGAGGGATTTTGAACAAGTAAAAGCACTAATAGGTAAGAAAACGGATAAGGAAGCTTTTACAGCGGATAAAGTTATTGAATATAGCCTGCCTGAAGAGCTTACCGATAGATTAATAGAATTATCCAAGCGGCATAGAAAGACGATCAATACCGTTGTTCAAGGAGTTTGGAGCATCGTTCTATCGTGCCTAAGTGAGAGCGACTCAGTATGCTATGGGGTGACAAGCTCAGGAAGGAACCTCAGCATTCCGCATATTGAAAAAGCTGTAGGCTTATTGATTAATACTCTGCCATTCTCGTTGAAAATCGATTGGGAAGATGATTTGCAATCCTATCTTACTGCGATTCAAAACAAGCAATTACAAATGAGGGAGTATGAGTTCAGTTCACTTACGGATATAAAGCGATACGCTGAAATTCCTTGGGATAAGGAATTATTCCAACATATATTTGTATTCGAAAATTATCCGAGCACAGAATCGGCAGAGGATTCGCGAATCATGATCGAAAATTCAGTCGGAAGTGAATCGACCAATTTTGATCTTACGTTCTCTGCGGCTGTAGTGCAAACCAAGCTGCATTATAAGATCATTTATAAAGACAGTAAATTCACCGAATATGAAATTTTACGTTTTATGGATTCCATGCAGGAAATATTCTTAAAACTAACAGAAAATGCAACACTACCGTCTATTGGTAAATTAATAAATCACTTGAAAGTTGGGGCCCGATGATAAGTAAATCGATGACGACGAATAAATTGATATCAATAACTGAAGCTTTTAAAAAAATCGCGGAAGATAATCAATCAAAAGCGGCACTTTGCGAAAATGAACGTCAAATTACTTATAAAGAACTAGACATGCTTTCAGATAATCTTGCCAAAAGGATCATTGATCTGGGGATTCAAGAAGAAACAATGATCGGTATTCCAAGCAAAAGGTCAATGGAACTGATCATAGGGATGCTTGCCATAATAAAGTCAGGCTGTTGCTATGTTCCAATCGACGAAAAGTACCCATTAAAAAGATTGGAATATATGCTTGCAGATACGGATATGAAGTTCTTCTTATCGTTTAATGGTCAAGAAGGGAAGCTCCGGGAATTGAATATTGAACCAATTCCATTTGAGATGAATGAACTAAGCAGGGACTGCCATATCCCCGTTAACCGTTCCTCGGAGAATGGTCTCGCATATGTTATCTATACATCAGGTACGACTGGAAAGCCAAAAGGTGTAATGATAGAGCATAAAAGTGTAGTCAATTTAGTACTGAACTCTGAAATACTAGAAATTAATGAAAATAATAGAGTGGCTCAATTTTCCAACCCATGCTTTGATGCCGCCACCTTTGAGATATGGGGAGCTTTATTGAATGGAGCGACTTTATTCCTGATGCCGAATGAGTTCACTTCTTTTGATGATTGGAAAGAAGCGATATCCATTGGAAAGGTGGATGTAGCTTTTTTTACGACAGGTCTTTTCAATGCAATGGTAGATGAGGATCCTATGATTTTTAAAGGATTAAAGAAAATTGTGGTTGGCGGAGATAAAATCTCGGTTTCCCATGTGAGGAGATTGAAGCAAACAATCGGTCACTTCTCCTTGATTAATGGGTATGGACCAACTGAATGCACCACTTTTGCCATATGTCATGAGGTCGAAGACAAAGATGCAGATGTTATTCCCATTGGAAAACCATTGAGCAATGTAGCAATCAAGATTCTATCTGAAGGACTAGTCGAGGTAGCAGATGGGGAAATAGGCGAAATCTACATTGGCGGTCAAGGGGTCATGAGAGGCTATTTAAATCAGCCGCAATTAACGGAGCAAGCGTTGATCAAGGATGATTTGAATCAGACGAAGTGGTATAAAACAGGTGATCATGGCATCCGATTACAAAATGGTGAGATCCTGTATAAAGGTCGGAAAGACAGTCAAGTGAAAATTCGCGGTTTTAGAATTGAACTGAATGAAATTCAAGATAAGCTTGATAAATACATGAAGATTGAAAGTTCAGTCGTTGCTGTTAAAAACATCAATGATGAAAATTATGTGATCGCTTATTACAAACATGAGGATGAAAAAGCGGAAAACGCTGAAAAGGATATTAAAGTTTATCTGAACAATGAATTGCCGAAATATATGATTCCCCATTTTTTTGTCAGGGTGGATGATTTCCCGCTTAATGCCAACGGTAAAGTCGATAAAGAGAAATTATTGGAAATGGAGATTGTGCAAAATAAAACTTCCTTAGCCAATCAAGAAACTGGAAAGAAAAAAGAAGTATTGGAGATTTGGAGAAATGTATTAGGAAATCAAAGTCTAGGATTGGACGACAACTTCTTTGAACATGGAGGCCATTCCATTTTAGCTACCAAACTGGTCTATGTAATGAAGGAAACTGTACTTCCTGAAGCCACTTTACAAATCTTATTGGAAAATAATACAGTGAATAAATTTGTTGAAGCACTTGAAGTCGATTATTCTTGCAGCATGGAAGCAGTGATGGAGAAGGATTCCGTGCTCGATCGAGAATTGATGGAGAAAATAAGGGAAATATCCACTAAACCAGTTCAAATTGAAAAAAATATGATGATTACTGGTGGAACAGGTTTTTTGGGAGCACACTTATTAAACAAATTATTACTGGAATTGGAAGATGTCAAAATCTATTGTTTGGTTAGATTTCCTTCAAGAAATAGATTGAAAGATACTTTAATGAAATATGGTCTTTGGCAGGATGAATTCGTAAGTCGAATCGTTGTCATTGAAGGGGATCTTAGTAAACATCATTTCGGTCTGGATGATGTGACATATGAGAAATTAAGCAATGATGTTTCTCATGTGTATCATGTCGGTGCTGAAACGAATTTCTTCGAGCCGTATAGCAAATCAAAAATATCGAATGTGGATGGCGTAGTGGAAGTCATTAAGTTTGCTTCATCATGCAATCGGAAAAACATTTATTATGCATCAACGCTTTCTGTCTTGACCGGAGAAAGGAAATGGGACGAGGAAGACGAATTGGTTTATTCCCCCGATTTAATGATCGGATACAGCCAGTCCAAATGGGTTGCCGAGAAATTGCTTCTTCAAGCAAGGGAACTCGGACTGACAATCGATATTTTCCGATTAGGTAGGATTTCATCTAATTCAAATGGGGTTTGGAACGAGAAGGATATGTTGTACAAGGTTTTTGAATCATTTATTGAACAAAGGATATTGCCATTTAAAGAGGAAATTCATTTTGAATTGATGCCAGTCGATTTTGTAAGTGAGTTTATTTACAAAATATCAAGATTGAAAGAGAATCAGAAGCTCGGGATCTATCATATGTTCAATGATCAGAGGGTTTCAAGTGAATTCGTGACCTCCTTCTTCGAAAAGAATGAAATACCTTACTCCAATATGGATTTGGAAGAGTGGTTACAATCTTTAAAAGAAAAGACACAATCTAACGAGATTCATTCATTAAGTGCTTTGTCCCAGTTAATAGATGAATCAACAAAATTAAAAGAGTCGGAAATCCTGCAAGGAAAAACCAAGAAGGAAATGGAACTGCTATCAATGAAAATGCCGGAAATCGATTCAAGGTATGTTGAAAGCTTTATGAAGTACATGTTGAAATAATGGATCGTAAGAGAAGGGGGATGGAAGGACTGAAGAAAACACTTTTTTGTTTCCCTTATGCTGGGGGAAGTGCATCTTTTTATAGAGAGTGGAAATTTGAGGATGACGTGATAGAGGTAGTCCCGCTGGAATACCCTGGACATGGCAGTAAATATAGTGAACCATTATGTGAACATATGACGGATTTGACGGATATATTATTGAAGGAAATGGAAACGAAACATCAAATGAATTCACTGGAAAACATCTCTTTGTTTGGACATAGCATGGGTGCGATCGTAGCCTATGAAATTGCGGCAAAATTAGAAGAGAGAGATGATAATAAAGTTGAACATTTATTCATTTCAAGTAAGTCATCCCCAGAGTATAAAGTAGACCAAATCGATTGCTCTAATACAAAACATTTAAAACAATCGCTTGAAAAAATCGGGGGAACAAACAAGGAACTCCTGGAAACGGAAGATTTCATGAATATATTCCTTCCGATAATCCAGTCCGACTTGAATGTATTATCCAACTATCACCATGAAAAAAAACGCGATAAAAAGGTGGGAAACAAAGCCGTTTTGCTATTGGGATCGAATGATACCGTGACGAAGGAAAGTATCGAAAGCTGGAATGAATACATTGAACATATTGAAGGATTGCATATATTAAAGGGTGATCATTTCTATATAAAGCAAAACCAGGATATCGTTTTAAAAATCATTCAAGAGTATGTACTCAATAGTCGTTGTGGAGTCTTGATTTAAGAGAGCGGACTGACTGCCTTGCACCAAAACCTGCTCTAATGTAAGCATCCGCTTGGATACCAATGAAACCCAATCTTCATCTAAAAAAGGACTGATTTATTTCAGTCCTTTTTACTGTAGACAAATTTATAAAGCTCCAGTTATTTTCAGAAATCCACTCCCACGGCCGACTGTCTGCTAAGCTTCCTCGACGGAAGCGCCTGTGGGGTCCCGGCTAGCCAGTTATTCGGCAGGAATGTCGCTAATTTCTTCAATCAATGATGGGTCCATCCTTATAAAAAAGTAAAAAACAATCGAACCTCCTTTTAGGAGTCCAAACAAATCGGCGCAATTCGATTAAATGAGAAACATTGCTACTATTGTAGTCACTGCTAAACCAATGGTTACCGGAAGCAGATTCCGGCGGGCAAGTTCAAAGGGACTGACATTACATATGGCAGCTGCCGGAATCAGTGCCCATGGAATGAGGGTACCTCCGCCAACCCAAATCGCTGTTATTTGCCCGAGTGCAGTCAAGGTGGCGGTTCCTCCTCCGATTGCCGTGCCAAAGAGTTTAGCGACAGATCCCGCTAAAGAAATGCCTGAGAAGCCCGATCCATCCAAGCCGGTGATGGCACCGATGCCGGTTAATGTGACGGCGGCTATTTCTTTCGTTAAAGGAACGGAGGCGGCCAATGCGGCACCGAGGTCATTGACGATGCCGAGGGATGTTTTCGGTAAGTAGTCACCGATGATCTGATTGAATCCAGAATCACCTAAATAAAAGAATGCGGCGATCGGAATGACGGGTCCGAATACTTTGAAGCCAAATTGAAAACCCTGAATCAAATAGCCCGTTGATTTTTCAAGCCCTTGCTGTTTATGTGCGACAAGGGATAAAATCAGCAAAATGAAAACCGCTGTACCGCCAACTAACGCGGTTGCATCTCCGCCTTGCAACTTCAAAATCGACAATGCCACAACATCCAACAGAAAGGCAATCGGAATGAAAACGGCAAAAAATTTCTTTTGTGCCAGTGTAAGCAGATTTTCACTGACTGTTTGATCTTGGACAAATCCCTCATTATCCGCCTTGATTCTTCCAAGCTTCATATCCCGCTTTAAAAGGATAAAGGCGGAGAGGGTGGTGACAACCCCCATCGTAATGACAAGGGGTATGCTCGCAGCGATGACATCACCGACTGGTATCGAAGCCGCATCGCCCGTTAGTTTAGGAGCAGCCTGAATGATGAAATCCCCTGATAATGCGATTCCGTGACCAAAAAGGTTCATCGCCATCGCCACCCCAAGTGCAGGTAAACCAGCCCGTAAGGCAACTGGGAGCAGGACTGCCCCAAGTAAGGCAACGGCAGGTGATGGCCAGAAAAACCAGGATATCACCATCATGACGATTCCAATTACCCAAAAAGCAAGTGTAGGGTTCTTAATGAATTTCGCAAATGGTGCAATCATGACATCATTAATGCCCGACTTCGTCAAAACCGTACTCATGGCAACGATGATGGAAATGATTAAAATCGTTGCCATTAATTCCGTTATTGCGAAAATGAAGCTGTTGAATATCCCGCTTATGGAAGAGGCTAAACTGCCTGTAGCCACTAAAGCCAAAAGGAAAATCCCAATTATGCAGATGAGGGTAGTATCACGACGTTTTACCATAAACCCGATTATCAATGCAATAAAAACAACATAAATCCAATGGAGTGCCGTTAATTCCATCTCCATGATTCGTCCCCCTCATAAATGTGCCTAGTTACAGATTATGAAGGAGGTATGGGGTGGTGAGTTGTTTCAAAAATTTTAAAGGCTTATCTTATTTACAACTTATGATGTGAATATCGAATTTAAGAGGAGATTACAGGGTGTATTTTTTCTTTTGCTTAAGACTTAGTTGAAATAGGGGGATGTTGTATAAGATAATCCTACTGAATCAGCTATCATCCGTATAAAGTAAGTAAATGAACTTTAATAACCTTCCACAATTAGTTGATATGAGAGGCAAGTTAAAATCAAATGGTACTTACTCAAAGCGAACAAAATCAATTACTCACCGTGTATGGCATCATTCATTAACAAAAAAGAATTTGGGTGGATCTGATGCTGCAAGCTTTGCAGATTACCATGTAAATACACTCGGTTGGCCTGGATGTGGCTATACGTTTGTAATAGAGCCTAAGAATCTAATTAATACACCGAATGGTAAGAGGGCCAGGATTGTATATGCAAATGACATTAACCAAAGGACTTACCATGTTGGAAACAGCAATCAATTCTCACTTGGAATTTGTGTTGCTGGTGATTATCGCTATGACAAGATGGACGATGGCACACTTGCGAGTATTGCAGATCTACACGCTGCACTTGTTAAAGATGGGATTGGGAAATAGTATAAGGCCCATAATGAAATGCCAGGTTATAGTTGGAAAGCTTGTTGTCAGTATAACTACAGAGATGCTTTTGATTGGAAAGGTTCAAAAACTCCAGCCAAACCAGCACCGGCTCCTGATGTTTATACAATCCAAGAAGGCGATACTTTATGGAGCATTGCACATAAAGACGGTGCAGGCGGAGTTCAAGTTGAAGATTTAATTAAAGCGAATCCTGGTATTGATCCAACTAAATTAAAAATTGGTCAGAAAATCAATTTTGGAAATGCTAAAGAAATTATTGTACAACCTGATAAAAAAGAGGATGATGAATCTTCAAATAGTGGAGATGAAGTAGTTAAGTCCATTCAAATAACGTTAAATAGCCGTTATAATGCTGTTCTTATTGTGGATGGATTCAATGGCCCTAAAACCAAATCAGCACTAATCAAAGCTTTACAAACGGAACTCAATAAACAATTCAATAAAAAGCTTGTTGTGGATGGTAAATGGGGAGCTAAAACTAAGGCTGCCATTGTTACTGTTGAAAAGGTGCAAAAGGCAATCTCACATGGATCCTACAAGCTGCACTTTATTTGGAAGGATTTAACCCTGGATCACTAGATTCAACCTTTGGCAAAGGTACTGAGTCGGCATTGTATAAGTTTCAGCAGGCTAAAGTGATAACTGCAGATAAAAAGGCTGGTAAAGAATCTTTTAAACAATTGTTTTATGCATATTAAAAAAAGTAAATATGAAAGATAGCTGTCGACTTGGCGACAGCTATCCCTAAAACTTTTGATAACATTAATTTAATATAATTATGTTAGTTCTTTCTTCTTGTAAAATGATATATCAAAAAAATTAATCCTATAATGATTGTCGCAATTGGATAAATCAGGTTATCCATAGTGAAAAAGTTTCTAAGAACTTCTTCATTCCCTACTAAAACATTAGAAGGAAAAGCCTGAGAAAATAAATTAATTAAGAGTAACATTAACAAAGCTATAATTATACAAAAAACTCCTAGGGCTAATAACATGTTGGATTCTCATTTCATTTTAAGTTTTGACTATATAATAATAACATTTAAATTAGCTATTTACAAAATTGGAATATTATTGTTATTATAGTATAGAAATTAAAGAGTAGGAAAATATTGTTAAATTCTTTAAGTTTTTGGTTTTATCAATTGGCTTGGTTCTATCATTATCTATGTTTAGTAATTCTGCTTTTGCTAGTGGGGTTGAAACTAAAGTTTCTACAGATAATAGAATGAGTGCTTATTCGTCACTCTGGTATTTAACATTTAATCAGGGGTATCAAAGTAAAGCTTACGGTTCATGGAAAAATGGAACAAGTGGATCAGGTCCTGCAAGTCTAACACTTGCTAAATCTGTTACAGTTGCTAATACATATTCTGGAACATTATCAGCTAGTAAAAAAGATGTAAGTGCTTCAGTCGGATTTAACATAACTTCTTCAAAATCGACAACAGCATCATACACTGTTAAAGTACCTAAAGGAAAAAAATATATGATTCAGTGGAGACCTGTGTATAAGAAATATAAGGTTAAACAAGACGCGTATATTGGTAGTACTTTTATGGAAACAACGTATGTATATCCGAAGAAATATGATTATTTAGACTACAGATGGATTGTAATGTAAGTGATTTTCCTAATTACTGAAAGAAATCCTTCTCTTAACCGGAGAAGGATTTTTTCTGTCTTTAATAGGAACAAATGCTCGTGTATAAAGGAACAGGATTAGATTTACGCACGAGCTAAAACCTTTGATGGTGATGGTTCTTTAATCAAAACTAAATCGGCAAGTTACAAAGACGGACTCTATTGGAGTTAAAACATTGAACGGTTCAACATACTTCAGGAATGATTTTGCTATTGGTAGTAGAAAAATAATGAAGAGATATGCTCATTGCATATCTCTTTTAATTAGGGGAAGATTGGTTTTATGAAAAAATACTACATAGCTGCATTATCTGTTTTGATATTGCTTGGGGTTTTTTACTGGTTTTATGCTTCATCTCCACCTAAAGAATTAAGATTAAGCACGTCTAATAATGATGATATTGAAAAAGAAAGCAAAGAAACGAATGCGGCTGAGTATGGTTCGGTTGGGTATGGTTTGAAAGATTTGAATGGTAAACTTATAAATGAAGGAAGTGCACTTAATAGTAAAAACAATGAAGTGAGAGTTGTTGCCTCAGTAGACAATGACATTGATGAGGACAGAAAGTATGCTTTACTTATTTTTGAAGATTATAAACAAGTAAATTTCAAAGCTGAAAATAAGGGGCAGGACGTAAATAAATATTTCTTTGATATGAAACCTAACAGCTCTATAAACTTTAATGTTGCTGTACCTATTCGTTCCGACTCAAGTGAATTGACTTTTGTAATCGTGCAAAAGCCAGAGTATAAATTGAAGGAGCTCGATCTAATTAAGGCAGGTATTTTAGAACAAGTTTTAAGTATGCGGTATTCCATCAACAAAGCTGACAGCGAAAAAGATGTTAAAAAAGTAAAGGAAGTAAAACCAGATGCTATTGTGAAGGATGGATTAAATGAAAGTATATCTATTACAAATAGCCAAGAAAAGTTGCAATCAATTATGACTGAAAAAGAAGGCAAGAAGCTTAAGCTCTCTGCCGGAAATGAGACGAATGATGAGATCAGATATGCTATCATAGCTTTAAAAGATTGGGAACAAGTTCCGGTCATAGATAACACAGAAGTCTTATATACAAATGTTCCACCAGAAACTAGACATCTTTTTGATTTTAATCTACCCGACGTTGAAAGCGAAAAAAATTTCCAACTTATCGCCTTCCCATTTCCTTATGAAGTAAATGCTGATAATTATGAGAGTCAACAAACTTTTGGTTCCTTTAGAGTTGTTATTCAAAATAAAGAATAAGATTATTAACGGAAAGGAAGACAATGCTGGAACTAGTAGTACTACAAAAACACAAACTACATGGAATATGGATAAAACAGTTAAATATACTGGATTAGCATTCGTATACACATATACCGATGCGTATGTACAAGTTGCTACTAAAACTAAAACTGGTACATTTAATAAATACGCATTTTAAGGAGTGGAAGACATTGCACAGTATTAATATAGTAAATGGTATAATTGATATCATTATTCTTGTTGTAGTGGTATTTATTATAGTGAAGATCGCAAAAACAGTCAGTAGAAAATTAAAGAAGAAAAAGTAGATTGAAAGGTGAACTGAGAAGTTCGCCTTTTTTATTTATACGTTTTCAATAGTCTGAGCCCTTACTCATCTAGAGTAGGGGCTAAATTATAACAAATTAAATAAATTTAGCTTATTCCGTAAGTAAGAAGTTTGTTGTTAGGAATTGACTATCAGTGTACAGCAATACTCAGATGGTTTAAACAGGGTGGGGAGATATCCCCCAATTGTATAAGGTGGGGCATGATTTTTATATTTTTTCATTTGGATTTTTAATATATTGAATTAATGATGAAAGTAATATAAAAATGGCAACGATACTAACTATTATATGTACAAGTATAAATTCTCTTGTTGGATAGTTATTGTCAAAATTAGAAAAAGACCAAAATAAAAGGCTAATTGATAAAAGTATTGTTCCAATGAGTACTCAAAGTAAGACCCTCCTTTAATTCAAAAATTTAAATTATAACTAATATAGCACGAAAAAACCGCTTATTTTCCTAATTTATGAAGATGCTTTTTACCGTTACACTGCCTTTATTCGTGTCTCCATCAATAGTAAGATAACGGGAAAATACTTCTCAACTAATGACATGATTCAAGGCTTATCTTCTTTATTTTCAACAATAGTTCAAGTATCCTTAATTTGAATAGCAACTACTGTAAATGAGGGATAAGCCGTGAAGCAAATATATAGTGATGTCATACAATTTCGGGGTACACATTATGAGTTTGGATACATGCAAGGGGAGGAATTAAAAGATTCACTAACGGTAAAGAACCGTGAAGATCAATGGAAGATCAGGCAGCCGAGGTTTACGGTTGAAGAAGAAGAGGTCAAGAGAGCCATTACACAATTCGCCCCTGGAGTTTGGGAAGAATTACTCGGATTGCAAGAAGCGTTGAAATGGCCAATGGAACGCGTGCTGCAAGAGTTCGGTGGATACCGATTGGATTATGTCCGGTCGGGCTGTTCAATCATGACAGGCAATGATTATCTCATTCGCAATTATGATTACCACCCGAAGACTTATGAAGGACGCTATGTCTTATTCCAGCCAACCGATCAAGGGTATTCAAGTATCGGCCCTAGTCAGCGAGGGACTGGCCGGATGGATGGAATGAACGAAAAAGGGTTGGTGATAGGCTATAACTTCATGAATCGCAAGAACCCTGGTGATGGTTTCATCTGCTGCATGATTGGCAGACTGATTGTTGAATCTTGTGCGGACGTTCAGGAAGCGGTGGCGATGCTGAAGGAAATCCCGCATCGTCATTCTTTCACTTACGTCGTCTATGATAAAAGCGGAAGTACCTATATTGTGGAGACCTCCCCAAGAAATGTAGAGGTGCGCACGTCAAATGCCTGTACCAATCACTTTGAAATCATGAAAAATGAAAACCGTAACCATCTTATCGATTCGAAACGCCGATTGGAGATCATCCAAGATCATGAAGGGAAACTTTCTTCAGCCTACGATGCTTATCGGTTGTTTAATGATACCAATCAAGGTGTCTTCTCGGATTTATATAGCAGCTGGGCGGGAACGATTCATACATCCGCTTATTTACCTAAAGAGATGAAAGCTTGGATTGCCTTGGGAGGGAACCAAGAGCCCACTTCCATAGATTTTGCGAAATGGCTCGAAGGGGAAGATGTTAATTTAGAACGAATCAAAGGTGTAATTGATACGGATATTCCCTTCGTGCACATGGATGGGGGAGCGAATTGGTTTCGGAATTGAACATCTTTAAGTAAAATTTCACCTACTTTGTTAAGGGCCCAATCCTTTGATTGGGCTTCTTTTGTTGTTCTACTTTTAGGAAAACCTGGTACTATTTATTAGTGGGTGTCACCGTAATATTATATGATAGAGTAACGGGCTTTGGATTGGGACAGGAAGCTGAATTTGTATGCCATACTTGGACAATAAGGGGATGAGTGAATGTTTTCGACAGCTATTGGATGGTTTCGGTTTATTACAATAATTGAGGGAATCTCATATGTATTATTGCTTGCCATTGGTATGCCCATTAAGTACATATTGGATATTGGGGAAGCAACACTCATTTTAGGCAGCATCCATGGTTTCCTGTTTGTCGTGTTTGGGCTTTTATTACTTTATGTGAGCATCATATCAAAATGGTCCTTTTTAAAAATGGCGATGATTTTCATCGTTTCATTCATTCCATTTGGTAATTTTGTTATCGACCGCAGGCTGCTGAAGCAAAGTTAAATACTTTTACTTTAACGTCTTCCATATAAGTGGAAGGCGTTTTTTTGATGGATTTAAGCTTGCTGTAAGGTTGGCACAAAGATGCTGTAAGAATGAGCATGTAAGATAAATGTATCAACAATACTGAAGAGGTGAAACAAATGGAACCATTATTAAAAGTGGAAAATATAAAAAAAACATATGGTAAATCAAGCGCTGCCTATACGGCGTTGGAAAATATATCTTTTGACATTCATGCAGGGGAGTTTGTAGGAATCATGGGACCTTCTGGAGCGGGGAAATCGACTTTGCTCAATATGTTGGCAACGATCGACTCGCCGACTGAGGGGAAAATTTATATGAATGATACGAGCATTCACGATATGAAAGGGGCGGACTTAACGGATTTCAGACGTGAAAATCTGGGTTTCATCTTCCAGGACTACAATTTGCTAGACTCATTGACTGTGAAGGAAAATATATTATTGCCACTGGCGATTGCGAAAATTCCAGCGAAAGAAATTACTGCGTTGGTGAATCGTATTGCTAAAGTATTTGGGATTGAAGATTTATTAGCTAAATATCCATACCAAATCTCCGGTGGGCAAAAGCAAAGAACAGCTGCAGCCAGAGCGCTTGTGACAGAGCCGGCATTGATCCTGGCAGATGAGCCAACAGGTGCACTTGATTCAAAATCTGCAACAGGTCTGCTGGAAAGCTTAAGTGAACTAAATGAAAATAATAATTCCACCATCATGTTGGTGACACATGATGCATATGCCGCAAGCTTCTGCCGGCGGATAATTTTCATCAAGGATGGTACACTTTCAACAGAAATTTATCGTCGCGGCCAATCACGTAAAGCTTTCTTCCAAGAAATCATGGATGTCCTTGCAACAATTGGAGGTGAGGTAGATGACGTTATTTAGTCTGGCGAGAAAAAATATTGCCCGGAACCTTTCCCAATATTTTTTATATATCGCATCCATGGTATTTAGCATTATCATCTACTTCACATTTGTAACATTGAAATATAGTGATGCAGTTGCAGAACAAACGGCTTCATCACAGAAACTAGGTTCATTAATGAGTGGTGCGGCCGTCATCCTGATTTTTTTCGTTGCCATTTTTATTGCCTATTCCAATTCATTTTTCATGAAAAAGCGTAAAAAAGAAGTGGCATTATATGCATTGCTTGG
The DNA here is from genome assembly GCF_058783805.1 of Peribacillus sp. FW305-BF15. Classification (NCBI taxonomy): domain Bacteria; kingdom Bacillati; phylum Bacillota; class Bacilli; order Caryophanales; family Bacillaceae; genus Peribacillus; species Peribacillus sp. FW305-BF15. Next base: position 53,278 of record NZ_JBYSYV010000018.1, on the reverse strand, counting down.
CGTACGTAATCGCCAGATTGGCTTTATGCTCTTCTTTGAAAATCTATTGCTAGGCTTGGTTTCATTAGTTGTAGGGATTTTACTTGGATTTCTATGTTCAAAAGGGTTCATGACGATCTTGATCTATTTAATGGGCTATGATGTCATCGCACCTTTTACATTTTCAGGATCTGCAGCTTTGAACACCTCTATCGTATTTCTTATTATTTTCTTGGTGACATCATTCCAGGGCTATCGTTTAATATACCAATTTAAACTAATTGATCTTTTCCATGCATCGAAAAAGGGGGAAGCGGCTCCGAAGCCATCTATGATTGTAGCCTTTCTGGGAATTTTCCTGATTGTCATCGGATATTGGTTGGCGATGCAAGATCTTTTTACTTCTAAAGTGTGGGAAAAGATTGGCTTTTTGATGACGGCACTCATTATTTTGACAACTGTTATTGCCGGTACATTCTTATTGTTTCATAGCGTGACAGGCTTTGTGTTAGCCGTGATCAAGAAAAATGAAAAATGGCTATGGAAAGGCCTGCATCTGATGACGGTCTCGCAATTGCTTTATCGCATTCGGGGGAATGCAAGGACATTGACCGTAATTGCGGTGTTAAGTGCTACAACGGTAACGGCTGGAGGTGCGGTCTATGGTCTTTATTACAACGCGAATGACCAAGTTATGACCGTTGATCCGAATACCTTCATGTATCAGCAAACGGATGTAAAAAGCGATCATCAAGTCACCGCCATATTGCCAGATACAAAGTATGATGAAAATGTTGAAGCACTATCTATCACATTTAATACGAAAGAACTTAGCGAGGAATCAGCATTCGATAACTCGGATAAAAGGATTTACACGGTAATCAATGAAAGAACATATAACAAATTGGCAGATGTACAAGGTAAGGAAGCATTGCATGTGAATCATGGCAAAGCAGTCATTTTAGATATTGGATATGACAAAAGATTCTCACCTGAATACAAGGACAAGACGATAAGGACAGAAGACAACACGGCGATAACATTCCAAAGCTTTAAAACACAAACGGTTTTAAATGCCAAAACAGCAGGCATTGCAGTGGTTGTATCGAATGATCAATTTAAATCATTGCAAAAAGAAGGGGAGGCCCTGAACTATCGTGCTATCGGTGTTGATCAAGCCTCCGTGGATTTATCTGAAAAAATATCAAAACAAATACCTGAAGAAGCTCTATTTTCCAGTGCGCCTCAAGATTTTCAAGCAAGCATTGAAAGTGTAGGATCATTGCTCTTTATCGGCAGTTTTCTTGGTCTGGTTTTTTTAGCGGCAACAGGCAGTATCATTTACTTTAAAGTTCTAACGGAAGCTGAGGAAGATAAATCACAATACAATATGCTTCATAAAATGGGCGTTAACGCAAAAGAAATGCGGAAATCCATTGCATCCCAAGTGTTTGTAATCTTTTTCGTCCCGCTGGCAGTCGGGCTATTGCACAGTGCGGTTGCGTTAAAAGCCTTCTCGGGGTTATTGATGATGAATCTGGCAAAACCTGTATTAATCTGGATGATCGCTTATACGATTATTTACGGTCTGTATTATATCTTAACGGTAGCTTCTTATAATCGTATTATCACACAAAATAATAAAACAGAAGGATGATCTAAATGAAGAAATTTTTTATGGTAGTTGGCATATTGTTCATACTTGGAGCGGCAGGAGTATTCGCGCTTACTAAAATTGACTTTAATCGCATGAATGCCGATAATTATTATTTGCAAATTACAGAGGATGGGGTGCAGCATGAAACCAAACTGGATGATGGTACAGTGATGACTTCCTATTCTTATAAACTTGACGCCAAAAATGCAGATGGTGAAATGATACCGCTTGAATTCACGGCACAAAAAAATCTTCGAAAAGATGCTTACTTAAAGATGTACGTGAAAAACGGTGATGAAGTTTCGTCATATGATGAAGTGAAATTTGAAGATATTCCAAAAAAGGCACAACCAAAATAAATAGGAAAGAAGGGCTGTCTGTTATGGACAGCCCTTTCTCTGTAGGAAAAATAAGTTATATAAGTATCGTGATGGTTGTTCCCTTATTTTCAATGCTAGTCAAATCCAGTTTACCTTTATGAGCCAGGATAATGTCCCTTGCAATGGCCATTCCTAAGCCGGTCCCATGTTTACTGGCAGTATTCGTACCTCGATAGTAGCGTTCAAAAACCTGATCCAAATCTTTGGAGGGAATACCGCGGCCATTATCGGCAATGGTAATCTGGGTATGATGTTCTGATTGTAGATGAATATCATCAATTTGTATTTTCACGACGACATTTTCATCATTATGTACGAGCGCATTGTAGATAAAGTTAAAAATTGCCCGTTTCAGTAAATTTTTATCGACTTTATGCATTGCTTTATCCACATTTGCCTCAAATTCGACCTGTCGATCACCAAATTGTGAATCATTTAAGAGCTCTATCGTCATTTCTCTTATAAACCCAACGATATCAACATCTTCAAATTGCAAGGGAAGTCGTTGGTTGCGTAAACGCATCGTTAAATTGAGGTCATCCAACAGATTTTTCATATATACGGACTGTCTATTAATAATGGATGTAAACTCATACAATTCTTGTGGTGTTAATTCAGTGGCATTGTCTTTCATCAATTCTGTATAACCATGGATGGATGCAAGTGGTGTCTTCATGTCATGAGAAACATTGCTAATCCATTCCTCACGCATTTGATCGAGTTGATCACGTTCTTTTTCATACTGATCTAACTTTACCGATAGTTCATTCATATTGTGAAATACATCTTCATAAACGCCTTTTGGTATACTCATCTTTTTAAAACGTCTTTCACGAAGCTGCTGAATTCCCTCTATTAAAGTGTTAAGTGGTGTCGTTAATCTTTTACCAAATAATAGTCCAATGAATAGGGCAATAATGATATCCACCGTTAAAAACAGTAAAAGTATGATGTTGAAGTACTTTAAAATGTGAACATAATTATAGGACAGTACATATCGGCCTATTCCTCGATCTTTAACCCCTACAAAATAGCTGAAATCATGAGCTTCGCCGGCAAAAACAGTCGTCTCTGCATCAATTTCTTTATACTTATACATTTGGACGATTTCAATTGGAGAATATACGGTTTGCAATTTTTGAGGTGTGTAATAGGCTGCTACTTGTTCACCCTTATCATTCAAAAATTGTATCCATGCGTTCGTGTTCCGCAGTTTTTCCAGTCCTTCTTCATTTACCTTTGGTTTGTCATCTATTAGTTCAACATATTGTGAAAAAGATCGGCTAAAGTTTTCCGCAGATTCCTCTTCCGTGTCGAAATGAACAAAGAGTAAGCATAAAAGTAAAATTGTATTTACGATTCCTACGATTACGACAATTATCACAACGGATCCTAAAAAGCGCCGTGTCAATTTCCACTTCATCTTGTTTCACCCTTGGTTTGTAATTTATAACCAAGCCCTTTAACGGTTATTAGAAAAGATGGCTTTGAAGGATCTGCTTCGATTTTTTCGCGTAAACGGCGAATATGGACCATCACTGTATTATCAGAGCCAAAGAAATCATCGCCCCACACATGTTCAAACAAAGTTTCCTTGCTCAAGATCTGATTCGGATGATGCATAAAACAGCTCATCAGACCAATTTCTTTAGCTGTCAGCTCAAGGGTTTTGCCATCCTTTTTCACTTCATTTTCATTTGAACTAAGCTCAAATGGACCAATTTGCAATCTTTTCGGTGAGGTTTTTTCCTCTGTATAGCCCGCCCGCCTTAGCTGCGCCTTTACTCGATAGGCAACTTCTTTCGGACTGAATGGTTTGGTAATATAATCATCCCCGCCAATCGCCAACCCCAAAAGCTTATCAATTTCCTCATCCTTTGCCGACAAAAATAAAATCGGCACATTCGACACTTCACGAATTTGCTTGCATAAGTCATAGCCTTCACCATCTGGCAGCATGATATCCAGCAAGACTAGTGATGGATCGAACTTCTGAAACTTTGCCCACCCATCCGCAATCGTCCCCGCCGTAATAATATTGGGGATACCTTCTTTATGTAAAACTGTCTCCATGAGACGTGCCAAATCTTCTTCATCGTCAATAATTAAAATCCACTGATCATTAGACATTCTTCTACCTCCCAAACATCAATCATACCCTACAGTATAGAGTACCCCTTAAGAAAAAATAAGGGGAGGAAAAGATTTTTAACGAACTCTTGCCATTGATTTCACGAAACACAGGTGAAAATAACGAAGTGCCATTACATGAAAAATGACTGTAGAGTTGAGGATATTTATGCCTGGTTCTTATTTATTTAAGGGAGTTTCCGAAAGAAGATCGTGCTTCATACTGATTTGGTAAAGGTTGTATGATAAACTGTTTAAAGAATTGCTAGGAAGATTATGCTAAGTAATGGGATTTTCGGAATTCGTTCCAATGTACGTAGCGAATGTGGAAGAATAAAAGGAGAAATATATAATGGAAACAAAAAAGGTGTTACCCGTACTTTTTTTAGTGATGTTTTTAGTCATGGTCGGATTTGGGATCATCATTCCCGTCATTCCGTTTCTTGCTGAAAAGGTTGGTGGCAGTCCTACAGAGCTAGGCCTTTTAATGGCTGTTTATTCACTGATGCAATTATTTTTTGCCCCGATATGGGGACGTATATCTGACCGGATAGGGCGTAAGCCTGTCATGATTATCGGGATTGCTGGACTGGCCCTTTCGTTTTTCATCCAGGCTTCGGCAGATTCCTTATGGGTATTATTTGCAGCCAGAATCATTGGCGGGATTTTGTCATCGGCAAACATGCCAACCGCAATGGCTTATGTGGCTGACATCACGACGCCGGAAGATCGGGGAAAAGGGATGGGAATCATCGGGGCCGCCACAGGGCTTGGATTCATCTTTGGACCGGCGATTGGCGGGGTATTCTCCAAATCAAGTTTGAACTTGCCGTTTTACATTGCTGGAATATCCTCTTTGATTACTTTATTCTTAGTGATTGCAATACTGAAGGAATCACATACAGTAGAGAAGAGGGCCCAACAGTCAAAAAATAAAGAGTCCATGTGGAAAGCCTTTAGAGGGCCTCTTAAAACCATGTTCTTTTTGCAAATGATCGTCACCCTTTCAATGGCAGGACTAGAAACGACTTTCGCCTATTTTGCAGCCAAAAAGGCTGATATAAGTCTTGTGCAATTAGGCTATATCTTTATGATCATGGGGTTTGGGAGTGCGATCGTTCAAGGTGGATTAGTGGGCAGGATGACAAAGAAATATGGGGAAGGCGCGGTCATACGAATGGGAATCATCGTCTCGGGAGTCGGTTTCATTCTTATCTTGTTTTCTTCCGGGTTCTGGACATCGGCGGTCTTCCTGACGATTTTCGGAGTGGGTAATGGGTTCATCCGGCCTGCCATTTCAGCCCTGCTTACCAAAAGTTCCATGTCGGGCCATGGCAGTGTCACGGGATTGCTATCTTCCTTCGACTCGTTCGGCAGGATTGCCGGTCCTCCGATTGGCGGTTGGTTATTTTCGATTTCGATTGATTTACCATTTATATCGGGTGCCGTCCTTTCCGTTTTTGCTTTGATTCTTTTTCAGTTATACCATGCACGGACACAGACTAAACAGGTCCAAGCATCTCATTGATATAATGAGGGGCAAAACCCCCCATTTCTAAAAATGGGGGGTTTTGCGAGCGGTGCTTGAATAGCACCGTTTTTTTATTGAATCATATTGAGGAATTTTCGTGTGCGTGCTTCTTTAGGGTTTGTGAAAATCTGCTCGGGTGTTCCCCGCTCCATTATTTTTCCTTCATCCATGAAAATGACTTCATCGGCGACTTCGCGGGCGAAACGCATTTCATGGGTTACCACGATCATTGTCATGCCTTCATCTTTCGCCAGGTCTTTCATGACCTGCAGGACGTCTCCCACTAGTTCGGGATCCAAAGCGGAAGTGGGTTCATCGAATAGCATCACCTTAGGCTCCATGGCCAGGGCCCTTGCAATTCCGACCCGTTGCTGCTGACCGCCGGACAATTGAAACGGATAAAAATCGATTTTTTCCCCTAAGCCCACCTTTGTAAGCAGGGCAGCCGCCGTTTCTTTCGCTTGATGTTTGGCTATGTTTTTTACAATGATGGGGCCTTCCATTACATTTTCCAAAGCTGTTTTGTGGGGGAAGAGGTTATAGCTTTGGAAAACCATCCCTGTCAAACTGCGAAAAGATGTAATCGAATTTTTTCTAACGGGTTTTTTGAAGTCCATTACCGTTTCATTGATTTCAATCGTCCCGTCCGTGGGCACCTCAAGGAGATTCAAACACCGAAGAAAGGTTGTTTTACCTGAACCGGAAGGACCGATCAATACAATGACTTTGCCTTGCTCCACTTCCAAATCGATGCCCTTTAATACTTCAAGGTCACCAAACGATTTATGAAGATTCTTAATGTTGATCATTTTAAAATCTCCTTTAACTACTGCGGTTCTTATTTTGCTACATAACGATTAAGTCTCTCCTCTAAACTTCCTTGAATGAAGGATAGAATCGTACACAAAATCCAATATAAAGCAGCTGCTTCCATGTAAAGTAGTAAAAATTCATAGTTTTTTGCAGCGATTTCCTGGGCTTTACGGAATAATTCCGTTACAAGAATGAGTGATGCAAGCGATGTATCTTTTAAAAGGCTAATGAACGTATTGGATAATGGGGGAATGGATACCCGTGATGCCTGCGGCAAAATGATCCGCTTTAACGCTTGGGTATATGACATCCCGATCGAATAGCCCGCTTCCCATTGCCCTTTTGGTATCGATAAAATGGCCGCTCTTATAATTTCCGAAGCGTATGCTCCAACACTTAGTGAGAATCCGATAATAGCCGATATGAAAGGATCGATGGTTACACCTAAATTTGGAAGTCCATAGAAAATGATAAATAATTGCACAAGTAATGGTGTCCCGCGGATGATCGACACATATACTCGCGCAATTATTTGAAGAATCCTCATGGAAGATAATCTAGCCAATGCTGTGAGTACAGCCAGAATAAGGCCGAGAACAAATGAAATTAGTGTTAGTGGAATCGTATATTGAATAGCTCCCTCTATCATTGGATAGAGGGAGGTTTGAGCGATGGAAACAAGCTGGTTCATACGCTCGGGGTCGGTGAAAATATTACTTAGGAGAAACATCTTCACCAAACCATTTATCCGAGATTTTCGCGTACGTGCCGTCGTCTTTCATTGCTTTAAGTGCTTTGTTTACTTCTTCCACTAATTTGCCGCTGTCTTTTCTGAACATTAAACCACTTGCAACTCCGGTTTCTTCCTCATCAGCCACTTTGATAGGTGCATCCGGGTGTTGCTTTTTATAATCAAGGTACGATAATTTGTCATTGATCGTCGCATCTACACGTTTAGAAGCAATAAGCTGTACGGATTGAGAAAACCCTTCAATACCTGTAACTTTAGCACCATGAGATTTGGCTAGATCATTGTAATTACTCGTTAAAGATTGTGCAGAGGTCTTGCCTTTCAAATCATCGAAGGATTTAATATCCGAATTATCTTTGTGTACAAGCAATACGGCCCCTGATTGAATGTATGGGTCAGAGAAATCATATTTCTTTTGACGGTCTTCATCGATGCCCACTTGGTTTGCGATCATATCAAAACGTTTAGCATCCAAGCCTGCAAACATGCCGTCCCATTGTGTTTCCTTGAATTCAGCTTTCACTCCAAGGCGTTTTGCCACTTCTTTAGCAATTTCAACATCAAACCCCGTTAGTTTATCTGAATCATCGTGGAATGTGAAAGGAGGATATGTACCTTCAGTTCCAACAGTTAATACGCCATCTTTTTTGACTTTATCATAAAGACTTTCTTGTGATGAAGATTTATTGTCGGTATCGTTTGCCTCATTTTTGGTATTGGTACCACAAGCGGTTAGTACGACCGTGAAAGCTAACAATAGCGATAAAAGTGCAACCATTTTTTTCATTTGGGTAAACCTCCTAGTAATCTGATAGGGATTGATACTCTGTGATACTATACAAGAAAAGGAAAAAAGTCAATGAAAATAACTTACATCATTAGTGTTAATGAAACTTGGTGAATTATACGGATTTTCATGCAAGGAAGTGAAAAAAACGAAAGGGAAGGGAAGTGTACATTAAAATTCTAAGGGGTCAAAAAGCCCTCTTCCGCTAATTGGGAGAGGGGCTTTTTGAAGCCGTCCAGAACTATTGCAGTATTCTTTTTAACTTAGTGTTTACCATGATTATTTATCCTCTACGCTGACGAATATAGGGTTTGAATAAAACCAAAGGTCTTTATAGTTACGATTGTTTATTTCTGAAAAACGCGTTTCGTTATCCTCGATTTCAGTCTTTTTATCGATCAGCGGTTCACCGTCCATCGTTTCTCCAGAGACATTTTCCCCTAGATTCGTGCCGCGCAAACGGAAATATTGATCCTTCTCGGCTTTGACTTTGTAAGTGATGGCATGAAAACCATCGCGATCGGTTTTCCAGTCTTTACTTGTAAAGCGTTTAACCACTTTTGTCGTATCATTGGTGGCTTTATTGTAAGCCGGTGTTCCAGGCTCTGCTTTCCCGGTTACTTCACCGGAAATCAGATCCACGTGATCTACCTTGACGGGGTCCCCGTTATTGTTCTTTTCGGGGCTCTTAAATCGGACGGTGATCTTGACCATCTGTCCTTCCTTCACTTTAAGGTCCCCGCCCATATCTACCGTATTATTTCCGTTTTTAGCTTGGAATTCAAGGGCATCGATCAAATCACCAAAAACGGAGAAGGATTTTCCGGATCGCATGCCATCAAGGACAGATTTTATTGATGAGCCATTTACCCATGTATAATTCTTGGAATATTCTCCTGGCCAGTAACCGCTTGAGTATAGGCGGTTTTCACTGATTTCAAAATGGGAGTCCGAATTGGAAAAATTCCAGAACTTACGACCTTCCCCAAGTAGCGCATCCCATGCACCTCCTACCTTAGCAAGCATGTAATCGGAACCGCCATAGGTCCGGTTTTCCGGTGTTGTCAGATTTAAACCGCCTCTATCCGGCTCCAACTGGTTACCTGGCATACCTTCAAATCCGAACATGACATCCGGGGCGATATTGTTGAAGTCGCGAAAATCAGATATGCTGTACACCCTCTTTCTTGATGGATGGTTCAATATGGCATAACTTGTATTCTTATAATTTTTTTCGAGCCATGCCAATGCCGTTCGGGCATCCTCGGATGTTTTATTGGCTCTTTGATCCTGTGACTTCCAAATGACTACATCCTTAGGATCAAACATCTTTTCATCCTGGTTGGTGAACAGATATTCGAACTGATTGCCAGCTTTCAGACTTTTAGGCGAGCCCGGCTGATCTCCCAAAATGCCTATGCCGACATGCTCGTATGTGGGCATGTCCCATTCGAAGCCTGAAAAGATGACTTTATTTTTAAATTTGCCCTCTTTTTGCAGTTGGTTTATTTTTGGGGCTTGATATTGAATGATTCCCTGAGACAACGGTATCGGCCCTCCTGGAATCAAATTACCTTCATCATCCCTTGAAGACATCCTCAAGTGATCGGAAATTCCCATCCAATCCATGCCATAATTATCAAATGCGTTATTCAGCAAGCTTTCAAGGCTCTGTGATCCCTCGGCATCATCGGACTGAGTGGTATGGGCATGATATTCCCCCTTCATCCATCTGCCTCCTGGATTTCTCTGATTGTCTTCTGCATCTTTTGCTGAAATCGCCGGAAGACCCTGAAAAAGGATGGCCAGGCTTAGAACCGATACTGTGAAAGTCCTGAACTTATTAATCATTTTACTGACACCCTCCATATATTGAAATAATATTGAACAAGCTAATTTTATTGTAAAAATATTAAGAATCCGTTTGGAGTGAGTATGGTTTATGTAAATGAATGAAATGATTGCTTCAATTATATGCTTTGGTGCAGTGACAGCGGTTGGAAGTTGAAGGGGAAGGGGAAGGGGGTAAGCAAAAAAAGGCTGTAGAGAAAATTTTCTTTCTCTACAGCCTGCGACACCTATTTTATCGTACATATTATTTAGCTTCGAGTAGATTGATATGATCTACAGTTTGATTTTCACCGACAATGAATTGCAGTTCATAATTCCCTGTCTTGTAAATGTAGTTGATTTCATTCGTACTGGAAATATGGCGAATTTCGTCAGCACTGCCGAGTTGATTTCCTAATACTTTAGGTGTGATGCTTCCTAGATTATGGTCCCGTTCCACATTTGTCCCGAAATATCGGATTTGTGAGATGGTCTTGTCAGCGTTATAGGCAAATGCAAAACCTGGATGCCCCATTTCTGCATGGTAATAGTCAAAAGTTTCATCTGTGTTACCTGGTTCTGGGGGAGAACCAAATGTCTCATATACTTCTTTTTGGGTGTTTTCATTAATTTTCAAACCCATGGCTGTATAAGGCATTTCTCCTGAAAAAGCTTTGTTGTAGATTTCATGTAAGGTGGTAAGAGCGTGATCCTTAGCTATGGCAGAAGCGGAATCCATTGTGGATGCAGCCTCAACAGGTTCTGTTGAAAACGATGCACCTGCCCCTAAAAGAGAACCGGTCAGAATAAAGGCGCTGACCATTTTGGCCGCCGGTTTTTTTGATAACATTTCTTATCCCTCCTCTATCATTACTTTTCCACAATTTTCTTGCATGAAACATTTTCTTGAAGATAATTGGATTGTTTGATCATGGTGGAGCATCAGGGGATTTATAAGCTGCATCTGCGGCAACAGTTGATTTAAAGTAAACATATCAAGTTGATCTCTAGAATCATGCTTAGCAAGCATCCTCATCACCACAAGTTTAAATACTTCCATTTAAAACAATAAAGAGTGCCTGAAGCGGAAATCAACATCCAAATCGTACAAGCAATAAAAACTGCAGTCCATGCAGACCGGTCCCCGCAGCTTGTAGGCGGAAAACAAATCTTTCATCAAATCAACCCTCAACTCCCGGGTATGGGTTCTAACTAAATGCTAATACAAAGTTGATTGGTGCGGAAGGTACGAGACTCCTGCGGGAAAAGCGTGTCTAGGGGAGACCCCGCAGGCTTAAGCCGAGGAGGCTCCCCGACTGCCCGCGGAAAGCGAGTGCCTGAAGCGGAAATCAATGTCCAAATCGTACAAGCAAAAAAAACTGCAGGCCATGCAGACCGGTCCCCGCAGCTTGTAGGCGGAAAACATATCTTTGATCAAATGATGTTCTCAAACCAACCTACAACTCCCGGGTATGGTTTCTAACTAAATGCTAATACAAAGTGATTGGTGCGGAAGGTACGAGACTCCTGCGGGAAAAGCGTGTCTGGGGGAGACCCCGCAGGCTTAAGCCGAGGAGGCTCCCCGACCGCCCGCGGAAAGCGAGTGCCTGAAGCGGAAATCAACGTCCAAATTGTACAAGCAAAAAAAACTGCAGACAAACACGATTTTCATCGAGTTGCCTACAGTGTGGTGCTTCAGGATGATGAAACACCTTTGAAAATGATTTGATTAATCCCAAACGCTTATTCTAGGGACTCCAGCAGTTCTTAAATAGTCCAATAATTGACCAGTATGTACAGACTCATGATAAGCGATTCTTAGCAACATGTCTCCTAAATCCCTGATATATCCAACATCAGAGCGATCAATTTTAATAGTGGATAAGTCGTCTTCGCTGAAGGACATGATTGTTTCCAAAAAATCACGCCTGTATGGTTCAGCAAAGTTTAATTCCGCTTCCACGGAGCTAAGCGGCTGTTTTTCATATGGTGATTCATAAACTGGTAAGCTGCCTTGATTTTTAATGGATAAATGATAATAATGCTCACTATCAAGGACATGTCTAACCATTTCTAAACAGCTCATTGCCTTGTCGTCCGGTTTCCAATGGAGTGTGCCTTTAGGTATTGAAGTCCATAGTTTAATGTTTCTTCTTCTAACCTCTTCCAGATTTAAGATGATTAGTTCTATCGATTTCATTATATCTCCCCTTTTAGAAGGTATACACTCACTATACAGGAATGGGTTTATTTTGAAAATATAGAAAAATGTTATGACTAGGGTAATGAATTATTGCGATTCCTTCCAATATAGTACCGCTCCAGTTTTATTCAAAAAGATAAACATATGATAGGTTCACTAGTGTTTACTGGTTGACCTTTTTAATGGGAACTCTACGATCAAGCCTAGGAATGACAAACGTTGCATACTGTTTTTTTAATAGAATTGCCTTGAATATATGAAATGTTGCAGAAAAAAGAAGCAACGGAGAGTGAAGTAAGATTATAAGTAAGGTTGAAGAGACTACAGGGAAAATGCCTATGAATCCGTGTAGAATTTACAGGCTTTCCTTCCCTAGTTATTCATTGCATGGAGGAACAGGGAGTTCATATATCCCTATAATCCTATTCCCGCTTATTTGTATTGGTATCAGGAATGAAATTCCAGTTAATATGGGGGTGAAACAGAATGTATTTTGATCGATCTTTCTTCTTATTTACGCTATAAGCTTAAAGAGAACCTTCTTAAATCAGTGATTGAATTAGAATGTCATCATGATAAATAAAAATCGGTTTAAAACCAAGGGCTCTAAACTTTTGCAATGCCTCATGGTTATTTTTGTTCACGAAACCGGACACTACAAGGATTCCTTTATTTCCCACATATTCTACCAATTCGGGTAAAAGGGCTTGCAGAATTCCCTTTCCTCTATATTTTTTGTCAATGACTACATAATTAATATGAGCCACTTTATATAAATAAAGATTATAACAAATGAAACCCACTACTTTACCTTTATCATTACAAATCACAAGTACCTTGTGTGACTTTTGCAGAATTTCATTCACTTTATCGGAAGAAACCCGAAAATTTTTTACGGTGATATCCGTTAATTTCTTTATATCCTTTTTAGGTTTCCAGTCTCGAAAAAAATACATCATAACTTCTCCTTTATCTCTATTAGATATAACAGTTATTCACTAGACATATATAGCTGGTACATGTAAATACATAACACGGAATCCCTTTAGATCAGTCCAAAGGGATTCCATGTTAATCTCAAAAAAGCAACCTTCTAATTTTCAAATTCTTTGACAGAAGTGGGTTGCTTGATGGAAGTAGGTTCCTTAATTGAAGTACCTCTATTATTGTTTAATAAATTTTGTAAGACTTTTCTCAAGGCAGACCTAAGGCTGCTATTGCCAGTTCCGGAATTACCAGTTCCAGAATTAACAGCTCTTCTTAGCTTTTTGTTTGACACTGAAATCATCCCCTTTGTTTTATAAATTTCCACATTACTAATTTATGTGTAATTTTCCCTTTTGCTTGGACAAGTTCACCAATTATTGCACAGCGGCAGGAGTTGCTACCATTTAATGTAATAACATGGTGTGATTTATGTGAATCACTTCACATATAAGGCGCTCGTTATTATTCATACTATTAACTCATAAACGAAAGTGGTTGGTTATATGCGAGATGGGGGAGTGATGATACCATATAGGAATTTGGTTAAATTCGGACTGGGAGGCCATAAAGGATCAGGAAATCAGAAATTCAGTTGGATACATATAGAAGATTGTCCATTTTCTAAGAAAGAATCAGGAGCTGAGCGGGGTGTTCAACTGTTCATCGCTGCATCCAGTTACAAATCGTGAATTGATGGCTCATTTGAGAAAGCTCATGAATATTCGAATAGACTTCCCTGTCCAACTCCCATGCTTGAAATCGGGACCGAAACGGAATTGATATTAAAAAGCCGGTGGGTCATACCTGAGAGATTGTAAAAGGCGGGGTATGCATTTAAATTCGATCATCTTGATGAGGCTCTCGAACAGATACTGATGAAGTCTTAAAATACTCGTGAAAGATTGCTATAATGATAGATAGAAAATCATTAATGGAGGGGAATCGCAGAATGAATATGACTCCATCTAAAAAAGTCGGAAGATTCACAACAGGAATATTTTCAGAGTTGGCGGCCCGCAAGCAGGATGCAATGAAACGGGGGCTGGATGTTATCGATTTGAGTGTAGGAAGTCCGGATTTACCCCCGCCTGATTTTGTAGTAGATACGCTTGTGAAGTATGCGCAGGATCTCAATTCTTACGGGTATACGTTAAAAGGTACGCCTGAATTCAATGAGGCAGTCCGGTATTTTTATCGGATGCGTTATGGAGTGGGGCTGGATGCAGAAAGGGAAGTCCTCCAACTGATGGGGTCACAGGATGGCCTTGCACACTTGGCAACGGCGATGATAAACCCTGGAGATTATGTGCTGGTGCCAGATCCGGGATATCCAATTTATGAAGCGAGTGTGGAACTTGCCGGCGGAATCATTCATCCGATGCCGCTTACTGCCGAAAATGGATTCCTGCCGCAGCTCAACGAAATTCCGGATGAAATACTGAAAAAGACGAAAATGATGATCATCAGTTATCCAGGAAATCCTGTCACGGCCCTTGCTGATGAGACTTTCTTTTCGGACGTTATATCGTTTGCGAAAAAGAATGAAATAATGGTGGTTCACGATTTTGCTTATTCGGAATTGATTTTTGATGATCATCCGCAAATTAGTTTTATGTCCATTCCTGGTGCCAAGGAAGTGGGGATTGAATTTAACTCACTTTCCAAAACTTTTAATATGGCCGGCTGTCGCATTGGGTATGCAGTGGGCAATCAAGAGGCGCTGAACATCCTGGGAACGCTGAAATCACACATCGATTATGGGGTTTTTTATCCTATTCAAAAAGCTGCCGAAATGGCGCTAACTTCCAATCTTTCGCTGCTATCCGAACAGGTTAAGGAATACCAGTCCCGACGTGATGCCTTGATTTCAGGTCTTGCGGAAGGGGGATGGCATGTACCGAAAACATCAGCTACGATGTTTATTTGGGCTCAAATTCCTGCTGGCTGGAAATCACGGGATTTTGCCTATGCATTGATTGAAAAAGCAGGGGTAACGGTCGTTCCAGGCGATGCTTTTGGGAAGCAGGGTGAAGGGTATGTCCGGATGGCCTTGGTCCAGCCGGCCGAGAGATTGACTGAAGCTGCCGAACGGATCAGAGTGTTTTTGCAGGAAAAAATGGAGTGTGAAAAATCTAGCATTTAATATATTCAGATTTTAAGAACGTTCGATCACGAGCACACCGAGGAGTATATAGAGCTCGAGGAAGCTGTTACTTACTTGCTAAAGTGAGGCGCTCTCTAGTGTTTTTAAGAACTACTTTGAAGGTCCATCCTCTGATGGGCTTTTTTTATGTTTATGGGAAACGATAGATTATGAATGGAATTTCCGAACGTAAGAAGGACAAGCCGCATAAAATATAGCAGGTCCGCGACAATCTTCCATGAAGCGGACTTAATAGGATAGAGAGGGGGAAAAGCAATGATCAACTGGAAAGTGCGTCTTAAGAACCCTACGTTTATATTCACTGTACTCCTTCCTGGGCTTTTAATATTGGCGCAGATGGTTGCCGCGTTCATAAACAATTTTATTACTCCTATAGGCTTTACCATTACTGATGATGCATTGAACGGCGCTTTAGGCATCATTAACTTCATAGCGCTTACATTCTTTGGGGTCGGCGGTGTGGTCGATCATACAACTAAAGGTTTAAGTGACAGTGAAAATGCACGACAATACAAGGAACCCAAGTAATGGACACTATTCTTTCAGTTACTGAAAAGTAGAGTATACCAGAAAGCACCGTATTAGCTAGACAACGGCGTTATCTGGTTATTTTTTTTGCAGGGATGACGATCGCCGAAAATGATTTGGTCTAAAAACCGAAATGTAACATACATTTAAAATTGTGGTTCATTTTCAGTTTGGGGAGGAAAAAGGATGAGTTATCGTTTACCAGTTTCAAAATGGTTTGCAGCCATAGTTTTAGTAGGGGCATTATTGACGGCATTCATATTCAGTCCGGCTAATGCTTCAGCCTCTATCAATTATGGTGATGAAGTTGCCGCTTTGGCAAAGAAGCAGGTGGGAAGCAAATATAAATATGGGGGAACGACCCCTAAAGGGTTTGATGCTAGCGGTCTTACCCAATATGTATATAAAAATGCCGCCACAGAAATGAAGATTCCAAGAACGAGTGCGGACCAGTATAAAACCGGAACGGCCGTGAAGCAAAAAGATTTGAAAGCGGGCGATTTGGTCTTCTATGCGACAGGTAAGAAAGGGCAGGTCTCTTTTGTAGGAATCTATTATGGAAATGGCACATTTGTCGGGACCACCACCAAAGGGGTCAAAGTGGTCAAAATGAGTGATGAATATTGGAAAGAAAAATATATAGGGGCAAAACGGGTCATTAAGTAACAATCTGAATTCCACATGATAATAGTCCAGAAAACAAAAGAGCATCGAAAAACCGATGCTCTTTTTGCTAGTCATATCCAGGGGCCATTCATTCAATGATGATATCGGTTAAAACAACATGGCCATTACGGACTTTTACGACGGCCACTGAAGGATTGGCCAATGCTTCCTTCTCCATTTCCTTTGCTTTTTCTTCGGATGCGAAATAATTGTCCAGACCGTATCTGATCTGAATGGTTTTAGCATTTTGCAGGTCATAAGGGACTTCCAGTTCCCCTTTTAGGTACACCCCTTCGCCGGGTTTTTCTTTCGTTACGTAATCGACAACATATAGTCCATCCTTATTTTGTTTTAAACGTACATATACCTTTTTATAATCACCCATATTCCTTGTATTGAACTCGGTTTTAATCGAGTCATCGACTTGCGACGGCTTTACTGATTCAATTTCGTATTTCAAAGCCACATAGCTTCCCCTAAACAAATCAGTCGGGTCGACCGGGGCTGTTTTGATTTTGATTACATCTCCTGTCATTGTTGTCCAGACCGGGGGAAATGCCAAGATTAACAAAATCAAGACTGGAATGGAAAATACGATGAGTGGCCGGAATGATGGATTACTCATTGAGTTCCCCTCCTTTTTTTCGTTGGTTTTCAAAGAAGAAGCCAAAACCGATGAGCATGATTCCACCGATGATGAATGTAAGCGATTTTGGCAGGAAGTCAAAGGAGTAGATGTAATATCTGAAAATCAGTGCACATATTATTACGATGCTGGTCAAACTGCCTTTTAGAATCAGATAAAGCAGAAAAACGAAATAAGCTATAGGAAACCAGATTGAGAAATCAAAGGTAAGGAAGAGTGCGGTTAAACCATGTAAGATATGCCCTTGTATGTGTGTGATGTTTTGTAATTTGGCTCTTACCGGAATATAGGCAAGCACGATACCCAGTACAAACAAGATGGAAAGGACAATCGTATTCGAATTTTCAAACCCTAGTTTCGGCACGAATTCCATAAGAAATAAGGCAATTGTATTGATGGCTAAAGCGTTAATGAAAAAGGTCAGATAATTAGGGTAATCGAATTTCTTTAACAGAATGTATAAAGCCGGTAGAAACACAAGAATGGCAAGCGGATAAGATGTTTCATCAACGAATATACTTCCATTCAAATAAATGAAAAGCAGGAAAGATGTAAAAAGGAGGATGAAAACATCCTTCAAATAGTATCCAATGAATACCGTTCCAATCGCCCATAATAAAAAGGAATTGTTGAAATTGATGCTAATGTTAAACATCTGCTCGACTAGAAATATCCCTGCACCAAAGATCAGGATACCTACATAATGCAGACTTCGTGACGTTTTGGGAAAGCGTGCCTGCACCTTCACGCCAGCAAAGTTCACTCCGATTAGGCATGCAATGATAAGCAGGAATTTAACCGCTTTACTTAAATAGATCCAGTTGCTGGCTACGAAGGTCAATACGCCTAAACCTAAAAGAAGTGCCCCAATGGATAATAGAATCGTGATGAAGTTCAAATTGCCTTTTACATCATAGGATTCTAACATCCTCACTTTCTCTTGCCGGGAGATGACTCCTTCCTTTTCAAGGTAATTAAATTCATGTTCAAGAAAATCGAATTGCTTCTTTGTTATTGCTTTGTTGGCCAAAGTAACTCCTCCTTCCACATTTTACTATTATACATCGTATTCTCTTGCGGCTTTGAATATAATGCTAATTTTCTTCTACCCTTATTAGAATGCGTGTAAGACATAAAAATATTTATAGTACCTTGCAATGAACAGTACCATGTGGTAAATTATTTACATAAGATGTATTGTTCGGTGTTCAGTACTGTTTATTAAACTATACTGAAAAACTTTTGGAAGGAGTGAAGGTGCTATGAATGTACAATTTAAGAAAGGTGTCCTGGAACTGTGTGTTCTGGTGTTACTGGATAAGCAGGATCGCTATGGGTATGAACTTGTACAGAAGATTTCGGATCAAATTGAAATATCGGAAGGGTCGGTATATCCACTTTTAAGACGATTGACGAAGGAAGAGTATTTTACGACATATTTGCAAGAATCAACAGAAGGGCCTCCGCGCAAATATTATACATTAACCGAAAAAGGACGGAGATACCTTCAAGAACTGCTGATGGAATGGAATGAATTTTCCAATGGGGTCAACCAATTAATCAAGGAAGGTGTGAACCAATGAATAAAGAACAATTTTTAAAACAATTGAATGCCTCTTTAACCAGACTTTCCTTAGAGGAACGGGAAGATATCCTTCAAGATTACGAAGAGTATTTCGAAATTGGAATGGAAGAAGGGAAGTCAGAGCAGGAAATCTCCAAATCCCTT
The DNA here is from genome assembly GCF_058783805.1 of Peribacillus sp. FW305-BF15. Taxonomy (NCBI): domain Bacteria; kingdom Bacillati; phylum Bacillota; class Bacilli; order Caryophanales; family Bacillaceae; genus Peribacillus; species Peribacillus sp. FW305-BF15. Next base: position 34,497 of record NZ_JBYSYV010000018.1, on the reverse strand, counting down.
GGGAATCCTAAACAGATCTCCAAGGAACTGATGGCAACCTATCATCTTGGTCAGGTTGAACAAACGACTTCTGCAGGTAATGTTATGCGGGCAGTTTGGGCAGTCATTGGTCTGGGGTTCTTTAATTTAGTGATCGTTTTGGGACCATTTATAGCCTTGATCGGAGTTGTCATTGCAGGGTGGGTTTCGGCGATAGGGTTCATTCTTGCTCCGCTTGGCGCTCTGTTTAACCTTGTGTTAGTTAGCTTTCAATTATTCGATCTTTTCTTCGCATTGGGACTATGCGGGATTGGCATTTTCATTGCCATGGGAATGTTTGTCGCTACGAGTGCTTTAACTAAAGGATTCATTCGCTATTTAAAATTTAACGCTTCCCTTGTGAAAGGCGGTTTGAAAAATGATTAATGTAAAAAAATTATCGATCATTGCACTTGTATTGTTATTGATCGGGGTAATAGGAAGTCTGTTTACGTTTTCCCAAATGACGAATAAGGAAACGACTACAGAGGAAAAAACGATTTCGGAAATCGTGACGGACATTCAGATCGACGCTGACAATGCAGCTGTGGAGATTGTGCCAACGAAGGATAAGGAGACCAGGATAGAGTTGGTTTCAAAAGGGATGGATGTTTCCAAGTTGGATTTCACTGCAGATGTGGAAGGGAAGAAGCTTTCGGTACAATTAAAGGATCGTCGTACGTTTAGCTTTGGTTTTCATATTCAATCCTTACATTTAAAGGTGTATGTGCCTGATGAATCTTATAAATCCTTTGTCGCCGAATCCGATAATGGAAAATTGCAAATATCAGGATTGAAAAGTGAAAATCTAAATGTGAAATCTCAAAATGGCCGGGTAGAATTAAATGATATAATAACCGAAAAAGTTGAAGTGAAATCTGCTAATGGAAAAGTAGAGCTTAATAATGTGGAGGGAAAACTAGTTGGTTCATCGAATAACGGTAAAATCACATTAGTCACGAAAGACTTGGATAGGCAGATCGAACTCGAAAGTAATAATGGTAAAATCATGATCAAAACGGAGAATGAACCGACGAATACAACTTTCGACGTTCATGTTGACAATGGGAGAGTGGATATCCTTGGTAAGTATGAGGGCGATACTGTCATTGGCAAAGGTGAAAATCTAGTTAAATTGGAAACGAATAATGGGAAAATCGAGATAACGAAATAGTCGTGAAGCATGAAAAGCCGATCCAATTTGGATTGGCTTTTTTCATTTATGCATCCCCTTTACTTAAGGAGATAAGGAAAAACATTTAAAGTTTTTCCTTTTAGATGTTTTTGGAATTTAATAAGATAGGGTGTAGAACCATCCTTCACTTGCAGAATGGTTGTTTCAGGGGATGTTTTATGAAAATTTGAATGTAAGGAAAATCCATTATGCTGGAGGGATGCGTTTCAGCTAAGAGCCGTTACGGATGAATAGAGGCAATGGTTTAATGCATTACAGCATGGAGAATCTAAATTATTGGTTCGCATACGGAAGGTAAGTGGACGGAAATGATCATGAAAGTTAAAGGGGGAGCCCTATGTCATATTGGGCTTTTATTTATATATATATATTTAGGTACACGAAATAAATCATTCGCTTATTTTAACCAATTTTAGTAAACTGGCAATGACTATTATAATTAGAAGGTGAAGGAATATGAGGGAAACCTTAGTTGATGAACGGGTAAGAGGGACTGATAAAATCTGGACACGTGATTTCATCATGATCTGTTTGGCAAATATGTGCATCTTCATGGGTTTTCAAATGACGATGCCGACCCTCCCGTTGTTTGTGGAACAGCTTGGCGGTGATGATCGTCTTGTGGGGGCTGTCCTTGGAATCTTCACTTTTTCGGCCTTGCTTGTCCGGCCAATTGCTGGAAGATTATTGGAGACGAAAGGAAGGCGCATCGTTTTTCTTGCCGGGTTAGCCATTTTTGCATTGTCAGTGGGTTCCTTCGGTTTCATGGGGAGCATCGGCTTGTTATTCATGATGCGGATTGTACAGGGCGTCGGCTGGGGATTTTCTTCAACGGCTTCAGGAACGATTGCTTCCGATATAATCCCTGCGAAACGGCGGGGTGAGGGGATGGGGTATTACGGATTATCGGGTAACTTAGCACTGGCATTCGGGCCATCATTGGGTCTTTTCCTAGTTACGGTACTTCCGTTTCAAGAGTTGTTTTTGATCTGCTCTTTATTAGGATTGCTTGCCATCATTGCAGCATCACTTATTCGGTATCAAAAAGTGGAAAGTGATCCTTCGGCAGCTGTAAGAGCCAAAAGGTTTGATATTTATGAAAAAAGTGCCCTTCAGCCATCTTTGCTCATTTTCTTCATCTCCGTTACATTTGGTGGAATTGCAACCTTCCTTCCCCTGTATACAGCGGAAAAAGGTGTAGATGGAATTCAGTGGTACTTTTTAGTATATGCAATGGCCCTTATGGTCACGAGATTATTCGCGGGCCGACTATATGACAGAAGGGGACATCGAGCCGTATTCGTGCCTTCAACGGTACTCATCATGGCTGGAATGCTGCTGCTTGCATGGATGCCGAGTGAAGCAGTACTTTACATTGCGGCAGTGCTTTATGGATTTGGATTCGGTTCTGTTCAGCCGGCGCTGCAGGCATGGTCGATTGAAAAGACGGCACCCAATCGGAAGGCGATGGCGAATGCCACATACTTTTCATTTTTCGATCTTGGAGTGGGCATAGGTGCCATCGTGTTTGGGCAGATTGGCTTCCTCTTCGGATATAGGAGCATCTATATCACGGCGGCCGCCTCGATTTTCATTTCGATGATCGTTTATTTATTCATCATCAGGAGCGAGGATAAAGGAAAATCAATATAAGGATGTTGAATGGCTTCAATGGAAGTCATTCTTTTTTTTGAGTCAGCAGGAACACCTTTGGTACATTATCCTAAATATTTAAAAAATGGAAAAACTTTGTTATTATCGAAAAGAGATTATACATAAGATGATAGAAGGTCTATTTGAAGGAAGGGGAAGCTTGGAATGAATGACTCTTCAAACGAAGAAATGACATTAGAAAGAAGGAAGCGTATTTTCCAAGAAGAGCTGGATGTTTTATGGGAAAGGCGGCTCATCCCTAAATCAGAATATATCCGGATTAGCAGGGCTTACAATCGGCATTTCCAATTAGCCCTCCATAAACAAAAGCGCTTAGAGCAAGAAAAGAAGAAATCCACCCATGGAACTGAAACGATAATCGGTGAAAGTGCCGATAAGAGGATTCAGGATAGTCTGATCGAAGAATCTTCATTCCAATTACGGGAATCCAGTGGATTGAATGAAGCGCCTACTGAATCTGGTTTCGAGGAGAGCCTTGAACCTGTCAAGGAGAGCAATGATAGGAAACCGGTTATTCAAAAGCAGGCCATCAAGCGGGAGAAACCGGTAAAACCGGCAAAGCCGAAGAAAACACCTGAACAAATCAGGGAACGGAATATTTCTGTCATCCTGCTCACTGGGGTCATATTGCTTCTGTTTGGCGGGTTGATTTTAGCAACCACTTCATGGGGGGATTTGAATGCGGTCTTGAAAGTTCTCTTCATTGGAATGGTTTCCGTCATTTTTGCAGGGATGGCCTTCATCGCGTCGAAGCTGAAAATTAAACAAACCGCTTTTGCATTCCTGACGCTAGCGGGGCTGTTCATTCCGATTACGATATTATCAGCTTCATATTATCGGATTTTTGGAGAGTACCTTTCACTTAATGGTGATGGGCGGGGGCTTCTGGGGTTTCTTGGGGGATTACTTTGCTTAGCCATTTATTGTAAGATTGCTGACTACTTCAAGTCGAAAATATTCATTTTCATTTCAATATTCACTTTTGCCATTACCTGCTATTTCGGATTGGCTTTTGTGACGCCAACTATCGAGTGGATGTTTTTGGCGATTGGCATTCTTAATTTAATACTAGTATGGAATATGGAGCAATTGAAAAATCAAAAAGCCTTAACGCTATTCAAACCATTCATTTTTCAATTCATCCAGTTTAAGCTCATCGTGGAAGCCTTTGTGATCCTGACGTTATTTTCAAGCAACTTGGTGTATTCGCTAACGTTGATGGTCTTTTCTGTTTTGTTTTTAATTTTTTCGGTCAAATTCAAAAAAAATTATTATGAAATGGCTTTTAGCGCCATTTTCACGTATGGATATATCCATCTAGTTTATAACACGTTTATAAGTGAATACATGATCATTGCATTTGCACTTGTTCCAATCATTTTTACTATGCTATCGAAATATCTGGATAAAGTCAAAAGGACTAACCTTTCGAAGAACTTCATGATTACCAGTTTGATTGAGAGCGGGATCGTTTTCTTATATAGTAACGCGATGGTGTACCAGGATAACTATGCGCAAATATTCATCGCGCTCATGTTAGTATCCGCCCAGCTTGCTTATGTTTCCCTTCATTCGGGAAATTCAAGCTTCACGTACCCGGCTGTTGTTGTTTTCGACTTAGCGTTCCTATATCTATTCTTTGCCTTGCCAATCTCTTTTTCTACCATTTTAAATCTGTTATTTGTTGTTCAGGTCATTAAATATCTTGGAGTATATCTATATAACCGTCACCCAAGGTACAGCCTGTTTAAGAAGAGTATCTTACTTATCTCCCCAATGATCATGCTAGTGATCCTGACCAGTAAATTGAGCGAAATGGCTTGGCCTGCTGTTAGTGCAGAGCTCGCCATGATCTCTGGGCTTTTCTTCATCACCTATATAAAAGACGAATCAAAGCATATGAAGGAAAACGCCAAATACGGATTTCCGATTACTTTCATACTGGCTTTGGTTGCTTTCTATCCATATTTGACGGAGAGTTTAGAATGGGTTCGGTCAAATATCCCGCTCAGCGTCTATTTAATGGGTGTTTCACTGATTTCCATCGGTGCAGCTTACACATTTAAAAAGGGATACCATAAATTGTTTCCAGTTTTTGCGTATAGCGGACAGATTCTTTCCTTCCTTTCCTTGATATCGATTCCCTTCGATTCAATGAATCCTTTGGAGGCAAGCGGAGTGATTGCCGTAGCTACTGCAATAAACAGCTGGTCCGTACATATACATCGGAAGCAAATATTCTGGGCGCCTGTCGTGATTACAAGTGCCAGCTTATATGCCTCACTCTACGATGTTTTTGATTTTGCTTCAATGGAGCTGAGGATTGCGTTCGTGTTGCTCGGCCCCATTATCTTTTTCCTTTTAGGAGAATGGCTTGGGAAATATTCGAAAAATGGGAAATTGTACTTCCGATATACGAGTCACCTTGCCAATTTACTGGCGATTCCCGTTGGATATTTGCTCATCTTCCATACGGAAAGTTCTCCGTTCCTTTATGTTGCACAAATCTTGATTTATATTTTGAGTGCTTTAAGGGCACATGTGAAATGGGAAAAATACGTTTTTACTTACCTAGGGTTTTCGACCCTTTTCCTACAGGTCCATTTATTTGTGGTAAACATCGAGCAAATAGTATTCATTACATCAATATGCATGATGATTACAGCAGGACTCATAACCATTCTGTGGGGGTTATCCAATAAGAATTGGAAAGGCATCATGGAGTATTACCTTATTCCATTCATTCATTTAGGGATAAGCATATCCATTTTAGAAACGGCGATCCGGGACTTTCCACTTAACCGCGAGTTAGTCTGGGTAGGAGTGATGACTGTACAGCTCTTGTTTGCGTGGTATCTGCTCATTCAAAGGAACTGGCGGAACTATGTTGCCGCTCCTCTAAGCCTGGCGTTCATCTTCTATAATTTGTATGTAAATACATTGCCTCTGGTTATGGCGTTTATCGTATTGCTTGTATGTATGGTTGTGATGTTGATGGCTAGCAGACACCTTTTCAAAGGATTGCTCAACGAAGAGGGAACGAAGAGAGTCATTGATTATTATCGGATTTTTGGCTTGCTATATCTGTGTACTTTGAATCTGGAAGTGTTTACGAGTGACTCAGATTCCGTGATTTTGGGGATTTTTGTTTCCCTGCTGTTGCCTAGCTACTTCATCCTGATAGGAAGATTCACAATCTATAAGAAAGAAAAAAGCATTTACTCGGGAATAGCGGCCATTATCGGCCTTTTTCCGTTCATCAATATCATCGATTATGCCCATACACTTCCAATCGTCATGAGTTTGGCTGTTCTTTTTGGCTGTATGGCAGGAATGTTGTTGTTAAGCAGGCTGTATTCCAGCGGATTACTCAAGAAAAACGGATCAGGCATCATCAGCTTTGATCCTTTCAGGATTTATGGTTTATTCTTTTTGATCGATATGAATGCAGAGGTTTTTAATGATACTAAACATCAGTTACTCCAAGTCTTTGTATCGCTGCTGTTAACCGCTTATTTCATTTTCCTGAGAAGCTTGACAGCGGAAAAGCTAGAAAGGAAAATCTATTCCAATATTGCCGCACTAATCAGTCTGTATCCCTTCCTGATCATAGTTGGCTATGCCGACAGCTTATCTGTTGTAATGGGATTGCTATTCCTTTTTGGCTGTATGTCAGGGATGCTGCTTTTAAGCTGGCGTTATTTCGATGGTTTAATCAAAAAGGAAGAAACAGGAATTACCTTCGATGCATACAGGATATATGGCCTGCTGTTTTTACTGGCCATGAATAGGGGAATCCTAGCAACTGAAACATCAAGCCAGTTACTCCAGGTTTTCGTCTCGCTCTTGATCACGGTTTACTTCATCTTGATTGGAAGTTTCTCAAAGGATGTAAAAGAAAAGGGCATCTACGTTTGGCTGACGGGAGTTCTCAGTTTGTACCCGTATTGGATCATCATCATGTACGCGGACACATTACAGCCTTTCGTTGGAACGGCAGTCCTTCTTGGATGTATGGCCATAATGGTAATTCTAAGCAGGAAATTCTTTAATGGCTTGCTTGATAAAGGCGGGGCAGGACTTCAATTGGATTTTTACAGAGTCTATGGTCTGCTGTTTCTTATTGCCATGAACATGGATGTTTTGACGGGGGGACCGACACATTTCATTTTGGAAATCATCGCGGCACTTCTGATTCCGGCCTATTTCATTTTGATGAGAAGCACGACGACAGGCATGTTGGAAAGAAAATCCCAGATGGCAGCAGCGATTTTGTTCAGCCTATATCCGTATTGGGTCATTGTCGATCAGCTCACGATCCCTCCTGTATTTGAGGAGGAGGTGAATATTCTGCCGCTGTTCATTGTCAGCACCACTTTGCTGAGGAAAATATTTGTTAAAGGCAAAATCACACAATATATCGAAAGCGGGATTGTTTTCCTATTGTTTTTAGCCCTGATCATTGATGCTATGGCAGGAAACACCTTATATGATGCCCTCATTATCGGAACCGTGTCATTGGCAGCAATGCTCTTTGGATTCATGATGAAATACAAATCCTATTTCATCGCTGGGACTGGGACGATTTTATTCAATGTCTATATGAATACCAATTCGATGTGGAGCGAGATGCCATGGTGGCTGTATTTAATCATCGGCGGAGGGCTGCTTATCGGAATTGCATCTTTCTTTGAATGGAAAAAACAAAAAGACAACCGGACATCGAAGGAGGTACTTGAGAAAAATAAACAAAGGATCAAGAATTGGTTCAATCGGTGGAATTAATGAAGAAGGAAATGGATTGCGTCAGATACCCAAGCTCAAAACCTTGGACGAAAATTCAAAGGGGTTCGGAATTTATAAATTCCGAACCCCTTTTGCCTGCAAACCGAGAGCACTTAAAAGCTCTCTTTCCCTGCTTCTATTTTATTAATGTCTTCTTGCCGATCATGAATTTCTATTTCCCACTGATCTAAATTAGTTTGCAAAACATTAATTAAAAATGGTGATAGGACATTTCTGTATTTTTCTAGTTCTTGAATCAATTTCACTCGATCTCCAGTTAATCCTTGCACTAATTTTTTTTTACTTTCCAAATTTGCATAGACAAAAACTGGTCTGAGTTTTCGGATCTCATTATCACCCATATCAGTTGTAACTCCTTTTTTTTAAAAAAATTAAATATATTTTATTTAAATTTTATAAAACTCGTAAACGCAGTAACAGTTATCAAATTCATCGAGATTCTTTGAGGATCGTTCATGAAATACGTCGTTTGTATACACTGGCATGAGTGTTAAGGATGTAGATGAACAGCTTGGGAATATCCATCCGATGACAATTGAATTAGTAAATGAACAGAAACAAACTCGTCAAACCGTAGATGTTGCCCTGGCATTACAAGAAAAGAAATGAAAACAGGGTTTATGCAAGTGATCGAAGCACAACAAAAGGAACTTCGAACAGCAAGGGAAGAACTTGCAGCAGCAAGACAGGAAATAAACGATTGACGAAAGACGTGAACGAAGTAAAAAACCATAAATGGTCAACATTATCAATTGATGATGTGCGAAAAGTCATGAATGAGGAAAAAAAGTCATGGTGGAGTAAGATATTTAAAAAATAAAAAGATTACTTTAAGAAAAAAATAAGGGTCTTGCGTTACTCTAGATGATGTAACCTACATCAGACCAGGTTATAGAAGAGGAAAGAGAAGTCATGTTCCAGGGTTTTGAAATTAAAATGAATGATGCTGTATAAAGAAGATCCAAATGAATAAAAATTTAGAAAAAAATCATTAGAAATAGAACTGCTAAAGAAGAACATCAAAAAGAGGTGAAAGTTTAATTCCAAAACTTTCACCTTTTTGATGTTCTTTCAACGCCTTTAAGGCGTTCTCAGTATGTCTTGAGCCACTAGATCTCTTGGATATTAAGAGTTAGATTTTTTATTACGCTTTTTTCTTTTTACCAAATAGACAATGAAAGAAATTAAAGCAACCAAGAATATGAATATAGTAATTTGATATCCTACATCAAACCAATTCACAACATGTGTTTCATTCATGTTATGCCTCCTTTAGAAATTAACAGTGTATGTAACTGATTTACTATAACCCAGAGTTTGACCTACTACATTAGCTCCGTATAATTTGGTACCTCTAACATATGCTTTACCACCTTTTTTAGTTGAATTCAAATTATGCCAAGTAGTATTTTGTGTCCAAGTAATTCCCATAACTAAACCTGTTTGCTCACTCCATATGTTGACTTTACTAACTACTCCCTTTGTATTTCTTGTAACTCTAGCATATGATGTAATACTTCCTGTTGCATTTGACTCACGATAACTATATGTTTTTGTTCCCCCAGCAGCCATAAGACTAATCATAGGAGTTCCAAAATTATTTTCCCCGTTACCTTCTTGTTCCTGCTCCTGTTTTAAAAATTCTTCAAACTCTTCAACTGAATCAAAATTAAGCATTTGATCATTTAGTATTTCATCTTCCGAAACTGGAGTCAATCCGTATTGTTCAGCTACTTTGTTAGCTTCCTCGACTATATTTTGTTCTTCTTCCTTACTAATTTCGTTAGCACTTGCTTTATTGATAGAGAAGCTAGAGAAGCTTAATGCAATAACTAGAACCAATACGATAGTTTTTAATAATTTCAATGTTTATTTCCTCCTATGTAGTTTATTACCATAACATTTAAATACTATCAAGCTACTTCCTCTATTTGGTAATATTTTAATATTATTACACAATTGAACAAAAAAGGAAATAAAAATGATGATTTATTCCTATATTAGAATAAAAATAACCCTCTTTTGAGGCTCTTTTTGTCTTACTAATAAGGTTTAGGTAGCCAAACTAAAGACAAACTACTATTTAATAGAGAGTGAGAAGGAAGAATTGAAAAAATTTGTTAAACCTGAATCTGCTATATTAGTTGAATATTCATTAGTCTTATTTACATCTTCTTCAATATTAACTGTTGTTTTATTACCGACAGCAAAACCAAATGTTGGAGCAATAGTGGAAAACATTAAAGTCGTTGCTAAAATTGCTAAAAAGTGTTTTTTCATTTTTTCTTCGCTTTTTACTAATAATCTAAAAGCTATAAATTAAATTCTATAAAATTTATTAAAGGACATTGTTCCAATTTTGGTTAATATCTTTTCAATTTTGAATTATTATCTAAAAAAACAAACTCATAGTAGAATCTCTCTTACTTTTCATGGAGCTGGTTTTGAAGACTTTCAAAAAAATCTGAGATAAAGTTTGTGAAGAATTAGGAGAAATACATATGAGAATATCATCAAAATCATAAAAAACCACTCTGAAAGCATAAAGAGTGGTTTTTTCACGTTTATTCAAAATGAAAGCTCAAGACGAACAAGAACTGCATGAAGAACAGCTGGAAGACGAATCAGAACTGCTGTCATGGGAACCGGTATGGCCACCATGATCGGCATGGCCGGAGCCGGAGGAAACTGTGTTCGGTTCATTCCCGAATATATCTTTAAATTCGCTGTCAAAATCATCGGTGCTTGCATAAGTGAAATAGGCAGGAGCTGCGTAGTCAGTCTGATCGTACGTTTTCCGCCCATTCAATTCTGTCATGGTGCGATTTTCTTTAAATTGGGAAGTGAAGGCTTCAAAGGTCCGTTCCGCCTGTATACTGGTCGGTTTCCGCATATATTTCTCTTTTAACTGCTCCAGCTCCAACGTTTCAAAATCACGGAGAAGTGTTAGCCCTTTATCATGTTTGAAAAATTTGCCCCATTTTTGAATGGAATGGGAGTCCACCGTAAATAGCTGTACATAGTAAAAGTCAAAAAGAGTGCGCTCTTCGGGTTTGAAAACGGGTTCTGAATGAGGATGGTGCTGAATGGTCCTACCGATGAAAACCTGGCAAAACTCATCATATTCCTGACTATAGTTCAGCATGATATGCCATAACTCATCGATGACTGAATTAAACATTTCAATTTTTCCAAACACTGCAGCCATAATCAAATAGCGTTTCAATTCACGCCAGGCCTGATTGACCTTTAACTGTGAGTACCGTGGATGCTTCAGGCGGAATTCAGTATTGACCTTTTCCATATAATCGAAATCCAGTGCTTTATTAAGCTTTTCTATCAATGCTTCTGAAACGACTTCAGTTGCATGAAGATTTAATGTTTCTTCACGGTATTTACGGAATTCATTTTGATAGCGTTCCATTTTAGCCGGTTCACTTAGCCCTTTAACGAAATTGACAAGTAAAACAGCAAAAATTGCCGCAAGAATGACATAAAAGAAGGTCATTTTTGTCCACTCCTCTTAATCTATGGATATATTGCTTTAACATTATCTTACATGTTGATGGAAGGGATTGTAAGTTGTTTTATCTAAAATGTTCCATTGGCGGAAATTGATTAATATCGTGAGGTTGCAGGACAATACCCTGAATCGGGTATCGTCCTTTCCTTGGCATGTAAGGGATTTTCAGTTAAAAATCAAGCGCTTCAAATAATGCCTCATATCTAGTATAGTTAGAGGGGAAAAGGGGTGAAGGCATGTACTTGACAGTAAAAGAGACTGCGGAATATCTATCGATGCCGGAATCTTATATAGAAGGTTTGATCATTCAAAATAAAATTCGCACCGTTCATGATGGTGAGCAGCATTTGATTTTTAAAGATCAGTTTAATATGCATCTTGAACAGATGGAGAAATATAAGAAGGATTTAGCGGATTATTATAACGAACCCATCCCCGAAGATATCGATGTAAAAGATGAAGATTAGCATTTGGCAGATGCTGAGTTTCAAAAAGGAGGAAGGTACGAGAACTCCTGCTTAGAAAAGCGCGTTTAGGGGAGGACCCTACAGCCTCTAGCCGAGGAGGCTCCGCGACCGCCCGTGGAAAGTGAGTGCCTGGAGCGGAAATCAACGCCCAAATTGTACAGCCATAACAAAAGCTGAGGCCATAGCCTCAGCTTTTGTTTGTAGATAGAAGGGGGCCCGGAAAACATATCTTTCATCGAAGTTCCCGAACCAATTGACCCAAAGTAACGCTTCAACAGGTATGGTTCTATCTCAATTTTATACAGAGTTGATTGGAGCGGAAGGTACGAGACTCCTTTGGGGAAAGCGCGTCTAGGGGAGACCCCGCAGGAGCAAGCCGAGGAGGCTACACCTTCAACTCCATAGGTAGGTTCTTTCTAAATTTAAGAACAGAGTTGATTGAAGTGAAAGGTACGAGACTCCTGCGGGGAAAGCGTGTCTAGGGGAGACCCCACAGGCGCAAGCCGAGGAGGCTCCCCGACCGCCCGCGGAAAGCGAGTGCCTGGAGCGGAAATCAACGTCCAAATAGTACAAACCAATAAAAAACCTTAGACATACTCGATTTTCATTGAGTTTGTCCAAGGTCTGGCATCTGCCGATTTGTCAGATGTTTTTTCATGCAGAAATGGCTGTCAAAGTAATGGTCGAATTTCCGAAAAAGGTCTTTAAATACGTCTGCATCATGGGCCTTACTGATCATTCAAATAATTTTGTTGTAAATGGAAGGTAATTGTAGTAGAATTCCTCAATTACGTGTAAAATAAAAGGTAAATGAATTATAACGGCAGAACGGTAGTTAGGAGATAGGTAAGTGGTAAAAGAGTATTTGCAAAGCGAAGGTTTTTCAAGGTTAATTACATTAATTGTGTTAGTCCTCTTTTTAATAAGCATCGGCAGTATGGTTAATATCGTGTTATTCACATTTGTTTTCACCTTCTTGATGGGAAGGCTGGAGCAAATTATCATGATTCGGCTGAATAAAGTGATGCATATCAATTCCAAGGTTGTTATAAGCTTTTTATATGCAGTCGTCATTTCTTGTTTAGCCATCGTTCTTTATAAATATCTACCGGTCATCACGCTACAATTCACGGAATTAGTGACACAGATCGTTTTCTTCTTTCAACATCCACCAGATAGCAGGGTCATTCAATATGCCATTAATATAATGAACGAGCTGAAATCTCCGCTCGATCTTCAAAAACAGATGAATACACTCTATCTTTATATATCCGATTTCGGTAAACTGGCATTTCAAATTTTCATTTCCATGTTGCTTAGTCTATTTTTCTTATTGGAAAAAGATAAAATCATTCGCTTCACTTCTAAATTCAAGCGCGCCAAATTCAAGTCTTTCTTTATAAACTTAAGCCACTTTGGCGTCAAATTCATCAATTCATTCGGGAAGGTGATCGAGGTCCAGTTCTTGATAGCCATTACGAATGCCGTCCTATCAGTAACTTTCTTATGGATTCTTGGCTTCCCGCAGTTGCTTGGTCTAGGGATCATGATTTTCTTTCTTGGTTTGATTCCGGTTGCAGGGGTCATCATCTCCCTCATCCCGCTTAGCATGATTGCCTATAGCATCGGCGGCATGCCCAAAGTGATTGCTGTATTAATCATGATTGTTGTGATCCATGCAATTGAAAGCTATATTTTAAATCCGAAATTCATGTCGGCAAAAACGAATCTTCCAACATTTTTCACCTTCATCATCCTATTGTTTTCCGAGCATTTCCTTGGAATATGGGGATTGATCATCGGAATACCGATATTCATCTTCCTGTTGGATATGTTGGATATTGAAGAGGGGAATACGGAAGTACCATAATAATCATTTGAGCAGCGGCCGCTAATATGGCCGCTGCTTATTTTTGTTCCATTAAATCTTTTGAACGGTGGCACTATCTGTTTTCAATATAATATCCATTAATTCGAGTGAAGGGAAGAAAGTTGCCTCTTTCCCCATTAGAGCACAGTTGCGTTTTTAATTTACCGAGTTAATTGATTAAAATTTTATTTTACTAAAGTTATTTATCGACTTTTTATTGCATAAAAAAACAAATAAACGTATAATATTCTTAAAAGAATAAACTGAAAGTTCTCTAAAGTTAGATTTATCTGTTTTTTTAAAAAAAAGAGAGTTTACGAGAGAGAAGAGGGGATTATTTTGAAAAAGGTTTCTTTTTTAGTGTTTGCCATGTTTGCTTCTTTGTTACTAGTCATGACAGGATGCGGGAAGGATAAGGAAGTCTCGACAACTGGTAAAGAAGAAGAGTCAAATGGGAAAACACTCAGGATCGTGACTGACGCCAACTATGCTCCATTTGAATATCTTGAAGGCGATAAGATTGTAGGATTCGATGTTGATTTCATCAATGCCGTTGCAAAAGAAGCGGGATATGAAGTTAAATTGGAAAGTGTTGGCTGGGATCCGATTTTTGTTGAAATCGAAGGTAAGAGAGCGGATGTCGCCATATCTGCGATTACAGTGAATGACGAAAGAAAACAATCTTATGACTTCTCGGTTCCGTATTTCTTATCCACAAACAAAATTCTCGTTCCTGAGGATAGTGATATAAAATCTGGAGATGAATTGAAAGGAAACGTCATTGCCGTTCAGACCGGTACTACTGGACAGGAAGCGGTAGAGAAACTCCTTGGAAAGAATCACAAGGATATCAAAAAATTCGAAAATAATAACCTGGCCATTCAGGAATTACTGAAGGGCGGAGCATCGGCTGTCGTTGCAGATAATACGGTTGTTGAAGAATATGTGAAAAATAACCCCGATCAAAAACTGAAAGTCGTTGAAGACAGCAAAAGTTTCAATGAGGAGTTTTATGGTCTTATGTTCCCAAAAGGCAGTGAATTGAAATCGGAGTTCGATAAAGCCGTGAATGCCATTTATGAAAATGGGAAATATGCAGAAATTTATAAAGAGTGGTTTGGCACTGACCCAGATATTGAAACGTTGAAAGCACAACAATAAAACAAATGGATAGTAAAAGATTGCGTAACTTTACGTATGAAGTTACGCAGTTTTTTTGGCCTTTAGGAGGGGAACGAAATGAGTTTTCGCTGGGATATTATTTTTGAGTATGCTCCTTTCTTATTAAAAGGGACATTGCTTACTATTGGGCTTTCGGTTTCCTCCATCCTGATCGGAACTTTTTTGGGGTTATTGATCGGTTTAGGGAAAATCATGAAAAACAAAGTGCTTGCCTTTCCATTTTACGGTTATGTCACGGTTTTTCGCGGAACACCGCTTTTAGTTCAAATCTTTTTAATCCATTTTGGAATCGTGCCCTTTTTTACCGGGGAAACGAATGCAGTAACCGCCGGTGTCATTGCTTTATCGTTAAATGCAGCCGCGTATATCGCAGAAATATTCCGGGCGGGCATTCAATCCATCGATAAAGGGCAAATGGAAGGGGCGCGTTCATTGGGGATGACCCATGCCCAAACAATGATACATGTTGTATTGCCACAAGCTTTCAAACGAATGATTCCTCCGTTAGGAAATGAATTTATCGTATTATTGAAGGATTCATCCCTGCTTTGTGTCATTGCTGCCCCGGAATTAATGTACTGGGGGAAAGCGATGGGGAGCCAGTACTTTAAAGTGTGGGAGCCATACTTGGCTTGTGCCTTCATCTATCTATTCCTGACCCTCATTTTAAGTTTCGTATTAAATAGACTCGAAAGAAGGTTGAAAACAGAATGATAAAGGTGGAGAATCTAAAGAAGTCATTTGGCGAAAATGATGTATTGAAAAATATCAATGCAATCGTTTCCCCACGGGAAGTAGTCGTGGTAATTGGTCCTTCTGGATCGGGTAAATCCACTTTTCTCAGATGCATCAATCAACTTGAAACGATTACGGGAGGCCATATTTTCATTGAAGGGCTTGATACGACAGACAAGAAGGTCAATATCAATAAAGTCCGGACGGAAGTTGGCATGGTATTTCAGCATTTTAACTTATTTCCGCATAAGACTGTTCTTGAGAATATAATGCTGGCGCCTATAAAGGTCCGCAAGATATCCAAAGAGCAGGCTTCCCAAAGAGGGATGGAACTGCTTAAGAAAGTGGGACTTGCAGAGAAAGCGAACGCATATCCGGATTCATTATCAGGTGGACAAAAGCAACGTGTCGCAATTGCCAGGGCGTTGGCGATGGAACCCAAAATCATGCTATTCGACGAGCCCACTTCCGCCCTGGATCCGGAAATGGTCGGTGAAGTCCTTGAGGTCATGAAGCAACTGGCCAAGGAAGGCATGACCATGGTAGTTGTGACCCATGAGATGGGGTTTGCAAAAGAAGTTGGAGATCGCGTGATCTTCATGGACGAAGGTTATATTATTGAAGAAAATATTCCTAGTGAGATTTTTAATAATCCCCAGCAGGAAAGAACTAAAGCCTTTTTGAGTAAAGTCCTTTAATTACACGTAAAGAAAAAAACCTTCCATTATGGGAGGTTTTTTTTCGGGGCATATCAGGGGGCTTCATTTTATGCATGAAGCTCCTAAAAGCGATTCAGGGCTTTTACCGAGCACAAGCATACTGATTTTTGCATATCCAATATTTTTACTTTGGGAGAAGGTCTGAAGTAATACCTGGATATTCGGATCATCCTTTAACTTTTGAACTTCCTCAATATATAATTCGATAACGGAGGGCATAACGAATTCAGGGGTGTATTCGTTAGGGTTTTCATCCATGATTAATGTGCCCATAAATTGATATTTAAATTGGAGAGCCCGTGTTAAGGCAACGACATGGAGCAGTTTATTAAATAGTTCGGGGTATGAATATTTAATTTTCTCCAGAGCTGCTTCTGATGCCTGTAACTCATCGACATTAGATAAAGTGATCATGAATATCTCCTTTTTAGAACATATGGAATCCATCAGCATTCAACGTGCTTTTTACTCATACTAGTCTACCCCCGCCGTAACTCATTGTAAAATGGTTAGATGTTATTACGTGCATAACCCAAATCTATGATAGTGCTTTCATCAATCTTGCTGGATAATCCACTACTTATGGGACAATGCTTCCCTAGTATATTTCAGCCATTCTTTTGCAGCGTATGAAAGGTAATGGTCCTTACTCCATATGAATCCTAAATTCCAGCTAATGGAGGGGTTTCTAACCTTGATTGTCTTTACGCGATCATCATGACGGCATAAACTTTCAGGTAATAGAGCAACGCCAAGTTTACAGTAAACCATTTCCTCAATAAAATCCCATCGTGAACTTTCCGTGACGATATGTGGAGAAAAACCAGCTTCACTACAGGATGAAATGATGAGATCTCGAAGGACGTAATCTTTATTGAATAAGATGAAAGATTCCTTTTCCAGGTCGGCCAAATCAATTTCTTCCACACAAGCATGGGGGTGGGAGGGATGAACTATCAAGTTGATGTCTTCTTCCAAAAAAGCAAAATGGTGAAAAAGCGCGTTGTTGGTTGGCAGGACTATTACGCCTATATCGATTAAATCATTTTGGACGGATTCTTCTATTTTCTTTGAACCATCCTCCACTAATTGAAAGGTGATATTGGGATAGTCCTGGTGAAAACGGCTAAGAATTCGGGGGAAGAAAGAAGCGTCGATGATCGGCGGCAGCCCGATGCGTATATGTCCCTTTTTTAAACCTAATAAATTGTCCATTTCCGTTTCTAAATTGTGAAAGGCCTTATCGATCAATTTTGCCTGGTCTAAGACAACCCTGCCTGCATCGGTCAAGATCAGTTGCTTACGTGAACGATCAAAAAGTTCAACACCTAGCTCGGTTTCCAGGTTTTTAATCATCTTGCTGATGGTCGGCTGTGTAATGAATAAATGATCGGCAGCCCTAGTGAAGCTATTGAAATTGGCAACCTCTATAAAGTATTGCAAATGTTTAATATCCATTGCGTCACCTGTTATCCTCGTTTGAAATTAGTTTCATTTTACCCGTAAACGGAAGTGTTTGTAAAACATGATAAGTTTGGAGTTCATGCACGCATAAATAAGCTGGATTCCAAAGGGGAACCCAGCCTATGAAGGGGCTGGCCATATCTGCCGTAAATTTCATTTGACCAACAAGACAGGAACTGGAGAATGTTGAACGATATAGTGGCTCACGCTGCCCAGGAATTCCTTGAAGCCGCTCAATCCGCGGCTGCCCATGATAATAAGGTCACAATTCTCGGATTTTGCATGTTCCAATAAAGTCGTGATGGCTGAACCTTCTACGACAAATGTTTGGGATGCATTCGGGATTTCGGATAAAAGGGCTTCCGCTTTTTTAATCACTTCCTTGCCATGCTTAAGCATGGATTCTTCAATTTCCTGAAAAGCACTGCCATATATACTTGGCTTGATTGGCAGTGTAACAGCGTGAAGCACCTGGATTTCGATAGCGGGATCCAGCTTTGCTAATTCAATCGCTTTTTCTAAAGACTTTAGTGCCAACTCAGATTCATCATAAGCAACTAATATTTTTGAACATAGCATTGATCGATCATTCCCTTCTATAAAAAGAATATACCCATAGTATATCAATATAAATCTTCCATGCAGATTCATATATTATAAATTTTGTGAATATTTCATTGAAGTTTACGTTAACGTTAATGTTAGAATAAAGGTAAATAATCCCTTTGCAAAGTGTGGTTTTAACATGTACACCATTTCTGAGTTAGCAAAAGAATTCGAATTGACGACAAGGACCCTCCGTTATTATGAGGAACTGGGTATGCTTAGGCCAATGCGTACCGAAACGGGAAAAAGAGTTTATGGAAAGAAAGAATATGCACAGCTCAAAATCATAATGCGCGGTAAGAAGTATGGTTTTTCGTTAGTGGAAATAAAGGATATAGTCCTTTTATTCGATAAGGATAGGACAGGCATTAAGCAATTGGAAAAAACGATTGAAACTGCAGGACAGAAGTTAAACGAACTTAATGAACGAATTAAAGAGCTGGATGGGTTGAAGCAGGATTTTGAACAGGTAATCAAAGGCTTTACCGAAACCCTTCTTGAGTTGAAAATGAACGATAAAACAGGCAAGCGGTGAAATTAATCTTGAAAATAGGTTTTGATGATAGTGAAAGATGAATATATATTCTAGAAACAGATGGGGTGAGAATTTGGAAATTCAAGAAACCATTGCAGTTGTGACAGGCGGGGCTTCAGGTCTGGGAGCGGCGACAGTAAGAAACATCATTAAAAAAGGTGGAAAAGCGGTCATATTCGACCTCTCGGAGGAAAATGGCGCTAAAATGGCTCAGGAGTTGGGCGATTCGGTCCTGTTTATTAAAACGGATGTAACTAGTGAAGATAGCGTATCTATAGCATTGGATGAAGGATTAAAAAATTTCGGTAGCATCAATACTGTCATCAACTGTGCAGGCATTGCCATTGCAGAGAAGGTCATAGGCAGGAAAGGCATACATGAATTGAAAGCGTTCTCAAAAGTCGTGCAAATCAATTTGGTCGGTACATTTAACGTAATCCGGCTTGCAGCTGAAAAAATGGTCGAAAATGAACCGAATCAAGAGGGGGAGCGTGGAGTCATCATCAATACAGCTTCGGTCGCTGCCTTTGAAGGACAAATCGGACAAGCCGCATATAGTGCCTCCAAGGGAGGGATTGTCGGTATGACTCTGCCAATCGCAAGGGAGCTTGCCATCAAAGGGATACGTGTCGTATCGATTGCACCGGGTCTATTCCATACACCGATGTTCGATTCATTACCTGAAGAAGCCAGGACGTCATTAGGGAAAACCGTGCCATTCCCATCAAGGCTCGGGTATCCAGAAGAGTACGCTAAACTAACGGAAAGCATCATAACGAATCCAATGCTGAATGGGGAAACAATCAGACTGGATGGGGCCATTAGAATGTCACCAAGGTAAGTTGTCAATCAAACCATTGTAAATCTAGAAAAAGAGCCTCCGACAAAGGAATGGAGAGGAGATAAAACAGATGAAGCATCCGTACCTAAGTGAAGAACATGAAATTTTCCGTATGTCCTTCCGAAAGTTTTTAGAGAAAGAAGCAGTTCCCCACTATGAACGTTGGGAAGAAGAGAGGATCATTCCCCGGTCTTTTTGGGTGAAAATGGGGGAACAGGGTTTTTTATGTCCGGACCTTGAAGAAGATTATGGGGGTTCCGGGGTAGATTGGGGCTTTGCCGTTATCATTAATGAAGAATTGGAAAGAGTTGGTTCTGGGTTCATTGGTTTCGGACTTCACAGTGATATCACCGTACCGTATATTTCCTCCTACGGAAATGAGTCGCAGAAACAGCGCTGGCTTCGAAAATGTACGACAGGGGAAATCATTACAGCCATTGCCATGACAGAGCCTGGTACAGGTTCGGATTTGGCCAATATTAAAACGACTGCCATTTTGGATGGAGATCATTACATATTAAATGGTCAAAAGACATTCATCACAAATGGCATTCATTCGGATTTGATCATTGTTGCCTGTAAAACGGATCCCAGCGCCGTTCCGAAACATAAAGGCGTTAGCTTAGTCGTGGTCGAAAGGGATACACCCGGATTTTCCAGGGGGAGAAAACTGAAGAAACTTGGCTTGCACAGTCAGGATACAGCAGAACTCATCTTCGAGGATTGCCGTGTTCCAAAGGAAAACCTGCTTGGTGAAGAAGGCAAGGGGTTTATTTATTTAATGGAAAAACTGCAGCAGGAACGCCTTGTGGTGGCAATTTGTGCTCAAACCGCGTCTGAGGATATGCTGGCCGATACGATTGGGTATGTGAAGGGCAGGGAAGCGTTCGGAAAGTCTGTAAGTCAGTTTCAAAATACTCAATTCAAAATCGCGGAAATGGCTACGGAGATAAAAATGGGGCGTGCTTTCCTAGATCAATTGATCACCAAACATATGGCTGGTGAACAGGTTGTAACGGAAGTTTCGATGGCGAAATGGCGTTTGACGGAGACTGCCAGAAAAATATCCATTGAATGCATGCAGCTCCATGGCGGCTATGGATATATGGAGGAATACAAAATTGCCAGAAGGTATCGGGATGTTCCGGTAGCAAGCATCTATGCCGGCACAAATGAAATCATGAAGAAAATCATCGCTAAGAATCTGGGCCTATAGTAAAGATGAGAAGGGAAGAGAGTATATGCGGGAAGTGGTTATCGTTGAAGGAATTCGCACGCCGGTAGGCAGAAGGAACGGTGTCTTGAAAGACGTTCGCCCTGATGATCTGGCAGGGGAAGTATTGAAGAAGCTGATTGAAAAGGCGGGCATCGATCCTGCTATTGTCGATGATGTCATTTTAGGTTGTGTTTCACAGTCGGGCGAACAGGCCGGTGATATAGCAAGGGTTGCCGCACTGATAGCCGGATTTCCGATTGAAGTGCCGGGAACGACGATTGACCGTCAATGCGGATCAAGTCAACAGGCAGTCCATTTTGCTTCCCAGGCCATCCTGTCGGGTGATATGGATGTGGTAGTGGCAGGTGGAGTGGAAAACATGTCACGAGTTCCCATGGGGTCAAATCTTCAAGGTGCTGTAACAAGCCAAAAGTATATGGACCTTTACGAGGTGATCAACCAAGGTTTATCAGCTGAAAGAATCGCAGACAAGTGGGGAATAACACGTGAAGATTGTGATCGGTTTTCCGTTGAAAGTCATGCCAAGGCAATACGTGCTCAAAAAGAAGGACATTTTAACCGTGAACTGATATCAGTAATGGGTACTGATAAAGAAGGAAATCAAATCGAAGTTACGGAAGATCAAGGCCCAAGGGGCGGAACTACGCTTGAAGTGCTGGCTGGATTGAAACCGGCATTTCAAGAAGGCGGTTTAATCCATGCAGGGAATTCTAGTCAGATCAGTGACGGTGCTGCCGCTTTATTATTGATGGAACGCAGTAAAGCAGAAGAACTTGGATTGAAACCGCGCTTTAAAGTGCATACACGGGTTGTTGTCGGGTCGGATCCCACCCTGATGCTAACGGGACCGATTCCCGCCACCCAAAAAGCTTTGGAAAAAGCGGGTCTTACAATTGATGATATCGATATCTTTGAAGTGAACGAGGCTTTCGCTCCTGTACCGATTGCATGGCTAAAAGAAACGGGGGCAGACCCAAAGAAGCTGAATCCAAATGGCGGGGCGATTGCATTGGGGCATCCTCTTGGCGGCAGCGGGGCCCGTTTGATGGTGTCCATGATCCATGAATTAGAAAGGACGGGCGGCCGTTATGGGCTGCAAACGATGTGTGAAGGCCACGGCATGGCGAATGCCACCATCATTGAAAGAATGGACTGAAGCTGGACTATCCATTTATGAATATTCGTAATTCGCACGAAAGTAAAAGCTGAAAAAGGGATGAAGTCGACCATCGGCAGGCTTTGCTGAATTCTTCCTGTTGATGGTGGTTACTTGAGGAGGAGAATGATTTGTCAGTAACGATTAAAAATATCTTTGATCAGACGGTTCAGAAATTCCCCATTAAAGAAGCTATCTACGACGTGAGAAGAAATATCCGCTATACGTACATCCAATGGAATGAACAGGTGAATAGGTTGGCGGCGGCCCTTCAAGCGGAAGGGGTGCGAAAAGGGGACAGGGTATCTACTTACCTTTACAACAATGAAGAGCTTGCAACAGCGTTCTTTGCCTGTGCAAAAATCGGTGCAATCTTCAATCCGATCAACTTCCGTTTAATGCCGGAAGAGTTGGCCTTCATTTTGAATGACGCTGCTCCAAAGGTCGTTCTATTCGAACGCGAATTGGAAACGAACGTCGCCGCGGTTGAAAAGCGATTTCCGGAAACGGCCTTCTGGTATATAGATGAGGATGTGCCTGGGTATGCCAAAGGTTACCGCCAAAAATTGGCCAGTATCTCCTCAAAGCCAGATGAAGTTGAAGTTCACGAAGATGACATTTATGCCATCATGTATACGAGCGGAACTACCGGACGTCCCAAAGGGGTCATTCACCTTCATAAAGACATGGTCAAACAAGCCGAGATTTTAATAGAGGCCATGAAGTATGAACGCTCTGATATCGGTTTGATTACTGCACCGATGTTTCATTGTGCTGAATTGCACTGCTCTTTTTTACCTCGTGTACAGGTCGGTGCAGCTAATGTCATATTACATCAGTTTCATCCCAAAAAGGTCATGGAACTGATTGAATCCGAGGGGGTCACCAAGTTTTTTGCTGCACCTACGATGTGGAACATGCTCATTCAGGAAAAATTGGAGGAGTATAAATTCCAGAGCTTGAAGTTAGGGCTTTATGGAGCAGCCCCGATGGCTCCATCCCTTGTACGTGCCTGTCAGGAGAAACTCGGCATCCAGTTCATCCAGGCCTATGGAATGACTGAAATGGGGCCGGCCATAACTCTCCTATTGGAGGAAGATCAAATTAGGAAAGCGGGTTCTGCCGGCAAGGCATGTTCCGAACATGAAATCATCATTGCCCGTCCGAATGACGATGGGCCATCAGATCCCGAGGATATGCTGGAACCTGGGGAAACAGGGGAAATCCTTGTAAAGGGTCCGTGTATCATGCAGGGTTACTTTCAAAAAGATAGAGAGACCGAAAAGGCGCTTTACAAAGGCTGGTACCATTCCGGTGACATCGGTTTCCTGGATGAAGATGGATATCTGTGGGTCAAGGACCGTGTGGACGACATGATTATTTCTGGAGGGGAAAATATTTATCCGCGTGAAGTGGAAGATACACTATATGAGAATCAAGGCGTCCTCGACTGTGCGGTACTTGGTCAGCCAGATGATCAATGGGGGGAAACGGTAACGGCATTCATCGTAGCCAAAGACCCAATGCTTGCCGAAAGCGATTTAGAAACTTGGTGTAAGAACAGTAATAGTTTGGCGAACTATAAACGTCCAAGGAGATATATCTTCTGTAATGAGCTGCCTCGGAACGCAAGTGGGAAGATACAAAAGTTCTTGCTTCGTAAACAGTTGGAAGAAAATGTTGATAGCAAAGGTTTGGGGAATCTTCTTTAAATGCCGGGGTCAGCAGCCGGTGAAATACCAAGATAGGGTTTAGAATTGCTGGAAAAAGATTTGGATAAATTATTTTATAAATAATAACCTTGTGGAACAAATGAAGGAGAGAGAATAGTTATCCACAACGAAAATGTAGCGTGGTTAGCCCAATCTCTCCTTTATCCACATAATCCACAGGGTTATCCAGAAATAACATTATTTTCATGTTGATAAGGTGAGTTAATGGACTTATTTTTTGTCAGTATTTTCAGAATATATCCACAATATACACAGGGTTGTGGATAAGCTATGTAAATAAAGAGGACCAAGGGGCTAACTTACAGCCCCTTGGGTTGGTTTATTCTGCTTATCGGCGATTATGAGCACGGCGGTCAGCCGCATTTGCACGGGCTTGTGCCTCGATATCTTCCTGGTCAGCCAGTTCGGAAGAATATTCAACGTCAAGTCCGTCACTTTTCAGGTTTTTGGGAACCTGAGGAAGTTTCTGTGTGTTCTTATCTCGATTATGGTGTATGTTATTTCGTCCCATGTTATCGCCCCCTGGAATATAAATAAGCTGGAGATGAATTTCACTAATCATCTCCAGCTTATTTTGTGTTGAGTGGCTGTTCAAAATGTAAGGAAAAAAACTCCAAACCTAACGACGGGATTTCTTCTCGGTATATCCACCAGCTCGATCTGCTTTTTTAAATTCGCGAGCATAAAGAATCGCTTGTGTACTAGTTAAGTTACTTTTTTCTTTATCGTGTTTTTTGAGCAATTAGATCATCTCCATTCACTTAATATCCCTATTTTTTCCTAAAATGACCCTTTCATACGTGGGAATCTTCTTTTAAGATATTTTGTAAGGCTTCTTTAAGGGTTGGAAAGGAGAAGGTGAATCCTTCTTCTTTAAGTTTAGTGGGAAGGACATTTTGCCCTTCAAGTACAAGGATGCTCATTTCCCCCAACAATTTCTTGAGGAAGAAAGGGGGGACAGTTAACCAATGGGGCCGGTGCAGGACAGTTCCAATCGTTTTACCGAATGTATCCATCTGGACGGGGTTCGGTGCCGTAAAATTGACTGGACCTTCTATCCTAGCATCATTCATGCTAAAGATGATTGCACGGACCGCGTCATGGATATGAATCCAGGAAAGCCACTGATTCCCTTTGCCAATCTTTCCTCCGCCAAATAGTTTATAGGGGAAGGCCATCATTGGCAGTGCTCCGTCTTTTTCTCCAAGAATCACCCCGAATCTTGTTAAGATCAACCTTTTACTGTAAGAGCGTGATTTAGCCGCTTCCTTTTCCCATAGTTGAACAGTACGGGCCAAGAAATCATCACCAATGGATTCAGAGGTTTCGGTAAAGGTCTCATCGTCCGAAATACCATAATATCCGATTGCACTTGCATTAATGATGACGGACACTTTGGAGGGCAGTATGGAAATGATCCGGTTCATCTCTTTGGAAGCCTCAATCCTGCTTTCGACAATCCGGCGCTTTCGTTCAGGTGTCCAACGGCCGCTGTTCAGAGATTCACCAGCAAGGTTAATGAACACATCGAGCCCCTCCAAGTGCATTTCCGGCGTTGCCTCCTCGGTCAACCAGCCGATATATGTCAAATTAGTCTGTTTCTTAAATTTTTCGGGATGACGGGTCAAAATATATATATCATGATTTTCTTTTGATAATTCATCAATTAGGGCTGTGCCGACAAAACCGCTTCCACCAGCAATGGCTATTTTCATGAAAACCACTTCCTTTCCCTGTCTTTCCTTCACTTTAACATGCCCATGTTCTTTTTTCATTTTTAGGCATGCTATATATAGAAATGGTAAACGTAAAGGGGTAAAGTAGGTGTGGGGGGTGGATTTATGCCAAACATAACAAAAATAACAACCCAAAAGAAACGTAAGGATCGTTATAACATCTTCGTTGACGAAAAATATGCCTTCAGTGTAGACGAAGAAGTGCTATTGAAATTTCAGTTGAAAAAGGGTATGGAACTTGATGACCTGCTTTTGGCCGAAATACAATTCCATGATGAAATCCAAAAAGCATTTACCGATGCACTTAATTATTTATCATACCGGATGCGCTCGGAATCGGAAATTCGCCTTTATTTAAAAAAGAAGGAAACGGAAGAGCCGATCATTAAGGAAGCGATACATAAACTATACAGTTTTAACTATTTAGACGACCTTGAATTTTCCAAGGCTTACGTGCGGACCCATGTGAATGGAGGGAATAAAGGGCCCACTACCCTTAAGCTTGAGCTTAAGGAAAAAGGGGTGCAAGATAAGGTGATTGTCGAGGCATTGAAGGAATACCCTTATGACATTCAAATTGAACATGCAAGGAATCTGGCTGGAAAAGCGGTCAAAAAGGAAAAAAACATTTCCGAACGAGCTTTAAGGCTGAAGGTTGAACAAACCTTGTTACGGAAAGGTTTCCCAAGAGATATCATCCATGAAGCACTTGAAGATGTGACGGTGGAAAAGGATGAGGATGAACAATGGGATTCCCTTTGCCACCATGCCGAAAAAATGCAACGCCGATATAAAAACCATGAAGGCTTCGAATATGAACAAAAAATGAAGCAGGCATTATACCGAAAAGGTTTTCCAATAGAATTGATTGAGCGTTATCTTTCCAATCCTGATGGTGATTAAGTGCATCAATAGCCAAATCACAAAATTTTGTTTAATATAGAAGTAAATTAATTATTTCATTTGAGGAGTCATATATATGAGCGACGTAAGATACAGCAAGCTGTCTGCCTATGAACTGCAACAGGAAATCGCAGCGTTGACTGAAAAAGCGAGAAAAGCAGAGCAATTGGGAATGGTTAATGAATATTCAGTATTGGAACGAAAAGTGACGATGGCCAAGGCCTATTTGTTAAATCCTGATGATTTCAAAAAAGGTGAAATATATCAAATTGACGGAGATCCCGGTGTCTATTTCAAAATTGATTATATGAACGGCGTATTCGCTTGGGGTTACCGCTTGGGCGGTAGCGGTAAGGAAGAAGCACTCCCGATTTCAATGCTGAAATAAAAAGGAACCGGGGAAGTACCCGGTTCCTTCTGATGTACCTTTTAATTCGATCGCTCGTTTGAAGCTTTCATTCTTTCTTGAGGGTGTGTATTAATACTTCCATCTGCACGCTTTGAAGCATATCTTGCCTTTGCACGAGGCTCGCCTTGGAATTTGTTATTGTTTTGGTTGGGGAATCCTTTTTGTTTATTTCGCAAATTTTTTCTCCTCCAAGCATCAGATTAAGAAAGAAGCGTTTCCGCTTACAACTAGTATGGGTATGGGACAGTATAGTTCATTCTGTAAAAATATTGGCAATGAGGTGGTTCTAATGAATGATTACCATGAAAGATTAACCAAGATACTGCTTGAGAAAAATGAACACATCACGTATGAGCAAGCTTTGACTTGGGTGGAATTATTATGGGAAGATTTCGAAGCGACCTATGCAAAGGCTGGGCATGAATATGCCGGTGAAGAAATGACATCGCGCGTTGTAAGGACCTGGATTGATAACTACGGTGAGCAATTCCACGAATTCATTGCAAAGAACCCTAAATATCAGCAGTTATTAAATCAGCAGAATCGACTGCATTAAAAAAGCTGATTCCAGAGGAGTTCCCTGGAATCAGCTCTTTTTCAATGTACTATAAAATAATATTCAATTTCTTCTGCAGCTTCGCTTCACTAAAGATCCAGCCGGTATAAGAATTCAAGATATTCAATTCGCTGTCTAAATGGACCACTGCCACAAACGGGTAATATCCATTGCTGCGATATCTTAGATCGATAAAACGGACTTCGTAATATTCTTTTATCTGTTCGATTTCGAATCGGTAAACCGGAGAAAAGGACAGAAAGGCTGCCAAGTTGATATCCTTCTTGGCGGCTTCGAGAATTTCACTTTCAGGCAATGGCACCCGATCGAACGTATCAAGAATCTTCACATATCCATTATCGGCTCGTGCCACATAATAATTCTTTTCGGTAATCACCGCAATTTTCCAGCGGTGAAAACGCATCGTCGGTGATAAAAGAATTTTCCTTGCTCCAGGAATTTGCTGTTTGACCACTCTTTTTATAAAAGCTTGTTCCCTGAACCTGGAAATGTAATAAATGACGAGTATCCCGTAAATGGAAAGAAATAAATAGCCTGGAGGAAATCCGAAGCCCCATAATATCAGGCCTGCAACATGTATTCCAAAAATGAATGGATCGAATGTATTGATGACCCCTAAAGCTACCCATTTTGACGAAATCGGCCTAAGAGCCTGGGTCCCATAAGCATTGAATATATCCACGAATACGTGAAGGAATACGGCTAAAAAGGTCCAAAGCCAAAGATGAAGGTAATTTGCTTCAGGTATGATGGCGAAAATTGCTCCGCTAATAATCAAGGGCCAAAGTAAAACAGCGGGAATGGAATGCGTGATTCCACGGTGGTTACGTATATATACAGCGTTATTCCTTAATTTTAAAACGGTGTCAATGTCCGGAGCTTGTGATCCCAATATCGTACCTGCTATGACTGCACTTGCAGTAACTGGGCTCTGCGCAATGACGGGATCTAATGTGGCAAGACCTCCAAGAGCAATTCCCATGACAAAGTGAGTACCTGTATCCAAAAAACTAACCTCCCTGCCACAATTTGAAAAAAATGGTCTTCTTTCATCATACCGTATTTATATATTAACCATCAAATGAATATAATTTTGATTTATTTCAAGTGACCCGTTACAAATAAATGGATATGAACATGATATTAAAAAAAGAATGGCCTACTATAGGTATTCCCAATTTTGATTAGAGTGTAACATCTTTGGAGGAACTGATGTGAAAGAAATAACGATCCCGACAATAGAAAAAATAAAAATCGATGAATTTCAAAAAGATTTGGTTTCCTGGTTTCTTGAAGAACAAAGAGAATTGCCATGGAGGGAAAATAAGGACCCTTACCGCGTTTGGGTTTCTGAAATAATGCTGCAGCAAACGAGAGTGGATACGGTGATTCCTTTTTTCAACCGGTTCATCGAATGGTTCCCGACACTCGAGGACTTTGCCAATGCAGATGAAGAGAAGGTCCTGAAAGCATGGGAAGGGCTGGGGTATTACTCGCGTGTAAGGAATCTGCATAGTGCCGTTCAGGAAGTGAAGTCATCCTACAATGGGATTGTACCGAATGATCCCGAGGAAATCTCCAAATTGAAAGGTGTCGGCCCATATACTGCCGGTGCGATTCTAAGTATCGCATACGGCAAGCCGGAGCCAGCCGTTGATGGAAACGTCATGCGTGTTTTATCAAGGATATTAATGATATATGAAGACATAGCAAAGCCAAAGACAAGAAAAACATTCGAAGCTGCCGTCAGGAAGCTGATCGATCATGAACATACCTCTGCCTTCAATCAAGCCTTGATGGAACTTGGAGCATTAATCTGCACACCTGGTAAGCCTGCCTGCCTATTATGCCCCGTTCAAAGTCATTGTCTAGCATTTGAAGCAGGGGTTCAGTCGGAATTGCCGGTAAAAATCCAAAAGAAAAAAACAAGGGATGTACCAATTGTAGCCGCCGTTTTAACGAATGAAAAAGGTGAATTTTTAATTCACAAGCGAGCGTCAGAAGGATTGCTAGCTAATCTTTGGGAATATCCGAATTTCGAAAACCATACATCCCTCTTGCATAAGAGGGAATTCTTCGAGAGTCGGTTTAAGGAAATGTATGGCGTCAAACCGGAAATAACTGAATCACTTGTAAGAATTGAACATGTTTTCTCACATCTCGTTTGGAAAATGGATACGTATATCGGCGTGGTCAAAGAGGACATCGATGAAGAGACACTAAAAGAACAGCAACTTAAGTGGGTGAGTGAAGCAGAGATGGAGCAGTTGGCATTTCCGGTCTCCCACCAAAAAATGATGAAGGCGTATAAAGAAAAAGGAGTGCATTGAATAAGCGAATGAAATCGTGATATATGCATAAAAGAGGATATCCGATAAGATATCCTCTTCCTTTGGTTGATTTTCAAAGCAATAACCGTATAAAATCATTCGTAACTGGTTTTCGTTCCATGAGTATAATCGGCTTCTTGCCTGTTAAGTCCGCCTCTATTTTCAATTTCTTTGACGATTTCGCTATGGATACTCTGTCCTTCTTGGTTTAAATAAGGTACCATTTGTTGAAGGGAGTGATGAAAATAGGCAAGTTCACTATTTTCCCAATCCGATTTTTTCATCATCGACAACTCAGTCATATCACGTCCAACATACATAACAGTAACACTCCTTAAAAAAGATTTTTATTACTCGGTGTTTACTCAGAAAGGATGAATAAACGAATGGAACAAAAAGTGGCACTCGTTACAGGTAGCAGTAAAGGTTTAGGCAGAAGCACGGCAATAAGGCTTGCAGAGGAGGGTTACGACCTCGTTATTAATTATGCCCGGAGCAAGTCGAAAGCATTAGAAGTGGCAGCCGAAATTGAAGCGTTGGGGCGAAAAGCCCTTGTAGTCAAGGCAAATGTCGGTGATGTTGCGAAAGTGAAAGGCATGTTCGAGGAAATCGATGCTTATTACGGACGTTTGGATATCTTCATCAATAATGCGGCCTCTGGCGTCCAGCGTCCATTGATGGAGCTGGAGGAATCCCATTGGAACTGGACCATGGACATCAATACAAAAGCTCTCCTTTTCTGCGCACAGGAAGCGGCGAAACTAATGGAGAGGAACGGCGGGGGGAAAATCGTCAGCATCAGTTCACTAGGATCCATTCGCTATTTGAAAAATTATACAGCTGTTGGAGTCTCCAAAGCTGCGCTTGAAGCCCTGACAAGATATTTAGCGGTCGAATTGGCTGCTAAAAATATTTGTGTCAATGCCGTTTCAGGCGGTGTGATCGATACGGATGCCCTGAAGTCTTTCCCGAATCGGGATGAAATGCTTGCTGAGGCGGCAGAACAGACTCCCGCTGGACGCATGGTCGAGGTGGAAGATATGGTGAATACCATCCTGTTTTTAATTTCCGATGGAGCCAGGATGATTCGTGGACAAACCGTAATAGTTGATGGAGGCATTTCATTGCTTGTTTAATGTAACTGGAAAAATTTAAATGATTTTTGTTGGATAGCACTCCTGGATAATGGTTATCTTATTATCGTGGAGGTGATATCAATGGCTAAAAACAACATGAATAAATCACAAGCAGGTACTGACGTTCAACAAGTAAGACAACAAAACGCGCAATCTCAGCAAGGTCAAGGCCAATTCGGTACAGAATTTGCTTCTGAAACTAACGTTCAAGAAGTGAGACAACAAAACGCGCAATCTCAACAAAGAAAAGGCCAAGGTCAAGCACAAGGCCAATTCGGTACAGAGTTTGCTTCTGAAACTAACGTTCAAGAAGTGAAACAACAAAACCAAAAATCTCAAAGCAATAAAAACCAAGGCTAATTGCCGATGAAAAGCATCCTTCTTATGAAGGGTGCTTTTTTTTTGCCTTCCATTAGATTCGACAAATGTTTCGTCGTGTTTACATTTTATGTCAAAGGAGAAAGCTGATAAAAATAGAATATACATACTATAGAAAAAATACAGATTAGGAAGGTGCATTCATGGAGGAATTTAACCGGCTTATAAACAACCAGTTGAAAACGATGGATAAGCTTTTACTTTTACAATCCGAAATCGAAAGATGCCAAGATATAGAGAAGCAACTCCTTGCCCTTGAAGAGGAGAGTGAAGCGGTCACCATTCAGGAAGAGATTCAACTTAAAAAGCAGGAATTGAAAAGTATCCATGAAATGTTCGAAAAGCAAACGGAAGAAGTCATCCGTTATTTTCAGCAAGGACAGGCAGCCATACGATAAATAACCGGCTAATTTCTTAGATGAAATGGGTGGATGGTCAGACTTTTTCGACTTATTTACACATTTTCACTGGGAGATTAGCCACTTTTGTTTTAAATTTATGAATAAATCGCTATAATATAGGAATATAGGGTAAATGGAAAAAAGTATATATTTTAAATACACAAAACAACTGCAAACGGAATAGGGCACAGTACGCTGTCAGGGTGTCTATAGAAAGTAGGGAGAGATAAATGGGGATTGTTCCTGCCGAAGGAGGAAAAATCCAAATCCATAGCTATAAACATAATGGACATATCCATCGTATCTGGGAAGAGACAACCGTTTTAAAAGGGACCCAAAATCTGGTGATAGCAGCGAATGACCGTACTATGGTAACGGAATCAGATGGAAGGACTTGGATTACGAGAGAGCCGGCGATTTGCTATTTTCATTCAAAGTATTGGTTTAATGTTATTGGTATGTTGAGAGAGGACGGGGTTTATTATTATTGCAATATCAGTTCGCCGTTCACATACGATTCGGGAGCATTGAAATACATTGATTATGACCTGGACATTAAAGTATTCCCAGATATGACGTTTAATTTGCTGGATGAGGATGAATATGAAAGGCATCGGAAAGAAATGAATTACCCGGATGCCATCGATTCAATATTGAAACAGAACGTAGACTATTTGATTTATATGATACGCCAGCGAAAAGGACCATTCTCCGCAGAGTTTATTGATAGTTGGTATGAACGCTTTTTAACCTATCGATGATAGAAAAGGCCTGCTGCATAATTGGCAGGCTTTTTCATTGTGTATCTTACCTACACATCTGATTCACTCTTTCAATACGCAGGAACCATTAAACCTCCTACAAATGTTTATGAAAGTGATCCTTTTGATAGTTAATTACCGAAAAGGAAAATATAATTGAATAGTGCATATAAGATTCCCAAATGACCGTTATGGGCTTTTTTAGCATTTGGATTTATTGATTAAGAAAAGGAGGAATTCCGTGGGGAGCATTAAGAGATATTTGCAATTCGTCAAACCATATAAATGGCAGATAATCGGAACGGTACTGATTGGACTGCTAAAGTTCGCGATTCCGCTTTTGCTTCCATTGCTCAGTAAGTATATAGTGGATGACATCATCGGAAACGGTGATCTGTCCAAAGCCGTGAAGTCCGAACGCCTTATATGGGCGATGGCCATCATGATATTCATTTTTGTTGCAGTTAGACCGCCGATTGAGTATTACAGACAATATTTCGCTCAATGGACCGGAACGAAAATCTTATATGATATTCGTAATGATTTATTTACCCATATACAGAAACTGAGTTTTAAATATTATTCCAATACAAGGGTGGGCGAGGTCATTTCAAGGATGATCACGGACGTGGAACAAACGAAGAACTTTGTCATCACGGGTTTAATGAACCTTTGGCTCGATATCGCAACGATCATCATAGTGATAGTCATCATGTTTACGATGGATGTGAAATTAACCATTGTATCCATCATCATGCTTCCATTTTACGCATTTTCGATTAAGCATTTCTTTGGCAAGCTGAGAACGTATACAAGGATTCGGTCCCAAGCCTTAGCGGATGTACAGAGTCACCTTCATGAACGGGTTTCAGGGATGTCAGTCATCAAAAGCTTTGCGATAGAAGACAGGGAACAGGAATTGTTTGCAAAGCAGAACAAGAATTTCCTCGATAAAGCCCTAAAGCATACGAGCTGGAATGCCAAGTCATTTGCTGTCGTGAATACGATCACGGATATCGCCCCCTTGCTCGTGATAGGATTTGCCGGTTATCAGGTCATTCATGAACAATTGTCACTGGGTACCATGGTTGCTTTCGTCGGTTTCATTGACCGGCTATATAATCCCCTCAGACGTTTAGTTAACTCTTCGACGACAATGACCCAGACATTGGCGTCCATGGACAGGGTTTTTGAGTTTGTGGATGAGAAGTATGATATCGATGATGAACCAGGGGCGAAAGAGCTGAAGCATGTGGATGGCCGAATAACCTTTCAGGATGTATCGTTTGCTTATGACGAGAAAGAGGCACCCGTTTTGAAACATATAAACCTGGATGTTAAATCAGGGGAAACCATTGCACTTGTCGGTATGAGCGGCGGCGGGAAATCCTCGATCGTCAGTTTGATTTCCCGTTTCTATGATGTGACGGAGGGAAGGGTATTATTGGATGGGACGGATATCCGTAAATATCAAGTCCGCAGCCTAAGAGATAAAATAGGAATGGTACTACAGGATAATATCTTATTTAGTGAATCGGTTAAGGCCAACATCCTTATGGGACGACCTGATGCAAGTGATGAAGAAGTATTTGAAGCGGCAAAGGCGGCGAATGCCCATGACTTCATCATGGGTCTAAAAGAAGGATATGAAACGAAAGTCGGGGAGCGGGGAGTTAAATTATCCGGGGGCCAAAAGCAACGGGTGGCCATTGCGAGGGTATTTTTGAAAAACCCGCCAATCCTTGTTCTCGACGAAGCCACCTCCGCATTGGATTTGGAAAGTGAACACTTTATCCAGGAGGCGCTGGATATTTTGGCGAAAAACCGGACCACGATCATCGTCGCCCATCGGTTATCAACCATCACCCATGCAGATCGGATCATTCATATCGATAATGGGGAAATTACGGAAATGGGAACACACGAAGAACTTATGAAAAAGCAAGGGCATTACTACAACCTATTTCAAGTACAACAATTGGATTCTTAAGGAATAAAAGATAAAAAAGAAGACCATTCCGCTAAAGGATGAACTGCACCCCAATTGTTAGACACCATCTAACAATTGGAGGTGCTTTTTTTATGACAAAATATTCATTAGAGTT
>NZ_JBYSYV010000017.1:0-114672 GCF_058783805.1 Peribacillus sp. FW305-BF15 | reverse complement strand
TGGAAATCAACGTCCAAATTGTACAAGCCATAAAAATAGACAAACTCGATTTTCATCGAGTTTGTCTACAGTCTGGGGCGATTCAATAAATGAATCGTCCTTTTTTATTTATTTCATAACAATGTAATTATTGAAATTATTCATAAAATAATAAAGTTAACTACAAAAAAGTAAAATAAATTATAAAATAATCATTAAACTATAATTAATTATTCTGAATTTTTCTTATAGAATGAATATATAACAAAAACAAGGGGGAAATGAAAATGAACACGATTACAAATAAGGTTATCCGATATACTGGAACAGAATTGCATACTAAAGGATGGCAACAAGAAGCAGTGCTTAGAATGCTTATGAATAATTTGGATCCTGAAGTTGCTGAACGTCCAGAAGATTTGGTGGTATACGGAGGGATTGGGAAAGCAGCTCGTAACTGGGAATGCTTTGATGCAATCGTCAAATCACTAAAAGAGCTTGAAGAAGATGAAACTTTACTTGTCCAATCAGGGAAACCGGTGGCCATTTTTAAAACGCATTCGGATGCACCACGTGTCCTGCTTGCAAATTCAAATATCGTCCCTGCATACGCGAACTGGGAAACATTCCATGAACTTGATAAAAAGGGATTGATGATGTATGGGCAGATGACAGCAGGCAGCTGGATATATATCGGATCTCAAGGGATCGTACAAGGTACATACGAGACCTTTGCCGAGCTTGCAAAACAACATTTTAATAACTCGTTAAAAGGCACCATCACTCTAACGGCAGGTTTAGGCGGAATGGGAGGGGCACAGCCGCTGGCAGTTACGATGAACGGTGGAGTCTGTATCGGGATCGATGTAGATGAGACAAGAATTGACAGGAGGATTGAGACTCGTTATACCGATGTGAAAACGGATTCATTGGATGAAGCCATTCGTTTAGCGAATGAAGCTAAACTTGCAGGGAAAGCATTATCGATTGGTTTGATTGGGAATGCTTCAGATATTCTTCCGGAAATGATCGCAAGGAACTTCATTCCTGATGTCTTGACGGATCAAACTTCGGCCCATGATCCGCTAAATGGATATACTCCTTCAGGCCTGTCAATGGTGGAGGCTGCAGAATTACGGAATGCAAATCCAGAAGAGTATATTAAACTCTCTAAAGCTTCAATGGCCAAACATGTAAGGGCGATGCTTGAAATGATGGAAAAAGGAGCTGTGACGTTTGATTATGGCAACAATATCCGTCAAGTTGCGAAAGATGAAGGGGTAGAGAATGCTTTTGACTTCCCGGGCTTCGTTCCAGCTTATATCCGTCCGCAATTCTGTGAAGGTAAAGGTCCATTCCGTTGGGTCGCTCTATCTGGAGATCCAGAAGATATTTATAAAACAGACCAAGCCATTTTACGTGAATTCGCTGATAATGAACATCTATGTAACTGGATTAGAATGGCTCAAGACAAAATCCAGTTCCAAGGTCTTCCTTCCCGTATTTGCTGGCTTGGTTATGGGGAGCGCGCCCGTTTTGGTAAAATCCTCAATGATATGGTTGCAAGCGGTGAATTGAAGGCCCCGATCGTGATTGGGCGTGACCATTTGGATTCTGGCTCTGTCGCTTCGCCGAATCGTGAAACGGAAGCCATGAAGGATGGTTCCGATGTAGTGGCTGACTGGCCGATCTTAAATGCAATGGTGAATGCTGTGGGCGGTGCAACCTGGGTTTCCGTACATCATGGTGGCGGCGTAGGAATGGGTTACTCCATGCATGCAGGCGTTGTAATTGTGGCAGATGGCACAAAAGAAGCAGCAGCCAGGATTGAGCGAGTGTTGACAACGGACCCTGGGATGGGTGTAGTACGCCATGTTGATGCAGGATATGAACTTGCAGAGGAAACAGCCCGTGAAAGAGGTATTAATATCCCGATGCTTGATAAAGGAATTGATAAAAAATGACAAAGCCAATTTGGATAAAACATGCCGCTCAACTTGCTACCCTTACCTCTGAAAGGAAAGGTCCGCGTTCCAAAGAGGCAATGTCGGAGCTTGGTTTGATAGAGGATGGAAGTATATGGATGGAATCAGGGTTGATCCAAGCTGTCGGGACAACCAAGCAATTGGAAAAACTCTATGCTGATAGAATGCATGAAGCTGAAGTCTTTGATGCAACTGGCCATTTGGTGACACCTGGGTTAGTTGATCCACATACGCATGTTGTATATGGCGGGAGTCGGGAACGTGAATTTGAAATGCGGCTTGAAGGCGCAACATATATGGACATTATGAACGCAGGTGGGGGCATTCATGCTACCACCCGTATGACAAGGGAAGCAAGTGAAGAAGAATTGATGGAGCTAACCACGCGACGACTTGATTCGTTTCTCGCTCATGGCGTGACTACAGTAGAAGGTAAAAGCGGCTATGGAATGAATTTGGAAACCGAATTAAAGCAGTTGCGGGTGATGAAGAAGCTACAGGAAGAGCATCCGGTTGATCTGGTTCCTACTTTTATGGGTGCCCATGCGGTTCCAAAGGATTATAAAGGCCGCGAGGATGAATTTGTCGATCATCTGATTAATGATATGCTTCCAATCGTCTCTGAAGAAAAGCTTGCAGAATTCAATGATGTCTTTTGTGAAAAGGGGGTTTTTACCCCTGAACAATCAGAGCGGATTTTAAAGGCGGGGAAAAAGTACGGCTTGATCCCTAAAATCCATGCTGATGAAATTGAGCCATACGGTGGAGCTGAATTAGCTGCGAAGATAGGAGCCATTTCAGCTGAGCATTTGTTAAAAGCTTCCGATGAGGGGATTACTGCTATGGCGAAGTCAGGCACGATTGCTTGCTTGCTTCCAGCCACTGCCTTGTATTTACGGGAAGAAGCGGCCCCTGGACGACGAATGGTTGATGAAGGAGTGGCTGTTGCCATTTCGACCGATTGCAATCCCGGATCTTCACCGACGACATCCATGCCGCTTGTCATGAATCTGGCATGCATTTCGATGCGGCTTACCCCTGCAGAAGCTCTTACGGCGGCGACATACAATGCTGCTTGTGCAATCAACAGGCAAGAAAGGGTCGGATCCCTTGAAGTCGGAAAACAAGCGGATGTCGTTTTATGGAATGTTGAAAACTATCAGGAGTTGCAATATTTATTTGGGGTCAATCACGTTAAGTCTGTATGGAAAAATGGAGTGCAAGTAGTGAATGATAAAGTGAAGACTGATACCAAAAGCCTTACTGGTCTATAAAATTCACTAATAGAAGAGAGTCTATACCCATCGAACCATAATTAGGTTGACCGGATCTCTCATGAAACACCAATTTAATGAACTTTAATCTATGTATCAGGAGCCTCTTTATATCCGCTGGAATTTTGGCGGATGTAAAAAGGCTTTGATACATACAACATGATCTAACAGTATTCCGAATTGCCAAAGCAAGAGATGTATCTGATATTTCAGTTGCACGGGTATACATGCTTCTATCCATGGTGGAATGCCTATTAATGTGTTTTTTTATATTTTACTAGAACTTGGCCAGTATCCGATTGTCATGTTTTTTTGTCTTGATCTGAGCTTCTCTATAGGGGGCGAAACAGTCAAGACCAGGATATTCATGGCTTTAAATTTATTACAGGCTGCATAATGCTGATGTTTAAAATCAGTCAGTATTGCTGCTCTCTACCAAACATCAAGGAGTGATTACATGTTGAGAAATAACTATCGTTATTTTATCATTTTTATGATTATTGTTATTACAATCATAAATTATATTGATAGAGGTGCACTTTCATATGCCCAAGCTGAAATAATCAAGGAGTTCAATTTAGATCCAGTAAGTTGGGGAGCCATACTGGGTTATTTTGGATATGGTTATATATTCGGTGCACTATTTGGTGGTGCTTTAGCAGATAAGAAAGGTCCTAAATTCATGTGGATCATTGCCGGAACTACGTGGTCTTTTTTTGAAATTGGGACAATCTTCGCAGGTCACATAGGTGCAGCATTATTTGGAGGCTCTGCCTTGGCAGGATTTGCGGTGTTTCGTGTTTTATTTGGTTTAGCTGAAGGACCTACCTTATCAACGATGAACCGAACGATGGCAAACTGGGTATCTCCTAAAGAAAAAGGGTTTGCTGTAGCACTTGGATTAGTTGGAACGCCAATTGGAGCATTAATTACTGCACCCATCGTAGTAGGTCTTCTAACATTCACTAACTGGAAAGTAACATTTGTTATTCTCGGTATATTAGGCTTTATTTGGGTAGCAATCTGGAACAAAGTATTTACAAATTTACCTGAAGATCATCCAAGAGTCTCGAAAACCGAACTTGAAGAAATTCGAAGAGCAGATATTTTAATAAAAGGTGAGACGAAATTAGACGAACAAATAAATGTACCATGGTACCATTTTTTTAAAAACCCTACGTTAGTATTTAATGCAATTGGATATTTTGCCTTTTTATATGTAAATATTTTATTACTTACATGGACCCCAAAATATCTGCAAGATGAATTTAATTATTCACTTTCTTCTCTTTCATATATTGGTATGATTCCCTGGGTAGGAGCTATTATCACTGGATTATTAGGTGGTAAAATCTCGGATATATTACGCAGGAAAACAGGGGATTTACGTATTGCCAGATCTTGGTTCACAGTAATCTCCTTATTTTGTACTGCTGTATGTTTTATGTTGATTCCGACTGTCGAGAGTGCGGCGGCCGTACTTGCTTTAATGTGTATAGGAAATGCCTTTAATTATTTACCTAATTCCATTTATTGGATCGTGATTCTGGATACAGAACCGAATAAAGCTGGTACATTTGGCGGGGTAACTCATTTCATTGCCAATCTGGCTACCATTATTGCCCCTACCTTAACAGGAAGTCTTGTCGCCATATATGGATATAATGCCATGTTTATTGCAGCTTCAATAGCCGTCACGATTGGCATGATAGCCATGGTTTTCGTGAAGCCTGGCAAACAAGGTAACTCATCGGAAACCACCAATAATATGGTTAGCTAAGATAAGGCATAAATGGATGTATATTGATTACGGATTATGTATTTCACTTTCAGAAGAAGTTTACAAGAGGAGCATCCGATTGATCTAGTTCCTACTTTTATGAGAGCCCATGCGGTTCCAAAGGATAATAATGGCCGTGAGCATGAATTTGTCGAGTAAAAACCCTCTTTAACGCCATTTTTGAAGAGTGATTCTAAAAACTGGCCTTTAAGAATCACTAAAAAAGATCAGGCCTTGATCTTCAGTCAATATCTACCCATTTCAGCAGATGAATTGGGCTTTTAGAAGTATTTATCCATATGTAAGGTGTTGAATAGTAGGATGGTGGTTTATCATCCTACCCATTGGCAGCATTAAACACTTTACCACTTTACAGTGAGATTAAATGAAAGTGTTTTAAGGAATTCGTGGAAATGAATCTTCCATGTGGAGGGAGTTTTATGTAGATAATCACTATCCATTCGAAAAATGGCATAAAAATGTTTGAGTTTAGCACAGAAAAGGAAGCAAGGGATAGATTTGAGGTAATGGAAGGCTGTAAAATCCTTAGTGAAGTCATTTATTTCAATGATAAACAATTGATTGAATCTTAAACTATATTTTCATATAGTAGATAGAAATTAAAAGGTAGAATGATTTGATATAGTTTATAAAAAGAGTATATTTTTATAATATTCTTTGCTCAATTTTTTTATAGTAAGCTTAATCGTTCCATTCAATTTCTTCGCCACTCACGGCGTGCTACAGTTCTGGTGTTTTTTTTTGAATCAATATATCTGATAAATCAAAAAATGGAGGAGATTCTTTGAACGAACAAAAATTCACGATTGACGATGCCCCGTTTAATAGGTTTCATTTTCGAATTGCAGGACTCACATTCGGTTCCAGCTTTTGTGATGGGTATTCTCTGGGGATCATTGCGATGGCCCTGACAGTATTCGGCCCTCAGATGAATATGAATTCATTGTGGACAGGGCTTATCGGCAGCTCTGCTTTAATCGGTCTGTTTGCGGGATCTTTAATACTTGGAAGACTTTCTGACCGTGTAGGCCGACAGAAAATCTTTCTCGTAAACTTTTTACTCATCACGGTAGCTACCATTTTACAATTTTTTGTTAGCAGCCCAGAAGAGCTTTTTATTTTACGGTTGCTGATTGGTTTTGGACTTGGAGGGGATTACGCTGTAGGTACGACTTTGCTTGCCGAGTTTTCTCCCAAAAAGTATCGCTCCTCGCTCCTCGCGTCTATAAACGTAGTGTGGACGCTTGGATATGTTGCATCAAACTTTGTTGGTCATTACTTGGGCCAGGTTGGTTCAGACTCATGGCGTTGGATGCTTGTCAGCGCAGCCATTCCGGCAATTGTGGTTTTAATCTTAAGAATAGGAACGCCTGAATCACCAAGGTGGCTTGTCAGCATGGGACGTGTCGAAGAAGCTCGCCAGATCGTAAAAAAACACCTTGGAGCGAACGTTGAAATGGGAGAAACGGCGACCGGCACAGAAGATCAAAAGACTCTGGGGTTTCGTGGGCTTTTCAGTAAAAGGCTTCGTAAGCGGTTGGCTTTTGGTGGAATATTCAAATTGACTCTCGTTATTCCATACTTTGCCATTTATACTTTCCTGCCTTCCATCCTTAGTACAATGGGGTTTGAACAGAACTTTTTTGCCGATACCATGTTAAATCTATTCTTGCTTGTTGGGGCAATTATTGGTCTTTGGCTGCTAGCAAAATTTTCTCGCAGAGGATTTACCATCGGGGCTTTCACGCTCCTTACTGTTTCATTGTTTTCACTCAGTTTCTTACACAATGGTTCTCAATTCTTAATGTTGGTAGCCTTCTTGATCTTTACTTTTTTCATGTCAGCAGCATCGAACCTTACACTAGTATACCCAGCAGAGCTTTTTCCAACTGAAATCCGTGGCTCAGGAATAGGTATGGTTACGGCAATTAGTCGAATTGGTTCTGCGATTGGAACATTTCTGCTGCCTGTTTCTTTAAGTTCATTCGGATTAAGTGCCTCAATGGCAGGAATGGCAGTCATTCTGCTGGTGGGCTTGATCGTATCGATAGCCTGGGCACCTGAAACGAAGAATCTTTCATTACATGAAGCAAGTGACCCATTGCTAGAAACGGAGAATTCTCCGAAAGGAACCGAAATTCCCTTTACTAAAAATGAAAAAATAACATAAGATAACTTCCAGTAAATAAATGAGAAGGACCAAAACTTTTTTCTCCTTCTTGATAAGTCTAAGGAGAGGAGATGTATAAGGATGACAACTGCCGATTGTTTACAACCGAAGGATATTAAAGAGGTTGTACTAGGTGATGGTGAAATCTCAATCGAAGAGGTAATTGCCGTTGCAAGATATGGGGCGATGGTTTCCTTTACACAAACATATTGTGATAGGGTGAATAAATCACGTAGCTTAATAGACAAGTTTTTAGATGAAAATCGATTGATTTATGGTGTAACTACGGGTTTTGGCAGTAATATGACCGAGGTGATTTCTCCAAAGGACGCAGAAACCCTTCAACGGAATATTGTTCGTTCACATGCCGTTTCTGTTGGGGAAACTCTTGAAAAAGAAGTCGTAAGGGCCATTCAGTTGATGATACTAGTGAATTTAGGCCAAGGGTATTCAGGAGTTCGTTTACAGGTATTAAATCTAATTGCTTCACTATTAAATCACGATATCATTCCGTTTGTTCCAGGTGATGGGTCAGTGGGGTATCTTTCCCCAGAAGCCCACATGGCCTTAGTGGTGATGGGTGAAGGGAAGGCATGGTATGAAGATGAGCTCATACCTGGCATGGAAGCTTTAAGGAAAGCTGGATTAGCACCTGTTACGTTAGGTGCTAAAGAAGGATTGGCACTTACAAGCGGGACTACTTCCGTCACCGCGATGGCTGTCCTGGCTTTATACAATAGCATTCAGGCGGCGAAAACCGCTGACATTACGGGAGCCATGTCCTTAGAAGTGCTGAAGGGTACTATAAAAGCATTTGATCCTCGTCCCCACTCATTGAAAAAACATGAGGAACAGGCTAAGACAGCCAGAAATGTATCAAGGATTCTTGAAGGCAGCCAAATCATTGATACATACAAGGAACATAGATTACAAGATGCACTTAGCTTACGATGCATTCCACAAGTCCATGGAGCCATAAAAAGAGTATTGAAAGACGCTGCTGTATCAATCAAGAATGAAATGAACTCTGTAAGTGACAATCCTCTGATTTTTCCTGAAGAAGAAGATGGAATTGGCCTGATGGCTGGGAATTTTGATGGTTCATTTGTTGGGATTTATGCGGATGCGATATCCATTGCGTTAGCAAACTTAGCAAAAATAGCAGAACGCAGAATAGATCGCCTTGTAAACCATCACCTTAGTGAATTACCTAATTTCTTAGTGGTTAATCCAGGTTTAAATAGCGGCTACATGATTCCGCAATATACAGCTGCCGGGCTATTAAATGAAATCAGGGTGCTCTCGCATCCAGCGACAATAGATAATATCCCTACATGTGCAAATCAAGAAGACGTGATAAGTTTTGCCTATTTTGCTTCGAGGAAAGCATATCGGATTTCGAAGAAACTTGAATATATTTTAGCCATTGAACTGATGACGGCAACGCAAGCAATGGATTTTCATCTACCTTTGAAACCGTCACCGGTTACGGAAGAGGTATATCATTTAGTTCGGAGCGAAGTCCCGATGGTTGAAGAAGATCGCTTTTTTCATCCTGACATTGAAGCGATTTATAGGCAAATTCATGAAGGGGAAATAGTGAAGCTCGTTGAAAGGGAGATCGGGGAAATAGAGTTCTAAAACCATGTGGAAGCTATTTTACTTTATTTTATAAGGTAAAATGGCTTCCTTTTTTTAAAATGAAGGACCATATTTAAAGGAGGAGGGATGAAAGATGCATTATGATGTAATTGTAATTGGAGCTGGATCCATGGGTATGTCTTCAGGTTATTATCTATCAAAAAAAGGACAAAAAGTATTATTATTGGATTCCTTTGCTCCTCCTCATAATAAGGGGAGCCATCACGGGGAAACAAGAATTATTAGGCATGCTTATGGTGAAGGCAGGGAGTATGTTTCTTTGGCACTTAAATCACAAAAGCTTTGGGGTGAATTGGAAAGAATTTCAGGTCAACAATTATTTCTTCCAACGGGGGTCCTGAATGCTGGAAGCCAGAATTCCA
Source organism: Peribacillus sp. FW305-BF15 (assembly GCF_058783805.1). Classification (NCBI taxonomy): domain Bacteria; kingdom Bacillati; phylum Bacillota; class Bacilli; order Caryophanales; family Bacillaceae; genus Peribacillus; species Peribacillus sp. FW305-BF15. Next base: position 105,439 of record NZ_JBYSYV010000017.1, on the reverse strand, counting down.
CTTTCATTAAACAAGTGAAAGCAGGATCAAAGGAATATGGTTTACCTATGAAAATATTGGATTACCATGAAATTCATGATAGGTGGCCAGGAATAACACTGCCGGAAGACTACATTGGGTGCTATGAATCGACTTCGGGTGTGTTGAAAAGTGAAGAGTGCTTAAGGGCGTATCAACAACTTGCGAAGTCCCATGGTGCCGACATCATTGTAAACAGTGAAGTAAGGAAGATAGTTGCTCATGGTAACGGGGTCACGGTTATAACGGATGAACAAACATTCCACTCGGAGTCTTTAGTGGTTACAGTTGGGGCGTGGGCACCGAAAATATTGGCGATGTTAGATTTGAATCTCCCGCTGGAACCCATCAGAAAAACATTTGCCTGGTTTCATGCAAATGAAAAATTATATAATCATAATGATTTTCCGGCTTTTACTTTTGATACTTCAGTTGGTACATATTATGGCTTTCCTAGTATAAATGGTTCTGGACTGAAAATAGGCAGACATGATGGAGGACAGCGGATCAATCCTGATGGCTGTATCAAGGGTTTTGGTGAATTGGATGAGGATGAAGGAGATTTGATGAGGTTTTTAGGGCAATATATGCCTGCTGATCAAAAAATGAAATATGGGAAAACTTGCATCTATACCATGACCCCTGATGAGCATTTTATAGTGGATAAACATCCTTATTATCCACATATTGCTATAGCCGCAGGTTTCTCTGGACACGGTTTTAAGTTCAGCAGTGTCATGGGAGAAATTTTGAGTGACTTGATTATCTCCGGTACGACCAAGGAAGATATTTCATTGTTTTCGATTAACCGATTTTGAATTAATAGACTCCAAACTTAAAAGCAGTAATCATGGCCGTTGCTTCCTTACAAAGGAAACAACGGCTTTTTTGTATCAAACTGTAATGTTAGGTTTTCTAACAAAATATTGTCGAAATAATTAAAATATGCTAGAATGAGAATATTCCGAAATATGAAACTGTGGTTCCGAATTTCGGAACGTGTGCATTATATTGATTGAAAGAGGACTTACATATTTTTATGGTTTACTAAAATTTCCGTTATTAAAGGAGAGGGTAGTATGAACAAGGTTGATTTGAATTGTGATTTAGGAGAAAGTTTTGGCGCTTACCGGATGGGTAATGATCAAGAAATTTTAGATTATGTAACATCTGTCAATGTAGCTTGTGGATTCCACGCTGGTGATCCGACAGTCATGAGAAAAACGGTTCAGCTTGCTTTAGGGAAAGATGTCAAAATCGGAGCCCACCCAGGTTTACAGGATTTAATAGGATTTGGCAGACGCAATATGAATATTTCACCACAGGAAGCTTATGATATTGTCGTCTATCAAATTGGAGCATTAAATGGCTTCCTGCAATCCGAAGGCGGAAGTATGCAGCATGTGAAACCGCATGGGGCTTTGTACAATATGGCCGCAAAGAACAAGGAATTATCCATGGCCATTGCCGAAGCGGTATATAAAGTGAATCCCGAACTTATCTTATTTGGTTTGTCGGGCAGTGAATTAATACGCGCCGGACAGGCTATCGGATTGCAAACAGGGAGTGAAGTATTTGCCGATCGCACCTACCAACATGATGGCTCATTGACTTCCCGCTTGGAAAAGGACGCACTGATTGAAAACGATGATGTTGCGGTTGCCCAAGTCATTCGCATGGTGAAGGAAGGGAAGGTACTGTCCCAGCAAGGCTCAGATGTGGCTTTAAAAGCAGATACCATTTGTATTCACGGGGACGGGGCACATGCTTTATCCTTTGCAAGGCATGTTAGGGAATCTTTGCAATTATCTGAAATAACAGTCAAGTCCTTTTCTTGAAAAAAACTAAACAATCAGGAGGAAGATTCCATTGGAGCCAATCAAAAATACAACAGCACAGAAAAAGAATTTGACTAAGCCAAAAACGAACCGCACTTTATTGTTAGGTGCAGCATTCCTAATGGCAACATCGGCAATTGGACCAGGTTTTTTAATGCAAACGACCGTTTATACCCAAAGCCTTGCGGCAAGTTTCGGTTTCGTTATCCTTATTTCAGTCATTCTTGATATATTTGCCCAAACTAATGTATGGCGGATTATTGCTGTATCCGAAAAGCGGGGTCAAGAGATTGCAAACATGGTCCTTCCTGGGCTGGGTTATGTACTGGCAGCACTGATCGTCATGGGCGGGCTGGCATTTAATATTGGAAATATCGCAGGAGCCGGATTAGGTCTGAATGCGATGACGGGAATATCCCCAACTACGGGGGCGGCAATAAGCGCAGTCATTGCCGTACTGATTTTTGTAGTGAAAGAAGCAGGAAAAGCGATGGACCGTTTTACGCAAATCGCTGGATTTTTCATGATTTGTTTGATGATTTACGTTGCTTGGACAACCTCTCCTCCTGTAGGGGAAGCGGTAGTGAAGACCTTTGCCCCTGATAAAATCGATATTATCGCCATCGTTACATTAGTGGGCGGATCTGTAGGCGGCTACATTACTTTTGCGGGTGGCCATCGTCTATTGGATGCAGGAGTGAAGGGCGTTGACTCGTTACCTCAGGTCACGAAGAGCTCGGTAATGGGGATCCTGATAACGACTGTCATGCGCGTTGCCCTATTTCTGGCAGTACTTGGTGTTGTATCGAAAGGTTTACAAATTGATCCGGGTAACCCTGCAGCATCCGTTTTTCAACTGGCTGCGGGTGATATAGGATATAAAATCTTTGGTGTCGTCATGTGGGCTGCAGCAATCACGTCTGTTGTTGGAGCGGCATATACTTCGGTTTCATTTATCAGAACTTTCAGCGAAAAGATAAATAAGAAGGCAAACTGGATAATCATTGGCTTTATAGCGGTATCGACCATTTGCTTTCTATTGATTGGTCAACCGGTTAAGGTATTGCTTATAGTTGGGGCCATTAATGGACTGATTTTACCAATTGCTCTTGGAACATTGCTTATTGCCGCATATAAGAAAAATATCGTGGGTGATTATAAGCATCCTTTATGGTTAACGATTTCCGGTGTATTCGTGGTAGTCATCATGGCGTTGATGGGCGTATATACATTAATGAAACAACTGCCAGCACTTTTTTAATGATCAATGAATGAAAATCCAATAAAAATAGGTGGAAATGGCGTGCCGGTTTGTCACTTTCTGCCACTTTGTAATAGGAGATGAATACTAATGATTGATCTTTCTCAAGCTACCCCGGCTGAGTTGCGTTCAATGATTCGAAACAACGAATTGATAAAGCCGACCGCTGGCATGGCTAACGGTTATGCACAAGCGAACTTAGCCATCTTAAAAAAAGAGCATGCTTTTGATTTCTTATTATTCTGTCAGCGTAACCCTAAATCCTGTCCATTGCTGGATGTTACGGAAATTGGTTCACCCATTCCCGCATTTGCAGCGAGGTCTGGGGATATCCGCACCGATATTCCGAAATATAGGGTATATAAATATGGAGAATTAGTGGAAGAAGTAACGGATATCTCAAACTACTGGGAAGAGGATATGGTTGGATTTTTAATTGGGTGCAGCTTTACATTCGAACACGCCCTTTTAAACAATGATATATCGATTCGTCACATTGAAGAGGGATGCAATGTACCAATGTATAAAACCAATATCCCTTGTATTGAAGCAGGGATTTTTCATGGGAAAATGGTGGCTAGCATGAGGCCGATTCCACAAAAGGATGTGGTGAGGGCAGCTCAAGTGACATCGCGTTTTCCGGCCGTTCATGGCGCTCCAATCCATATTGGCGACCCTGAAGCGATTGGTGTTTCCAGCATTCAGCATCCGGATTTTGGTGATCCAGTAACGATTCGTGAAGGGGAAGTCCCGGTATTTTGGGCATGTGGTGTAACACCTCAATCCATTGCTATGGAAACTAAACCGGAGATCATGATCACGCATGCACCTGGATATATGTTCATAACGGACATTCGTGATGAAAAATTAGGAGTTTTATAACTGACAGAAAGAGATGATTCCTATGCCGGAAAAGCTTTTGAAAAAAACTTCATATACACTTTCTCCATTAGGCGATTCCGCAATCGTGATAACATTCGGGAATGGAATGGAATACAGCGTTCACAAAAAAATAAAATTGTTAAAGGATTTGCTGGAAGATGAACCTTTTGCAGGGTTTATAGAATGTGTACCGGCTTATACCAATTTGACGGTTTTTTATGATCCACTGGTTATTTATAAGGAACAAAATAAAAGCAATGGTAATGAAACCATATCTCCCTTCGAAGTGGTCCGTTCCATCTTGGAAATGAAATTACAGGATTTAAAAGAAGATAAGAAACTGATACATCGAAAGGTTACCATTCCCGTGTGCTATGGGTATGAATATGGACCCGATTTGGAATATGTTGCACGCTATAATGATTTGACTACTGATGAAGTCATTCATATTCATTCAACCGGTGAATATTTGGCTTATATGATTGGGTTCGCACCGGGTTTCCCGTTTCTTGGCGGACTTTCAGAGAACATCGCGACACCTAGGCGTTCCTCTCCCCGAATGACCATTCCGGCAGGGGCAGTAGGGATTGCCGGTATGCAAACGGGAGTATATCCCATATCAACGCCTGGTGGATGGCAATTGATCGGACAAACGCCAACCAAACTATTTTTACCAAATGTAAATCCTCCAAGTCTATTACAAGCAGGGGACATTGTGAAGTTCCACCCGATTACGGATCAAGAATATAAAGAAATGATTCTTAAGGAGGGGATACAGTGAGCCTGCGCGTAATCAAACCGGGATTATTGACCAGTATACAGGATCTTGGAAGAAAAGGATTCAAGCAACATGGGGTGATCGTAAGCGGGGCGATGGATGCACATTCTTTACGAATTGCCAATATGTTGGTTGGCAATGAAGAAGGAGAAGCGGCCTTGGAAATTACTTTAATGGGTCCGACCATTAAAGTAGAGAAAAATTGCCTGATTTCGATAACAGGTGGAAATTTATCACCTACACTTGATAATAAGGTGGTACCGATGTGGAAGCCCATTCTTGTGAAAAATGGATCGATTCTTCGATTTGAAGGGTGTAAATCAGGTTGCAGGGCGTACTTAACTGTAGCGGGAGGCTTTGCTATTCCTGAAATTATGGAGAGTAAAAGCACATATCTAAGGGCTGGGATTGGCGGTTATATGGGGAGGGCATTAAAGGCTGACGATGTCTTGCAGTTTAATGAACCTTCGATGAATCTTGATGATCGAACGTTTAAAGGTTCATTTTCCTTCCCAAAGTGGTTTGTCAATGAGAAGGGGTTCATGCCAGGAGGAAAACCTCACATCCGTTTCATCGATGGAAGCCAATATGAATATTTCACAGATTCAAGTAAAGATAGTTTTGTAGAGAGGCTATTTAAAGTTTCCAATCAATCCGACCGCATGGGATATAGAATATCGGGCCCTGCACTGAAATTAAAGGATAATGGGGAGTTATTATCTGAAGCGGTTACAAATGGGTCCGTTCAGGTTCCTCCAGATGGAAATCCGATCATCCTCCTTTCAGATAGCCAAACAACGGGCGGATATCCTAAGATAGCTCAGGTGATTACGGCGGATTTACCAATTATCGCTCAGGTTAAACCAGGGGAATCGATTCAGTTCTCACGGGTGAATTTAAAGGAGGCTGAACGGCTGTTCCTTCAAAAAGAACGGCAATTGAAGGAATTGAAGGTTTCAATTTCATTGGCCTTGAAAAAATGGCTGGATATATAATGCTTCTACAATTAACGCAAAAGATGAGAAAGTACTCTTAAAGTGTGCTTTCTTCAGACTGTAGGCAAACTCGATGAAAATCGAGTTTGTCTACATTTTTTTATAGCTTGTACAATTTGACGTTGATTGGAACGTAAGGCTCGCTTTCCGCGGGCGGTCCGGGAGCCTTCTCGGCTTTCGCCTGCGGGGTCTCCCCTGGACGCTTTTCCCGCTGGAGTCTCGAACACCAGCTCCAATCAATTTTGTTTTACCTTTTAGATAGAACACTTTTGCCTAGAGTCATTTTTGTTTTAAAATAGGTCTATTAAAACTTGAGGTGAAGAGGATGCTTTCTAAACATGATTCTATTCAGCGAGATCAACTTGAAATGATTACTTTAGATCAACTGGTGCCACCGAACCATATTGGTTGGTAAAATTGAGGCTTCCTTGACTTCACTTTCATTTATGACTTGGTGAAAGATATGTATTCAGAGGTAGGACGCTTATTTTTCATTCATTATACCTTCGATATTCGTTCTATGTTAAAACGATTGAAGAAGCTGAAACACATATGGATTACCGTTGACCTTATGTCTGCAAACTGGAGAAAGTACTCTTAAAGAGTGCTTTCTTTTTTGTTTCATTAAACAAAGTTCATGATAAAGAAGGTCCCTTTCTTCCACTATGTCCAATAATGTCTTCCAAAACCGGTTTGCAATTCGAAAGTGAGGAGAGGTTGACATGCATTTTTTCTTCAAAAAAATCTTGAAACCCAACATCACTTATTTACATTATTACCCCAATCCCAAATAAGAAGTTATGAAATTAGAGTGAAGGAAATATGGACTAATCACCATTCTGACGTCTGAATTTCTGTTTATTTTCAAAAGTTAAGGGGATTTTTCCAAAAGGATGGGGAAGTTCCCCGATATCGAACAATCAGACAAGATCTTACAATAAGGGTATGGTAATTGTTTGTAATGAGGAGGAATAATAATGCAGGCAAAAGTCGCCGTAAATCAAAAAACAGGAAAATCGATTGATGATGCTTTTGCATCACATTTTGCAAAGTCTATGTTTCTAGCAGTTTGCGGACTTGTATTCTTATCGTTTATAGGTACGAGAATGTTTACACACGTGGATTTAAACCTTTATGGCTATATGGTGGGGACGTTTATTTTTATTGGGGGTTTCTTTTACAGATTTATCGCTTGGGGGGAAAGGCCGCCAACAAAGGTTTTTATAAAAAAAGGAATCAAAATTCTCTTAAGAAGATCAACGCCCAAAACAACAGTTGAACATTTAGCAACATACAATTTCATCTGGAACAGGGGAATTTACCGATGGACACAGCACGTTCTTATGGGCTGGGGCTGCATTCTTTCCTGCTTCGTGACCTTTCCTCTAGTATTTGGATGGATGTACATCACAATGGACGAGAACGGTTACTACAACATCATCGCAATGGGGATCCAAGTAATGACAGTGCCAGCTGATGGGCTCATTGCGAAGTTATCATATAACGCACTGAACATAACAGCAGTGATGGTCATTTCCGGAGTATGCATGGCCCTTTATCGCCGTTTGAAAAATATGCAGGCAAGGGCAGAGCAACAATTCATGTATGACTTCCTTCCATTATTCATGCTGTTATTGGTCAGCGTTACAGGATTGGCACTAACGTTCATGAACATTTTTATGCATGGTGCAGGACAGCCGGCCATGTCCCTGATTCACCAATGGTCAGTCATCATTACATTGATTTATCTTCCGTTTGGAAAACTTGCGCACATACCTTTCCGCCCAATGAGTGTATTTGCAAGAAACTACAGAGAACATTATGCGGAACAATCCTGAAAGGATGCAAAGTATGCGGTAATGAGTTTGTTTCAACAGAACAATCAAAAGATGTCATAGAGGTACTCGGCAGGAATGATATAGAATTCCAAGCGAAAGAAGGCCACCATCTCGCTGAAATGTGCCTTCCTTGTCGAAGAAAATACAGGATTGCCCAATTTTCTGGGTTCCCCATCCATGAAGTAAAAGTTAAGGAGGCAAACCAGGATGCAAAAGGATAAGTTTTTTTAAGCAGAAAGTAATGTGGTACACCCGAATGAAACATTGGTCAAAACCCATTGTGCTTATTGCGGAATGCAGTGCGGAATGAATTTAAGGGTAAATGTAGCGACGAATAAAATCATTGGGGTTGAACCCCGTTATGACTGGCCTGTAACCGTAGGGAAAATGTGTCCAAAAGGGGTTACAGCTTACCAGCAGACGAATCATGATGATCGTATTTTAAAACCGCTTATTCGTGATGATGCTTCATTAAAGGGAACAAAGGAAGGTTTCCGTGAAGCAAGCTGGAATGAGGCGTATGATTTAATCGCAAATAAGTTCAGGGAACTTCAAGTTAAATATGGAAAAGATTCATTATCCGTTTTCAGCGGGGTATCAATGACAAATGAAAAATGCTATTTAACAGGGAAATTTGCACGTGTGGCTCTTGGAACTCGCTACATTGATTATAATGGCCGATTTTGCATGTCGAGTGCAGCCGGGGGATTCCTTCGTTCTTTTGGAGTTGATAGAGGTTCAACATTACCTTGGACTGATATTCATGAAACAGATTGCTTATTTATTGCAGGAAGCAACACAGCAGAATGCCATCCAACTTCTATGTTCCGTGTTTGGAACGTACAAGAAAGAGGAGGGTACATTATCGTGGCAGATCCCCGTGAAACTCCTATTGCGAGAAGAGCAGATGTTCATCTTGACTTGAAACCGGGAACGGATCTTGCCCTTGCTAATGGAATCTTAAATCTATTAATTCAAAACGGTTATGCTGACGAAGAGTTCATTAATAATCATACGAACGGGTTTGAAGAAACAAAAGAACTTGTAAAAGAATTTACACCGGAATATACGAGTGAGCTTACAGGTGTGGCATCGAAAAAAATCATTCGTGCAGCAGAAATTTATGGGAAATCACCAAATGCAGTTGTCATGTTCGCACGTGGAATCGAACAGCAGCATAAGGGTGTTGACAATGTATCTGGATATACAAACTTGGCGCTTGTGACAGGTAAAATCGGACGGCCAAAGTCTGGTGTAGCGACATTCACCGGTCAAGGAAACGGACAGGGGGGACGGGAGCATGGCCAGAAAGCCGATTTATTGCCAGGATACCGTAAAATTACAAACCCTGAACATGTAGCAGAGGTTTGTAAAGTATGGAAAATCACTCCTGAAGAAATGCCCCAGCCGGGTGTTTCTGCATATGAAATGTTTGAGTTGATGGAACAAAAAACGATTCGCGGACTGTATCTGCTATGTTCTAATCCTGCAGTATCTGCTCCGAATCTGAATTTCGTCAGAACTGCGATGAAAAATCTTGATTTTATGGTGTGTTCGGATTTCTATCTTTCTGAATCAGCGGTGTTTGCGGATGTGATCCTGCCATCTGTAACGTGGTCAGAAGATGAAGGAACAGTTACTAACCTTGAAGGAAGAATTATTAAGATAAATAAGGCACAAGAACCAATCGGTGAATCTAAGCCCGACTGGCAAATACAAGTAGAACTTGCAGAACGTCTTGGAAAAGGAAAATACTTTTCCCATTTGAAAACAGCAAAAGATATAGCTGATGAATTCAGACTGGCTAGTAAAGGAGGATATGCCGATTATTATGGTGCTACATGGGATAAGATCGACAAACAGGACGGAGTTTTTTGGCCTTGTAAGGATGAAAATGATATGGGAACGCCGCATATGTTCCTGGATAAAAAATTCTATCACGCAGACGGGAAAGCGAAAATTTGTGCGCTTCCTTACCGTCCCCCTGCTGAAGAGCCAGATGAAAAATATCCACTTCGTTTAACAACCGGTCGTGTCGTTTACCACTACTTATCTGGAAACCAGACGAGAAGAATCCAGTTTCTGCGTGATATGTGCCCGGAGCCATACGTCGAAGTGCATCCGGAAACAGCAAAAAAATACAATATGGACCATGAGGATAAGGTCCGCCTGTACACCCGGAGAGGCGAGGCAATCTATAAAGTGAAAATTACAGAGGCAATTCGTAAGGACACTGTATTTGTTCCATACCACTTTGGGCACGAGCAATCTATCAACCTATTAACGATTGCAGCGCTTGACCCAATATCCCGTATGCCGGAGTTTAAGGTCTGTGCGGCTCAAATGGAAAAAGTCGAAATAAAGAAGGTGCAATAAATGAAAAAGAGGCTCTATTTAGAACTTGAAAACTGCATAGGATGCCGGTCATGCCTTGCTGCTTGTACACAATGCGGAGGTCATGAAGAGCGGAACAGGAACTACGTTTATGATGTAAACCCTCTGGTCAATCGGCAGACGATGCCTCTTATGTGCCTCCATTGTGTGAATCCGGCCTGTGCAAGAAGTTGTCCTGCCCAGGCAATCCAAATACATGAGATAGGGGCCGTCTTATCAGCTCTAGTTGAAAAATGTATTGGCTGCCAAAACTGTACGATCGCTTGTCTGTATGGAATACCAAAATTTGATACAGAGCAAAACTTAATGTATAAATGCGATTTATGTATTGACCGGACAAAAAACGGTATCCCGCCAATGTGTGCAAGTGTTTGTCCATCCAACACACTTCAGTGGCTCACCGATGAGGAAATTGGAAATAGAAAAAAACAATTTAATCTAGATAATGGAAAATGGGTGAGTAGCCTGCCTTATCTTGAAAAGTGAAACGAACGTTAAGGTAAATTTGCCTGGTATTTTACAAGGAATTGAAAAGCTATTTTAGGAGGGATTTATATGCCGTCGGATAAAAATAATAAAATCCCCTTTAATGAAGATAATTACACCCATAATATTGAACGGGATAATGAAAGAAAGCTCGACAGACGAGGGTTCAAGGCATGAACTTGTTGCATTCGCTTTAAAAAAGGGGTTATTAGGGTATGGAATTTAACTTGGACAGTAAATCGAAAGAGGAACAACCATTTAAAAAAGCGTGTGAATATGTATTAGATGAAATGAACGGTGATTTTGTAGGACTTGCCTTACAAAACAGAAAAGGTCCTGATATAAGCTGGCATTATGCCGCCGGCAACAGAAATGATAAGTACAAAAGGATAACTGTTCGATATGGAAAAGGAATTGCAGGCAGGGTCATATCAACGGGGACACCGATGAAGATTGAGGGTTTCCCCAATAATATCCACGGCAAAGCTTTAGATTATCCCATCATGCTTGCGGAAAATCTCCGTTGCGCCTTCGCGGTTCCGATTCAATTTAAAGGTGTTCCCAAAGGGGTATTATTAGTAGGTAAACGAACAGTTCAGCCCATTTCTGAAAGTGACCAGCATAAGATCCTTGATGCAGCGAAAAAAATGGAAAAGGAATTGAACAGCTTAATTTAACATGGCAACAAGGAGGATTATGTATGGACTTGAATAAACATTTGGAAATGGAAAAAGGGGGTACGCCTGGATCCCGACAATCCTTGTCAATGAATCTGGAGTCATCTCTTTTGCGAATCAACAGGTATATGACAACTTTGGTTATGAACATCATGAAATGAACGGGGAAAAGCTTCTGAATCTTATACCAGGGGCAAACCTGCAACACAGCGGAGCAGGGGAGATTATCCACCAGTTGGGGATCCACCGGGATGGTCATGCTTTTTCGCTTTTTTTCAGGGTGAACTCCTTTCAGCTTGCGAAAGAGCTTTATTACTTAATTGTAGTCCATAAAGTGAAAGACCAATCACGGATTAACCAGCAGCAATCCTATCCGATCAATGAACTGGTTGATTTAATTTACGCACTCGATGAATCTACGATTGTTGCATTTACTGATGAAAAGGGCAAGATAATAAACTTTAATAAGAAATTTTGCGAGGTATCCAAATATTCAGCAACAGAGCTTATCGGGAAGGACCACCGAATTATCAATTCAGGTCATCATTCAAAGGAATTTATGCAAGAGCTTTGGCGGACAATTTCATCAGGAAGTGTTTGGCGGGGTGAAATCAAGAATAAAGCGAAGGATGGAACTCATTATTGGGTCGATACCACAATTGTCCCTTTCTTAAATGAAAAAGGGAACCCATATAAATACCTGGCAATTCGCAAGGAAATTACCGAATATAAACGAGTTTTAGAGGAATTGGGGAAATTCGTAAATAAAATGGCCGATTTCCAATTTGCTTTGGATGCTTCCTCGATTGTAGCAATAACCGATCAAAGAGGGACGATTAAATATGTCAATGATCAATTTTGCCGGATTTCAAAGTTTTCAAAAGAAGAGCTGATCGGACAGGATCATCGGATCATTAACTCGGGATTTCATTCGAAAGAGTTTTTCAACAATCTTTGGAAAACAATATCATCAGGGGAAGTATGGAAAGGCGAGATTAAAAATAAGACCAAGGATAATACTTATTATTGGGTTGATACGACAATCGTTCCATTTCTTGATGAGTTCCAGAAACCTTATCAATATTTAGCGATTCGTTATGAAGTGACCCAGCGTAAGCTTGCGGAAGAAGAGATTAAGAAAATGACCGGGAAAATCATTGATGTGCAGGAAGAAGAAAGAAAACGCATTTCCCGAGAGCTTCATGATGATATCGGACAAAACTTATACAGCCATCTCATAACGATTAACAGACTTCAGACAGAAATGGATCATCCCCTGTTAGATCAAATGCAAGATGAAGCGACCGAAATTATCGAATCACTCCGGCATCTATCCTGGGAATTAAGGCCATCGGTACTTGATGATCTTGGACTGTTCCCTGCCATACGCTCTTTAGTGGCGCAATTTTTAGAGCATCATCATATCAAGGTCCATTTTGAATGCTATTTGAACTGCCGTCTGAATGCAAACAAAGAAATTACCATTTACCGTATTATTCAAGAGGCATTAACAAATATTAGGAAATATGCCTATACCGAGGAAGCTGCAGTGACGATCCAGGAAATAGAGGAAGAAGTTCGTGTAGAAATAAAAGATCAAGGAAAGGGCTTTGATATCGAAAAAGTTACCCGAGGAGTAGGCTTATTCAGTATGGAGGAAAGAGCCAGAGTTTGCGGCGGAAACCTTATCCTTCATTCTCGTGAAGGGAAAGGGACAAAAGTAATATTGAAAATGCCTTTGTAGTGGATGGGTTTTCGTAATGATCAAGTAACTTAATCAGCTAAACGCTTCAGCATTTCACATTATTACTCGCTCCATGGGCTTCAGGATAATAAAATGATTCGATCAAATATTAAAAAGTGCCGGTAAATCAAATGAGAATACAAACAGAGCATTTCGAAAAACAATCAATACGGTTATTTTCATTACATCCTTTCTTCCTGTTTTATAATAGAATGATAGTTAAGGAAAACATGTATCATGAAAGGAGACATTGTATGCAGGCACATAACAAAACGGTCGTGAAATCCATGCAAATCCTAACCCTTTTCATAAATCATCCAAAACTGACCTTTAATGAAATGATGGAACTTTCCAATTTGCCGAAAACGTCGTTACACCGTATGGTGGGATCTTTGGAGGAAATGGGGTTTTTGACAAAGGACGATGATGGCCGCTATTCACTTGGATTGATATTCCTTCAGTTTGGTCAACTGGTAGGGGAGCGTTTGGATATCAGGTCAATCGCCTATCCGATCATGAAAGACCTGCGGGATGATGTTGAAGAAGCAGTGAATTTAATTGTAAGGGATAAGGATGAAGCGATGTATATTGAAAAGGTGGACACCCTGCAGCCTGTTCGACTTTATACATCCATTGGAAGGCGTTCGCCATTGTACGCTGGCGATTCTCGAATCATCCTAGCGTTTTTGCCAGAAGAAGAGCGTGAAAATTATTTGGAAAACATCCAATTAAAACCAATCGCCATGGGAACGATTACGGATAAAACTAAACTCCGTCATGCAATGGATGAAGCGAGATCAAATGGGTACACGATAACTTCATCAGAACTGGAGGATTATACAAAAGCGGTGAGTGCGCCGATACTCAATGGTAAAGGTGAAATAGTAGCCGGTATTAGTGTCGCTGGGATTGAAGCAAGATTTCAGGAAGATCGCTTGCCTGAATTGATTGACAAAGTAACGAAAGCTGCCAAAGCCATTTCCGTGAAACTTGGTTCTCAAACACATTAATGAAAATAGAAAAGTCATTTCATTTTCGGAATATATTTTTCTTAAATAAGATAACTTATTTAAGATAGTCGATTCCTGCATTCTACATATAGGAAGTAAAGCCACCGCTTATGGTGGTTTTTTGTCATGTCACATGCCCAGTTGAACCAAAACGAAAAGGTGAACCATTAGGGGTTCACCTTTCAGATTGTAGACAAACTCGATGAAAATCGAGTTTGTCTACTTTTATGGCTTTTACAATTTGGAAGTTGATTTCCACTCCAGGCACTCGCTTTCCGCGGGCGGTCGGGGAGCCTCCTCGGCTTTCGCCTGCGGGGTCTCCCCTAGACGCGCTTTTCCCGCAGGAGTCTCGTACCTTCCGTTCCAATCAACTTTGTCTTACCTTTTAGATAAAATCAAACAAGATCGTGAAAACCATGGAAAAAAGCCTTTTCCACCAGATAAATTAGGGGTTCACCTTTTCCTATATCGTAATACTTTATCGCAAGATTGTTAGTCAGCCGCTTAAATACGCACAAAGTGTGATTGATTTATATTTCTTGGCACCCCGATGTCAGCCATTGTAAGTAAACCTGGTTTACGGAGGGCATCAATTTGCTTAGCGGTATTGATGATCATTGCTGCGGTTGCAGTATCTCCAAAAATGCCATTTGGAACAATCAACCTTTGGGTTTCGTTCCCCTCAATAACGATTTCATCTTCCTGTTTAATACCTGCAGACATCGTTAAATCCAAGGAAATTTCCTTTCCGTCAACAGTCTTGCCTGTGGAAATTTGATGGAGCCCCATAACATCCCCTCGTTTTAAGGTAGTTAGCGGAACGGTCATATTTTCGCTTGCAATCGTTGGTTCAATGGTATTGATAACATTTGAAAGTTCCCAATTCAGCCCATAAGCAATTAACCTTACAGACTCCTCAAGACCTACATGCCCAATTTCATTCCGTTGGGCCAAAAATTCAAACTCTTCTCTGGTCATCCCGATTCCGACCTTTTTTTGTAAAGGGAGGCGCCTTTTCGAAACATCAACTTTACGGATGACCTTAATTTGGTTAACAGTGGTCAATACTGTTGTAAAAGAAATGGCCATAGTATCCATGATATACCCTGGATTGATTCCGGTCCCGATGACACTAAGTCCTTTTGCTTTAGCATAATTATCTATTTCCTTTGAAAGTAAAGGGTAGCGATGCCAAGGGAAGGAAAGCTGTTCACAGGTGGAAACCACTGAAAAACCGTGATCTAGCAGCTCTTTGATTTGGGGCCATACTTGTTGTGCATTGGAACCGGTTGCATGTAGGGCGATAGGGTGGTCAGCTTCAGTATTTACTTCCTGGATATGGGGAACTACACACTTGTTCGTTTCCTTTTCATCGATCAGGAAGCCAATATCTTTCCCTACCTTATCAGGGTCAATATCGACAACACCGATAATAGATTGAGGATTCGTTTGATAAGCACTGCGTAGAATTTCAATTCCGATGGGACCGAGCCCGAATACTGCGAATTCAGAATATTGGATAGTCATTCATCTATCATCCTTTCAATTAACTTATAACAAAATGCTAACATTGAATGATAAATAATAAAAATAGTTAATTTTTATATATTTATAAAGAATCGTTATAAAAGGAAGACGGCAACCGAATGAGCGGAAGAAGAATCATTCTTCAATTTTGGGTTTACCTATCTAAGGAAACGTTGGTTGGCGGTTCACGAATTGTATGCCTTATTCACCTCAAGCTGCAGCATAAGTTGGGGTGATGGACAGAAAACCATCATACTATTCCCGGTTAAAACTCTTTACTTGAACGGAACTAGACTAAGAAGCGCTTCAGTCACATGATGGACATTTTATTGCTGCAAATCATGATGTTTCAAATAATTATGGAGATGCATTACCTAAGGTACGAGGATATGCAGAAACATTAGCTGGTTTTATGTGATAGATGGGTAAAGTATTGTTTCGGGTTGTTTCCATCGAAACTACACCTTATTTAGTTTTGTATATAAAACTACTTTTTTCCAATGAAAAATATTATTCGGAATATTATTGACTATTAAGAAAATTCAATATAACATTAAATATCGGTAACGATGTTTTTTATATAAAACAAAAGTTGCTGCTATCTTTTGAAAGGGGGAGTTGGTGAAGTTTGATAGCATGATAGCCATTTTGTATCGAAAATCATGAAAGCGCATTCAAACGAGCCTATTATAAGGGGGAAATAACATGTTACAAGGTCAAAAAAGATGGTTGTACATTGCGATTCCTATTTTTTTCTTCTGGTTTTTCGGTCAGATTGATAAAGTAGGTATCTCTGTTATCCAAACCGATCCGGGATTTTTAAGTGATCTTGGTCTGACTGGCCCGGATAAAAATGCGAAAATTGGCTTGATCTCCTTTATATTCATGATTTCATACTCCTGTTCCAACATTTTTTGGGGTGTTATTATCGACAAGTTAGGGGCGCGGAAAACAGCGGTTTTAGGTTTACTGGTATGGACTGCGACAATGGTCATGGGAGGACTGTCCACTTCATACGAAATGTTTTTAATTAGTAGGGTCATCCTCGGAATCGGGGAAGGAATGATGATCCCGATATCGGGTAAATTCATATCGAATTGGTTTAATAAAAGAGAGCTTGGCAGGGCACAGTCATTCTGGATTACTGGAAACTACCTTGGCCCGGCAGTGGGTACCGTTATGCTCATCCTCATTATTTCAACTTTTCATTGGCAGGCCGCGTTCTTTGCTCTCGCCGCCTTTAACTTGTTTATAAATATTCCAATGTTCCTGTATTTGGCTCGTAATACGCCTGAAGAACATCCACGCATGAGTAAAGAGGAAGTCTCCTATATTCGCCAAAAGGACGAAATGCATGATGTGCAGTTGAAGCAATTCTTCGCAAAGGATTATCGTTATTGGATTGTCTGGTTTGGCAATTTGATGTCGTCCTTTCTGTTCTTTGGAATCAGTATTTGGCTTCCTACCTATCTCGTGGAGGCCAAAGGCTTTGAAAGAGATGCAATGACTGGGATTACCTCATTATCATGGCTATTCGCGCTAGGATTTGTCCTGGCTGGCGGATTTCTGGCGGACAAAACGAAACGCCCGAGCTTGCTTGCGACGATTCTTTTCATACTAACAGCAGTATTTTTGACAATCGCTGTCCTTGCACCTAGTCCTATTATGGCCGGGGTTTCAATGGGGCTCGCCATGGGAACTCAGGGAGGAATGTTTCATCTAACCAATTTCTTCATCATCAAATTTTCAACACCTGAAACAGCGGGACGCGCGGCCGGTTTAATGGGATTCACGAATATTATGGGTGGATTTTCAAGCTATATCATGGGGTGGAGCCGCGATATGTCTGGCGGTGATTTTGGTCCCTCCATTGCCATGCTGATAGTAGCAGCAACTCTGGGGTTTGTCGCGTACTTGTTTATGATTAAACAAGAAGTTGCCGAAAATCACCTAAGTAATACAACAGGAAACAAAGTAACTTTATAGAGGGCAAAAAAAGTAATATCATACGTTTTTTAGAAAGGGTATCTCAGTAAGAAGGGACGCTAGATTCTTACTGAGGACCACAATAAATCTTGAATACTCATTGTACACAGAAATAAGGATTACCACAGCTTGATATAGAACAAGGCACATATTCCCGAACGATGGTTTCAGTTTTTTTTACAGCTTACATTGACAATGAAGCGATTACATTTTAGAATTGTTTATATAAAAAAACATAGTTTTATATACAAAACATATAAGGATTATGTCCTCGCTACAAGACCGTATATATGAATGGAACCGATCTTTGGATAACCGTTCATTATGTTTGAAAGATATCAGAAGGGGTGGAGACAATGGGCATGGCCTTAAAAGATAAAGTCGTTTTGATTACAGGGGGAGCTTCTGGAATAGGAGAAGCTGTCACACGCCGTTTTATACAAGAAGGAGCAAAAGTGAGCATTATCGGCCGCTCTAAAGAGACATTAGCGAAAATGAAAGGAGAATTTGGTGAAAACATCCTTACTTATCAGGGAGATGTAAGCAAATACGAAGACAATGAGCAAGCGGTCAAAGCTACTGTTGAGCAATTCGGAAAGTTAGATGTCTTCGTTGCGAATGCAGGCGTGTTCGATGGATTTGCCAAATTTGCCGATGTGACTCCCGAGGCGCTTTCCGAAGCGTATGATTTTCTATTCAATATTAACGTAAAAGGCTCTTTTTTCGGAGCTAAAGCTGCTCTTGAAGAACTGAAAAAAACGAATGGCAATATTATTTTTACCGTGTCCGGTGCAAGTTTTTATCCAGATGGCGGCGGTGTTTGGTATACAGCGAGCAAACACGCCCAAATTGGATTGATGCGCCAGCTTGCGTTCGAACTATCGCCTTCCATCCGGGTAAATGCCGTAGCCCCAGGGGGTACATTGACAGCACTCACGGTGATTCCACCGCTGCGTCCATTTGTGAAAATCGTCGATAATGATACGAAAGCAAGCAGCATTAAAAAACGGAATATTCTTCAACTTGCCCAGATGCCGGAAGATCACGTTGCGGCTTATGTACTGTTAGCTTCTGACGAATCACGCGCAATCACTGGTGAAATCATTTCCAGCGACGGCGGATTGTCAGTGCGGGGCCTTGGCTAAGCTGGAGAGGTATTTGAATACGTTAGCTGAATTGTAAGACGGGAAAGGAAGTACTTTCTTTATAGGGTTTCAAGCAAAATATAAAAATAGTAAATCATTCTCTAATTTAAGAAAGTTATATCAAGTTTGGGGGCTTTAAGAGTTAAAGACTTACCTTTAGAAGGGGACTGATCGTATGCCATTCGTAAAAGTAGAAGATTTAAGCATTCATTATGAAATAGAAGGTAATGGAGAACCTCTAGTATTATTACATGGTATGAGCAATAATTCACAGTCATGGAAGGAACAAATCCAGGAATTAAAGGAGCATTATACAGTAATCGCATGGGATGCTCCGGGTTATGGGAAAAGCTCAGATCCAGCAGAAGAATATAGACATTTTAAAGAGTTCGCACGTATTCTGAACGGCATGCTAGATCAGCTAAAGCTGGAAAATATCCATCTGCTCGGCCATTCAATGGGAGCCGCAATTGCGATAGAGTACTGTAGCCTGTACCCTAATAAGGTTAATAAACTCATATTAGCAGATTCGACAAGGGGGGCTGCTGCTCTATCAGCAGAAGAGAACGAGACGAAATTGAAAAATCGATTATTTTCAATTGAAAACCTTTCTACTAAGGAGATAGCGGAAAAGAGGATACAAGCACTGCTATCTCCCTATGCTTCAGAAAATGTCCATACACGAGTCAAAGAGATTATGACACAGATAAGACCGGCAGGATATCGTTCGGTAGCATATTCACTTTATCATCTAAATCAAATGAGTATGTTATCTCATATAGCTGTTCCTGTTCTTGTGATTTGTGGTGAGTTGGATACTGTAACTCCCATTAAGGAATCAGAAGCCATTCATGAAAAGCTAATAAACTCCCGGCTAGTGATTATTCCAGATGGCGGTCATTTGTGTTACCAGGAAAATCCAAGGAAGTTTAATTCGAGCATTTTGGAATTTTTGAAAGGTATTGAGTAGGAAACGGCTTCTACAAATACTTTAGTAAAACCAGGGCCTAGATTAGAGAGGAATGAATAGGAAAAATGGCTAATTATACAATCGTTGATAAAGAAACGTGTATTGCTTGCGGAGCTTGTGGTGCTTCAGCTCCGGATATTTATGATTATGATGAAGAAGGGATTGCGTTCGTTATATTGGATAATAATGTTGGGGCAGCGATTATACCTGATGAACTCGAGGAAGATATGATAGATGCTTCAGAAGGATGTCCAACAGATTCTATAAAAGTGGCTCAAACATCCTTTGATGGTAACCCTAATAAATTTGAATAATAATTTTAGCTGCGTTTGTGACCAGTAGCTTTATAGATTTTTAATGTGGTGACATATCCAGATTGTCTTTGAAAGGGTGGATATTCTATTGCTTTTATCCATCATTTCTGAAACAAAGGAAAAGGAAGAATTACTTGTGGAAACATTACAAGTTTATCGCTTACAACCAGTAAATCATGTTCAGTATGAACAACCAACCTAGAAGAACAAGGAGTGATTGGATTGACAGAAGAAAAAAAGGTCTATGACATAACTATTATTGGGGGCGGCCCAGTTGGCTTGTTTACTGCGTTCTATGGCGGAATGAGGCAAGCGAAGGTGAAAATCCTCGAAAGTCTTCCTCAACTGGGTGGACAGCTTTCGGCTCTTTATCCCGAAAAATTCATTTATGATATAGCTGGTTTTCCAAAAGTAAGGGCGCAGGAATTGATAGAGAATTTAATAGAACAAATGAAAGTATTCGAACCAACAATTTGTCTTGAAGAAGCAGTTGAACAAATGGAAAAGCAAGCAGACGGAACATTTAAGATCACTACAAACCTCGATACTCATTTCTCTAAATCAGTGATCATTACTGCTGGAAATGGGGCCTTTCAGCCTCGTAAACTAGAATTGGAAGATTCAACACAGTTCGAGGATAAGAATTTGCATTATTTCGTGAATGATATGAACCGATTTAAAGGAAGAAAAGTGGCGATTCTGGGCGGTGGGGATTCTGCTGTTGATTGGGCCCTTATGTTAGAGCCGATTGCTGAAAAGGTAACATTGATACACAGAAGAGATAAATTCCGTGCCCATGAGCATAGTGTAGAAAAATTAGTGAATTCCTCTGTTGAGGTCAAAACACCTTATATTCCCTCCGAATTGGTAGGAACAGATCACATTACGCAAATAGTTTTAGAACACACTAAGACTCAACAAAAAGAAGTGGTTGACGTAGATGATTTAATTATTAATTACGGCTTTGTCTCTTCTCTTGGAGCGATTAAAGAATGGGGTCTAAACATCAATAAAAATGCAATTATCGTTAATTCCAAGCAAGAAACAAATATTTCAGGCATATACGCTGCCGGGGATATTTGTACGTATGATGGAAAGGTCAAATTAATTGCTTCCGGATTCGGTGAAGGTCCTACGGCAGTTAATAATGCCAAAGCCTATATTGATCCTTTGGCGAAAGTTCAGCCGCTCCATAGTACTTCATTATTTGGATGACCTCTTTCTAACAACAAGACTTTTCTGAAGACTAAAGTACATAGGCTGGGTCCCTAAGATAAAAGTGATGGATAGGGGGTCTCGATTTTCCAGGTTAAAATCGAAAAAAAGTTAAGTTTGATATATTCGAGGCTTTACATGTTTTGTTACTTAACAAGGGAACAGGTTAATATGACTGTTATAATTAAAAGTCGAATTCCTCCACAGTTAGGAATTCGACTTTTTAGATTGGTTTAAGTATCGCCCCTATAGCGATTTTTCACAATATTAATGCGAGACGTGAAAATTTTTCGAAATCCGGTATCCTGTCTAAACTCATTCAAATGTCCCTTTTATCAACGGAATACCCTTATCTACCATAACTTGTCCTTTTGCCATTACAGTGACAATTGCAAAAGTTTCCTTTTGCAATAGCACAATATCAGCATCATTGCCGGTTTGGATACTGCCCTTGGTTGATAGTTTCAGCACTTGTGCGGGATTCGTGGTGATGACCTTCAGTGCCGTTTCAAGTGGGATTCCTTCTTCTAAAACAGAATCACGCACTTCGTGATATAGCGAAGATACTTTTCCTACTTGAAGGCCTGCATACTCCCCATGGTTGTTGAAAAATGGAAGACTTGCCTGGCCGTCTGAGGAGAAGGTGATTTGTTCTACCGGAATCCCTTCTTCCAGCATTATGCGCAAGGCAATGCTGCATTTTACTTCGCCATCATCCAGAAACTGAGGAATGGTGCTTGTTGTAAAGTCTACGAACCCGCCCCGTTTTGCGTAATTGATTCCCGCCTTGAATAATTTTTCATTTCGGTTGATATGTGTCGGATGGAGCTGTCGAATCGGAATGTTGGTTTTATCAGCGATTGCATGTAATAACGAGAGCTCGCCATCACCGTCTCCTACATGAACTTCTAAAATACCTGCTTTTCCTGACAGAATACCCCCGTTACGTGCGGCTGCGACGATTTTGGTCAATTCCTCAAAAGTGGGCTCTGATGATCTATGGTCGGAGATGGCAATTTCCCCGACACCGATGATTTTGTCAATGAAAATAAGGTCATCTTCAATTTTTCCTGTCAATGTTTTTACTGGCACTTGGTAGGAGCCTGTATGAATGAAACAGGAAATACCCTCTTCTTCAAGTGCCCGGGCCTTGGCAAGCAGGCTTTCCATTCTACGCGTAGTTCCGTCCGTACCAAGCAATCCGACAAGCGTTGTAATACCTGAAGTCGTAATGTCCGTAAGCATCAGCTCAGGGGTGCGGGTTTTGAATCCTCCCTCACCTCCTCCGCCAATAATATGAACATGTGAATCTATGAAACCTGGAACAACTAAAAGATTGGTCGCATCAATGATATGAATAGGAGCAAAGTTGTCAGGAATCTCGATTCTGTCATCTATGAATGCAATTTTTTCATCTGTAATCAAAATGTCTTTCCGTCCTAAGTAATTGGGTGAGTATATCTCGCCATTTTTAATTAAAGTAAGCAATGCGTTTTTCCTCCTGTAATGAATTAGTGATTTTTATCAAAATGGGCCATATCCGATGAAGTGAGCCGTTATGACGGCTATTAATCCAATGAGATATTGAATAAGTACCAGCGGCAGAATCCACTTCGCCCATTTTGTCCAAGGTATGCCTGCAATTGCCAAGCCCGCCATTAAGGTGGTAGCGGTTGGGAAAATCATATTTCCGATTCCGTCCGCAAAAGAGAAAGTCAACACCGCAGTTTGGCGTGTAATATCCAATAAGTCTGCGAGCGGAATCATAATTGGCATGGTCAACATCGCATGACCGGTTCCGGATGCTAGAATAAAATGAATAAGAGTTTGGAAGCTGTACATGCCGGCAACACTTAAATAGGCCGGAATATGCTGGATAGCTTCAGATACTTGATGCAGCATAGGGTCGACGATATGCCCATCATTCAATACAACAAGAATGGCGCGTGATACGCCAATAATCAAAGCACCGCCTAGCAAGGCGGCAGATCCATTGGTAAAGGAGTTGACAATTTGATCCGCGGACAATTTACCGAATATTCCAATTACGATTGTCAAAACAATGAATAAGGCTGTAATTTCTGTAATGTACCATTGGAATTTGATGACACCAAATGCCAACACGATATAGTTAATTAAAAAAGAGAGTAAGATGAATTTATGTCTTGCAGTTAATTTCGCACTTGATTGGAGTAGTTTTTTTGCTTCTTCCTTTGTATATTTTCCGTAGATTCCTATAGAAGGATTTTTCTTGACCTTCATAGCATAACGATAGATATAAAGAACGGAAACAAGGTAGACGATAATAAATAAGATAAGGCGTAACCCTATTCCTGAGAACATCGGCAATTCAGCAATTCCTTGTGCAAGTCCTACAGTGAAGGGATTCATGATAGCAGTCGTGAACCCTGACAATGCCCCAACTATGACGATGGCAGTACCTGTAATTGTATCGAATCCCAGGGCCAACGCCAGCGGAATGATAAGAGGAAGGTAAGCTAGTGTTTCTTCTGCCATTCCCATTAAGGAGCCTCCTACAGCAAAAAACAGCATCACGACAGGAATTAATAGCTTTTCACGTGTCGCCAGCTTCCGGGCCATTGTAGCGATGAGCACATCAACCGTCCCTGTAGCTCTTAAAACACCGAAAAACCCTCCAATAATCAATAAGAAAAAGATAATATTGCCGGCTTCAACCATCCCTGTGTGAATAGCTTTTATCATATCGAACAATTCCACCGGTGCAGATTCTATCCATTTGAAAGAATTGGCGTCAACAGTTGTCCGTCCATCTGCTTCAATCCGTGTATATTCCCCGGCAGGCAAAATGTAAGTAAATAGAGTTGCTGTTGCGAGAATGCAGAGCAGCAATACAAAAACATTGATTTTTCTCTCTTTTTCTCCCGCTGTTTCAAGCGAAACAGCCTTCTCTTCTACCTGGCTCATAAGTGTCTCTCCTTTGTATTTAAAATAAGTACATGGAACTAATACGCTAACAAAAATTTTCCAGCCTATCGACTATCAACTGTTTTTCTAGTATTCTGCTGTTTCCCTCCTTTTCAAATCCTTGGGTACGTCAACTCAATCACGACAACTCAATATATAAGCAAATTCTGTGCCAATACGGGGTAATTGATTTTAATGAGAACTTATTGGGTGGATTGAAGTTAAAGGTCATTATTGGTTCTTTTTGGTGATATAATAAAACCAATTAAAGACAGGTAGGTGCTTTTATGTCAAAATCCTCACTTACACTTATAGCGGGAAGCTCAAAAACAAAGGAAGCCTTGCAGGAGCAACTGGAACAACTGCTTGGAGACTACGTTCATGTCAACAGCCATGCTACTGATGAGGGAATACCTCGTTCTTTGGGAGAGGGAATTATCTTGTATTCATCAGATGCAGCTTATGAAAAGAAAATGGGAATGGATGGCGTAAATGCCCAGAAAATAATTGTGGGAAAGAGAACTGTTAATCATGAATACATTGACAAGCTATTAAGAATACCAGAGGGTTCGACAGTGCTTTTGGTGAATGATGATGACGATGCAACTATAAGCCTTATTGAATCCTTATATCAGCTTGGTATCGACCATGTTCAATTTATCCCTTTCAGGAAGGGGATTTTATTTTATGAGAATGTCCAAATAGCTGTATCGCCAGGAGAAACTCATCTGTGCCCCTCTTACATAAAAGAAGTAATCGATATAGGCGTGCGTCTTTTTGATATAACAACAATTCTGGAAGTTGTAGAATGCTGTGGTTTACACAAGGATATATCCTCTAAGATTTCTGAAAGGTATATTAGTAATATAATTGAATTACAACGTAAGCTGTTACATGCGGAGTGGGATGCCAAGCAGATGAGTGATCATATCCAAAATGTGTTGTGTACTGTCGATGACGGAATATTGGTCGTTAACGAGGAAGGGCTGATAACGGTATTCAATGACCAGCTTGCGGCATTGTTCCAGGTTGATGCAAAAGATGTGGTTAATCAGTATCTAGAGCATGTAATGAATCGCCGTGATATTATCGATTTCATTATGGAAAGTAATGATCAAAGTAAGTTCTTCAACATATACGGCGTGGAGGTCGTGATTTTCCGGTTGCAAATGATGAAAGAAAATACAATTGTCGCAACCTTCAAAAGTGTTCATCAAGCCTTTGAAATAGAAAAGACTGCACAAAGAGAAATGCGCAATCAAGGATTTTATTCGAAATATTGCTTTGACGATATTATCGGCGAGAATGAAGTAATGAAAGAGCGTAAGCAGATTGCCAGAAAGCTTGCCTTGTCAGAGCATCCGATTTTGATTCAGGGAGAGACGGGTACAGGAAAAGAGCTGTTTGCTCATGCGATTCATGAGCATTCATTGCGAAAGAACGGGCCATTTCTAGCGGTTAACTGTAGTGCTTTAACAGAAACTTTACTTGAAAGTGAATTGTTCGGCTACGAAGAAGGGGCATTTACAGGAGCGCAAAGGGGAGGAAAGAAAGGACTGTTTGAAATGGCGGATAAAGGGACTATTTTTTTGGATGAAATTGGTGATATAAGTCTCACAGTTCAATCCCATCTGCTTCGAGTTCTTCAGGAGGGGGAAATCCGCAGAATTGGCGGCAAGAGAATCATTCCCGTTAATGTCAGGGTGATTACCGCGACGAATAAAAATCTTCATGATAAAATGCGGGACGGTTCATTCAGAACAGACTTGTTTTACCGGCTGAATGTGCTCAATCTTTACATACCGTCACTCAAAGAGAGAAGAGCGGATATTCCACTTTTGATAAAGCACCTCATCACAAAAAGCGGGAAGTGGGTAAAAGTAGAGGAAGACGTACTGGATTATTTCATGCAATATGAATGGCCCGGCAACATACGGGAACTTAAAAGTACAATCGATTACATGCTGACGGTTTGTGAGGGGAATGTCGTGACGAAAAGTGATCTTCCGTTCATGCACGGGAATAAGAAAGAAAGTGTGGCGGCTGATTATCCCGTCTGTGAAAGTATGCTGGAAATTCAGGAGCGCACTTTCATCTTGGAAGTAATCAAGCAATACAACGATAAAGGAAAAGCGGCAAGCAGAGAACTGATTTCCAGTCAAAGTAAAGAATCGGACTTTGTCTTGTCCCCTCAGCAGATTCGTCGCCGTTTGGATATTTTAGAAATCGAAGGGTTTGTCGTCAAAGGCAGAGGAAGGGCCGGCACTAAGATTACCGCTGAAGGAATAGAGTATTTATATTTTCTTAGGTCAAAGCATGCTATGCATTGATATACTTAGTCACTACCAATAAGGGGAGTTTGCTAATTTAAGGTTTTGATAAGTTATATAAGGGGGAACGCCCCATCGCCAATAAGAAGTTTAAAAGGTGAAATGATCCTATATTAATAGCCCCGTTTCTCGGTGTCGTAAAAGAGAAATGGGGCTTTTTAACACCGATAAGTATCATTCATTTTACTATAATTACCTGGCTTCACAGCAATTACCCAACCAAGAATCTTACATATTGTTAAAATCATCATCATTTTCTAACGTTTTCAAAATATGCTTAGTCAGAATGGAGGCATCCGTGTTTTTCCATACTGCCGATATCGAACTGGTTAGTTCCGAGTTATCGATGTTCAAGGCTTTTACTTGGCTTTTTCCCAACAAACTCACCATATCTTCCGGCATGAGGGCTACGCCTAAGTTATTGGATATTAGATTGGCAATCGTCAGTAATTCAGAGCCTTTACATAATTCTTTAGGTGAAAATCCAGCCGTCAGACAAGCCTTTTCCAAAAGGAATTGAAGGGAATGCGCTTGAACGGCATCATAATGGATAAAAGGTTCGTCTTTTGCTTCGTATAAATGTATGGCCTCTTTTTGGGCTAGTGGATGATCCATGGAGACGACTAATTGTAAAGGGAACCTCATGAATTCAATCATGCTTAATCCTTCATTGGCGATGATGTCACTGTGAATGGGTGTTCGGATGAAACCGATGTGATAATTTTGTTGGTTTACGAGTTTTACTGCTCTTGAAGATGTTGTTTCATGCACGTAAAACTCTGTTTCCGGGTATTGCCCCACGATCTTTTTCAATAATTTTGGGATATATATACTAGCTGCAGAGGGTACGGTAGCAATCTTCAGTTTAGGCTTGGGGATGGTTTTGTTTTCAACTATGTAATTCACTGTTTTCTCGATATCTTCAAAGGAAGGCGCAAGCTTTTTATAGATGTATTCTCCTTCTTCCGTCAATGTAATTTTTCTTGTCGTTCGATTCAATAATTTAAAGCCTAATTGTTTTTCGAGGGATAAAATCTGTTGGCTAAGTCCGGGCTGGGATATATGCAGGGTTTTGGAAGCCTCACTGAAACTAAGATGGTTAGAAACCTCTATGAAATAGCGGAGGGATAGGTAATTCAAACAATCACCCACTTCAATTGGATTTGAGTATACAAGGCTAAAGAAAGGGGGAATCCCTAATATTCCCTCGCAAAAAAAAGCTGGATATAAAATTTAAGGTTAGAAGATCATTTTATAATATAGACTTATAAGTTTATAACAATAATATATTTCTAAAATGGAAGAGTCAATATTATCCTTAAAGAAAGGAAGAATAGGTAATAAAAGGTAGAATATTACTATTGGATAGCGGATTTCCCTTGTTTTTAATAGGTGTTTATACATATTTGTGCTTGTTATTCTGATTTCTATAAAAAAATTCAAATCAATTACTAGTCCTTTTTGATTATATGTCTGATTTTGTAAAAAAAGGGAAAGTGAGGCGGTC
The DNA here is from genome assembly GCF_058783805.1 of Peribacillus sp. FW305-BF15. Lineage (NCBI taxonomy): Bacteria > Bacillati > Bacillota > Bacilli > Caryophanales > Bacillaceae > Peribacillus > Peribacillus sp. FW305-BF15. Next base: position 77,578 of record NZ_JBYSYV010000017.1, on the reverse strand, counting down.
GGTAGAATAATAACACTATCATCTCCTGCGGATGAAGAAAACATATGAGGGGGGAATTTTATGAAAAGATTTCATAAGTGCTTTTTATTGGTCATGATTTTGACGGTCACCGGTATTATCACAGCTTGTAAAGACAGTAATGAAGGTGCTTCAGGCAGCGGTAACCAAAACTTGAGTCTGTTGACTGGTGGAACGGGTGGTACATATTATCCGCTTGGAGGACAAATTGGAAAAATCATTTCCGATAAAACAAAAGCGAACATAACACCTCAGACATCTGGCGCCTCCGCCGAAAATATGGAAACGTTAAGGGTTGGAGAGGCTGAAATCGCTTTTTCGCAAACGGATATCGCGGCATATGCACTTGAAGGAACAGAAATGTTCGACGGGAAACCCATTGACAATATTATGGCGATCAGCTCTTTATATCCTGAAACTGTTCAAATTGTAACGACTGCAAAAAGCGGAATTAAATCAATCGAGGATTTAAAAGGTAAAAAGGTATCAGTAGGCGCACCGGGTTCTGGTGCTTACATCAATGCCATGCAAATCCTGGAGATTCATGGGTTGTCTGAAAAGGATATTAAAGGGCAGAATCTATCTTTCGATGAGTCGGCGGAAGGAATCCAAGCAGGCAATATTGACGCAGCTTTCATCACGGCAGGCACGCCTACTGGTGCAGTTGAAGCGTTATCCGTCCAAAATGATATTTTGGTTCTGCCTATTGCAGATGACAAAATTCAAGCATTGGTTAAAAAGTACCCATATTATGCTGAAGATACAATTCCTAGTGGTACGTACAAAATCAAATCCGAGGTGAAAACAGTTGCTGTTAAAGCGATGTTAGTGGTCACTAAGGATCTTGATGAAGATTTAGTTTATGAAATGACTAAAGCAGTTTATGACAACAATGATCAAATCACACATGCAAAAGGCAAGTTCATTACAGCAAAGACTGCACTTGAAGGATTAGGGGAAATGGAAGTTCATCCTGGAGCAGCAAAATACTTTAAAGAAAAAGGTGTTTCCAAGTAATGCAATTGGGTCGGTAGCTCGCTTTATGTGGCCTATCGGCTTCGTTTTATCTGAATGTGAAACTGGTTATGAAAGGGGTGTCTATGAAATTCAAGAGATTCATGGCTTTTGGTACACCTCTGCTCATCGCTTTTTTATTCTTTTTTCCGTATAAGCATGTAATAGCCTTTTCATACGAGGACCAAGGGGAATTAGTCGCATACTTTCCTTTGGAAAAAGAAAAGGAATTCAAGATTAAGTATACACACTCCATCCACCTCACAGATGTTTTGGAATCATATCGGTTATCGGATAAGCGAATCGAACAAACCGAACTTGCCTATGATGATTTTGCGGTCGGTATGCCTTCCAATGCAGAGGGTGAGGAAGTATTCGAAGAAAAAGACGGTACCTACTTCATAAAAAATATGCAACGCACTTTCACATTTATAGATTTACGGGTAGGACAAGTTAAAGCCAACCATCGATTAATATATGATGAAAAAACATACACATTGGCAGACTTCATTAAACCAGGGACATGGGTCAGGATTTCTTCGGAAAGAATTTCATTATGGGAACAGTTGAAGGGAGTGAAGATTAGTGGCTGATAATGAAAAAATGAAATATTTAACCGAAGCAGAGCAGCAGGAGTTATTGGAAAAATATGATCCAGAAGCCGGGACAAGGAAATTAACTGGTGTCTTGGGCCACATTGCATTTTTTGGACTTTTAGCTTTTTCGTTATTCCAATTATATACAGCCATTTTTGGCGTTTTTACAGCACAAATCCAACGGACGATACATTTAGGGTTTGCGCTCTCCTTAGTATTTTTACTATTTCCTGCAAATCGAAAGAAGGGTCAAAAAGGAAAATTTCAAATTGCCTGGTACGATATCATATTTGCGATCCTTAGTATTGGGGTAGGTGCATATTGGCCCTTATTTTTCGAAGATATCGTCATGAATGTAGGACGTTTGGGCGTATTGGATTTTGCAGTCGGTTTAATGGCCATTCTGCTGGTTTTGGAAGCGACCAGGCGTGCAGTTGGCCTCCCTATCATGGTCATTGCTTTATTATTCATTTTCTATGGGGTTTTTGGACCGTATATGCCAGGATTTCTTGCTCATCGCGGTTTGACCCTGGAGCGACTGGTGCAAACGATGTTCTTCTCGACAGAGGGAATTTTAGGTACTCCGCTAGCGGTGTCATCGACATTCATCTTCCTATTTCTACTGTTTGGATCTTTTCTGGTCCGAACAGGCGTCGGTCAATACTTTAATGATCTCTCTACCGCAATTGCCGGCAGACGGATAGGGGGACCTGCAAAGGTTGCGATTTTTTCAAGTGCTCTTCAAGGAACGATTAGCGGGAGCTCTGTGGCTAATGTTGTCACATCAGGAGCATTTACGATACCGATGATGAAAAATCTTGGATATAAGAAGGAATTTGCCGGGGCAGTGGAGGCGGCTGCTTCGACAGGCGGTCAATTGATGCCTCCGGTAATGGGGGCAGCGGCATTCTTAATGGTTGAGTTCATTGGGAATGGAATAACGTATTGGGATATAGCAAAGGCGGCTGCGATTCCAGCTATCCTTTATTTTTCAGGAATTTGGATCATGACCCATTTTGAAGCGAAAAGACTTGGGCTGCGTGGGTTAACGCAAGAAGAGATGCCGAGTAAAAAGGAAGTGTTCGGCAAGTTTTATTTACTAATACCGATTCTTGCCATTATCATTTTGCTCATGGCGAATATCACGGTAACACATGCAGCACTGTATTCCATCGCCATCTCGGTTCTTGTAGGTTTCATAAACAAGGATGTCCGCATGAAATTCATCGATATCATCTATGCATTGGTGGATGGAGCCCGAACAGCTCTTGCAGTGGCCGCTGCAACAGCAGCAGCAGGCATTATTGTCGGTATCGTCACGAAAACTGGGCTAGGACTTAAGCTTGCTAATGGCTTGATTGATTTATCTGGTGGATATTTGATTCCAACACTGATGCTGACTATGGTAGCGGCACTTATATTAGGTATGGGTTCACCTACGACTGCCAATTATGTAATCACCTCGACGATTGCAGCGCCTGCGATAATTTTGCTTGGTGTTCCTGATCTATCTGCACATTTATTCGTTTTCTATTTTGGCATTATAGCAGATATAACTCCTCCTGTTGCTTTAGCGGCATTTGCAGCGGCAGGGGTAGCGGGAGGCGAGCCGATAAAAACGGGGATTGAATCATCGAAACTTGCCATCGCTGCATTCATCATTCCATATATTTTTGTTCTCTCCCCGCAAATGCTAATGATCGATACAACATGGATGGAGGTTGCGTGGGTAGTACTTACTGCAATGGCAGGCATGATTGCAATTGGTGCGGGTGTCATAGGTTACTGGATGAGGGGAATGAACTGGTTAGAAAGAGTCCTCGCCGTAATCGTAGGTTTACTATTGATCTACCCTGAGACGGTATCGGACATCATTGGGATATCCGCTTTTATCGTGTTGCTGGCTTTACAATATCTTTGGAAAAATGACAATCACGACAGCTCCAAAATCTTGGAAAATAACCAAAGCATTGAGAAAAGTTGACCCTGCGAATATCAATCCGGAAGTAAAGGGTAGAGCTTAACCATTCGGGGGGGTGATTTTTTGAAGTGAGCACCATTGGGAATGCAACGAAAATGGGAATGTGCAGACTGTTTTTTATCGAGACAACCAGCATATTCCTACAAGAGAATTCTGCTCGTATATCCACTTGCCTTATGAAAAAACCCAATTTGTTTTATTTTGAAAGGAGACTAATTCATGAAATTTTTAAAAAGTTTTATTTTAGTTACTTTCAGTTTCTTTTGTATGATCACACCGGCTTTTGCAAGTGTTCCTGGAGTGGATGGGTCAATGGGAAAGGGTTTTACAAATGGAATCGTATCAGTTTCTCATCCGTTAGCAGCTGAAGCGGGTATAGAGATACTAAAACAAGGCGGAAATGCAGTCGATGCAGCGGCAGCCATTCAATTATCGTTAAATGTGGTTGAACCAATGATGTCTGGAATCGGCGGCGGTGGTTTTATCATGATTTATAATAAAAAGGAAAATAAAATAACGATGATCGAAAATCGCGAAATGGCACCTCAAAATGTTACGCCTAAACTTTTTTTAGATGAAAAGGGAAAACCTATTCCTTTTAGTAAGCGGCATACATCCGGGAAAGCGGTTGCAGTTCCTGGGACTCTTATGGGGGTGGAGACTTCTCTTGAGAAATATGGAACATTGAAATTATCACAAGTCATAGGCCCGGCCATTAAACAAGCTGAAGAAGGGGTAAAAGTCAATTGGGCAACAGCGCAATATATCGATGAAAATGTAACAAAGCTTAAAAATAACCAATCGGCTGCAAAAGTTTTTGTACCAGACGGAAAGCCGTTGGGAGAGGGAGACACCCTCGTTCAGCCAGACCTGGCAAAGACTCTTAAGTTAATAAAAAAACAAGGTTCTGACGTTTTTTATAAAGGAGAAATCGGGGAAGCACTTACCAAAGAAGTTCAAAAGCGTGAAGGAACGATGACAACTGAGGATTTGGAAAACTATGAAGTGAAAGAAAGAGAGCCGATTAAATCGGAATATAGGGGATTTGAAGTGGTAGGGGCAGCTTCACCAAGCTCAGGCAGTTTGACTGTTCTGCAAATCCTGGAGCTTATGGAAGGATACGATGTGCAAAAGATGGGGGCCAACTCACCTGAGTATCTTCATCACCTAACCGAAGCCATGCATCTTGCGTTTGCCGATCGCGCTGCCTATATGGCGGATGAGGATTTTTATGATGTACCAACAGAGGGACTATTAGATGAAGATTATATTAAAGAAAGAAGAAAACTCATCAATCCAAATAGATCAACAGCTGATGTCAAAGCGGGCGATCCATGGAAGTATGAGGGCAAAGAACCCACTGCAATGAAGATGGTAAAAGAAGAGAAAACCCCAATCGGACAAACGACTCACTTTTCTGTAATGGATAAGTGGGGGAATATGGTTGCTTATACGACTACAATCGAGCAAGTATTCGGATCTGGTATCATGGTACCAGATTATGGGTTCATGCTAAATAATGAAATGACGGATTTTGATGCCACACCGGGTGGAGTTAACCAGGTGGAACCAGGAAAAAGACCAAGAAGCAGTATGTCCCCGACCTTCGTATTAAAAGATGGCAATCCCTTCATGGCCATTGGTTCACCAGGAGGAGCGACGATAATCGCATCGGTATCTGAAACGATCATGAACGTGCTTGATCATAAAATGCCCATTCAAGATGCCATATATGCGCCACGTATTTATTCTGCTGGTTATCCGACAGTAAGATGGGAACCGGGAATTGAACAAAATACAAGGCTTGAGTTAATGGCTAAAGGCCATGTTTATGAAGAAAAACCGCAACATATCGGAAATGTGCAAGCTGTTATTTATGATTATGAAAAGGGAAAAATGTATGGAGGAGCCGATAATACGAGAGAAGGAACTGTTCAAGGTGTGTATGATGTTTCCCATAAATCGAAAAAGCCGAAAGAAATAAAAGAAGAAAAAAAGGGACCGTTTACCTTAAAAGTGAATGGAGCCGTTTATCCTTATACAGCTGATCAAATGAAACTGATCGATGATAAACCCTATATCCAATCAGATAAATTGCTACTAGGTTTGGGTGTAATCCAAACAAGGGATTTAGAAACATTTAAACCAGATAAAAAATCGTATCTACCTGTGTTAGGAGTAGCGAAATCATTAGGGTATAAAACAAAATGGAACGAAAAAGACAAAGAGGCACTATTGGAAAAAGATCCGGCGGATATTGAGGATCCGGACGAAGATGGCAGTGTCACGAATTGATTGCTTTTCTAAGTCCGCTCGGGAACTTGATTACTAAATGAACCTAAACTTGACAACCCCGGAGTTCTCTATGTAAAGAGAGGTCTGGGGTTGTTTTTTAGTCATATGAAATAGTAGAGAGGTAGTCAGCCAGTTGAACGAAGGTTCCTGAAAAGCCCTCCTGAACCATTTCCTCCTCGGTTGGGGATACAGGTGCCCCAATCACCGTAAGTATTGTTTTACCTACATGCTCGGTGAATGTAAAAGTATTGAGAGTTTCCAATGGCCAGTTGTCGTTAAAAGGAGCACGTACGATGTTACCCATTTCATCAGAAAAGAAAGAGGGGTAAACGAGTTTATCTGGGGCATTTACATGATAAACAAATTTGACCCACATTACATTACCATCAGGAGATGTCTGGCTGTAATGGAAAACATCTTCCTGGCGAAGCTCAAACTTAGAAATATCAAAAGCCCATCCTTTTGGGCCCCACCAGTTCTGCAGATGTTCTGATTCGATAAAAGCCTTAAATACAAGCTCGCGAGGAGCATTGAAACTGCGGGTGATTTCGATTTTTGGAAACATTTTATTCCTCCAATTATTTCAGTTAATGTTCCAAGCTGTCGAGTCTTTCTTCCCATATTTCACAATACTGTCCAAACCAAATGTTTAATCCTAAAGGGCTCTGGACGAAGCTTGTAAATTCGACGAATTGCTTCCGTATAAATTCCACTACTCCTGATTTATGAAGCCCGCTTATATATTTGGATGCCAATGGGTGCCGAATCTGAAGTCGTTCTGCATATTTTCCCGCGGTGAAAGGGCCGTTTCTATTGAGTTCACCATTCCCACTCGAAGAGTAATTAATAATGTAGTATTCATCTTTACCCCGCGATTTATTAGAATGATAGTCCTTTTGGTGAGATATAGACAAACAGGAATATTCGCGTCAAATAATATTGAAGAAATGTATTGTTGCCCTACAAGAAGCGGTACCAAAAATATCCTTCCCCTAAAATGAAAAATGAGCGCTGATCCTTGTTCCGGGATAGTGCCGAATTGTGGATATCATTATAAGTTTTGTTGATGAAATCACGTTCTATTTTTGGAAACCGTCTACCATGCTGTACGTCGAGAATATAACAATGCTATTTTTGTGCATAATGATATAGGTTTAAGTTTTATTAAAAAAGAACGATCAGAAGTTTTTATTTGAAAAAAGAACTAATGTTCGCGTATGCTTGTAACGATGATAATCTTGGTACCGGTTATTATTAAGGAATCCAATCTTGATTCAAAGGAGAATGAAAATGATTAAACCATATTTAATGTTTAACAGAGAATGTGAAAAGGCTTTCAAATTGTATATCGAGGCTTTTGGCGGGGAACTTATTGCTATGCAAAAATATAGTGAGATCCCATCAAGTCCAGACTTTCCTGTTGAAGAGAGTGATAAACACCTTGTTCTTTACTCACAATTAAGATTAACAGAAGATGGAATAATAATGGGTTCTGATTCAAACCGTGAATTGAATGATAGTGACAAAGTGGTTGTAAGTGTGGAGCTGAACTCGGTGGAACAAGCTAGAAAGGCATGGAACACATTAAAAGAAGAGGGATCTATACATATGGATCTTCATGAAACATTCTTTGCGAAACTTCACGGTTCGTTGAAGGATAAATTTGGTGTTTCATGGATGTTTACTGTCAATTAATCTAAACCAGAAGACATCCTTCTTTGTAAAGTCGTTACTATTATTTGGGAAGGTAAAAATTTTAAAAATTCTCAATAAAGCCCGGACGCTTTAATGGAGTATCTAAAAAATCCCGATTTCTTAATACTAAGAAACCGGGATTTTTACTATTGGAGTTTATTAAGGTTGTACATCCGTATTTTCCCTTAAGCTGCAATAAATGATTGGATATTCGGAAATCATTTATGTGAGTTGTCTTGTAAAATGGGGTTTTCTGACTTTGTATTTACTACAATTGTGGTCATGAAAATACATTGAAAAAAATGAAAAACTGTGTTAAATTTATATAGATACACCAATTTAGTATTTTGTATAAATTATACCCTATTATAATTATACAACATAATTTCCTTCTCGGTCAATCCTTATTTTTATTTTTTTAAAGGAGTGTTTGATAGGAACATGGAACTTCAGTAGGAGCAAGAACGACTGGACAGCGTTAATGGTTGATCACATGAACAATTTTTGTCATATGATTCTCTTGGTATTAAGCGATAAATGGGAGGGAAAGAAATGAAACCATATGTACTGGAGTTTCGGGAGATCGATAAAACGAAACAAATGGTGGTCGGTGGCAAAGGGATGAATTTGGGCGAATGCTCGAGGATTGATGGAATTCTTGTACCAGAAGGATTTTGTGTTACTACTGAGGCATTTAAAAGAGTCATTGGGGAAAATGATGAGCTTCATCAATTACTCGATCAGCTTGTAGTACAAAAAGTGGACGAACGAAAAAGAATAAGTGAAATTAGCAGGAAGATTCGTGATCTGATTGAGGGAATCGAGATCGACAAGGGGATCGAAGAAGATATCGACCGATGTCTCTTAACTTTTGGCTTCGAGCATGCATATGCTGTTCGTTCTAGCGCTACAGCCGAAGATCTTCCATTTGCCTCCTTTGCAGGTCAACAGGATACCTACCTAAACATCAAAGGAAAAGATGCAATTTTACAACATATTAGTAAGTGCTGGGCTTCACTATTTACTGATCGGGCTGTGATTTACCGAATGCAAAACGGATTTGACCATCGCAAGGTTTATCTGTCTGTTGTTATTCAAAGGATGATTTTTCCACAAGCTTCCGGAATACTATTTACAGCTGATCCAGTTTCCTCAAACCGCAAGGTGCTTTCGATCGATGCTAGCTTTGGGCTGGGTGAGGCACTTGTCTCGGGCTTAGTGTCTGCGGACAATTATAAAGTGCAAGAAGGTAGGATTGTGGAGAAGAAGATTTCTGCCAAAAAGTTGGCTATATATGCACGAAAAGAAGGCGGAACGGTGGAAAAGGAAATTGAGCCGGGGCAGCAGGTTTTATCGACCCTGTCAGATGAGCAAGTGTTGGGGCTTGAAAGGATCGGCAGAAAGCTTGAAGCGCATTATGGCTGTCCGCAAGATATCGAATGGTGTTTGGTTGATGATACATTTTATATTGTCCAGAGCCGTCCAATCACTACTTTATACCCCATCCCAGAAGCGAATGATCAAGAGAATCACGTTTATGTATCTGTCGGTCATCAACAAATGATGACTGACGCCATGAAACCATTGGGATTATCTTTTTGGCTGTTAACGACTCCTGCACCCATGCGTATAGCTGGCGGAAGGTTGTTTGTTGATGTCACACATATGGTGGCTTCACCTGAAAGCAGAAAAATGTTAGTAGAGGCCATGGGACAACACGACCCGCTCATGAAAGACGCACTCATTAACATAATAGAGCGAGGGGATTTCATAAAATCTGTACCAAATGATAAGCAAGAACAGAGTTCCGGTAAAAGCAATAAAAGTGTGCCGTCTGCGGATTCTAGGGCACAAATTGAAAACGACCCGACAATCGTTTCTGATTTGATTAAACGTAGTCAAACATCGATAGAAGAATTAAAACAAAACATCCAAACGAAATCAGGTTCGGAGTTATTTGATTTCATTCTGGAAGATATCCAGATATTAAAGAAGATTTTATTTGACCCACAAAGTTCAGCTGTGTTTATGGCTGCTATAGATGCATCATCATGGATCAATGAAAAAATGAATAAGTGGTTAGGTGAAAAAAACGCAGCCGACACGCTTTCTCAATCTGTACCAAACAATATAACTTCAGAAATGGGTCTGGCCCTAATGGATGTCGCAGATGTGATACGTCCTTATCCAAAAGTAATTGATTATTTACAACAAGTAAAAGATGATAATTTTATGGATGAACTAGTTAAGTTTGATGGTGGTCAGGAAACTCAGGATGCTATCTATGATTATCTCGGCAAATACGGAATGCGATGTGCTGGAGAAATCGATATTACTAAAACCCGTTGGAGCGAAAAACCAACTACACTTGTCCCCGTGATTCTAAGTAATATCAAAAACTTTGAGCCTAATGCTAGCAATCTGAAATTTGAGCAAGGGCGACAGGAAGCTTTGAAAAAAGAACTAGAGATATTAGATCGATTGAAGCAATTACCGGATGGTGAACAAAAAGCCAAAGAAACAAAACGAATGATCAGTCTAATCCGGAATTTCATCGGTTATCGGGAATATCCAAAATACGGCATGGTTAACCGCTACTTCGTTTATAAGCAGTCTTTACTCAAGGAAGCCGAACAACTCGTACAAGCCAACGTTATTCATGAAAAAGAAGATATATATTTTCTCACTTTTGAAGAACTTCATGAAGTCGTACGCACCAATAAACTAGATTACCAGATGATCAGCAAACGAAAAGACGAGTACAGATTATATGAAAAACTTACTCCACCACGTGTTATCACGTCTGATGGTGAAATCATTGTAGGGGAGTATAAACGAGACAATCTCATGGCCGAAGCTATTGTAGGTCTACCGGTTTCTTCCGGAATTATAGAGGGCAGAGCACGCGTCATCCTAAACATGGAAGATGCAGATCTAGAAGATGGAGATATACTGGTTACAACCTTCACCGATCCTAGCTGGACACCATTATTTGTATCCATAAAAGGACTCGTCACCGAAGTTGGCGGGCTGATGACCCATGGAGCAGTCATCGCACGTGAATATGGCTTACCTGCCGTTGTCGGTGTGGTAAATGCCACCAAGCTGATAAAAGATGGGCAACGTATTCGAGTAAATGGAACAGAAGGTTATATAGAAATACTATAATTCATTACATTTCTATCATAAAGAAGAACATTCGAATTAGGAGAATCATTGAAATCATGATGCTTTGCGGTTTTTGGCAAAGCCCCCTGTCACTAGGTCATATAAGGGGGCAGTAACTGAAAATTGATACTAAAGTTTAGTAAGATCAACTTGAGATCGGGCCTTCTGTTAAAGGTCGCTTTTATATGATGCCAAAGCCCAATTTCTCTCTTTACAACACCGAGAAATTGGGCTTTTTGTGGATTTTATTTATAGGCAAAATCGATACGCCCTTGCTAAATCTACTGGCTTGAGCAGCAATGTCAAACGGATACAAGGAAGATATTCTCCAACAGATATATTTGTCAATATCATAAATGTACGCTGACCTTCTATAGAAATATTAAATTTTTGTATTGGTAATTATACATTATCTCTATTATAATTTTTAAGAAAGATATTTCGGAATTTTTAAAATAAAGGAGAAATTATGTATACTCACCCGACTTTAAAATATTGGAATGGAAGAATTGATTCCCAAACTGACCTGGACAGCTTCAGATACCACCAAAGAGTGCGCTTGGCACCCATTTCGGAATTAGCCACCTCTTCCAATGCATCACGAACTTTTGGACTGATTGGCTTTAAATGTGATGAAGGCGTCAAAAGGAATAAAGGCAGGGTTGGTGCTGCCGAGGGTCCTGATCATATTAGGCAATCGTTGGCAAAATTACCTTGTCATTTACCTTCCCAAACCGAGCTGGTGGATGCTGGCGATGTAATATGTGAAAGTACAGAGATGGAAGCCGCCCAATCTCAACTGGGATCAGCTGTTGCCCGGATTTTGGAGAGTAAAGCGATTCCTATCATACTTGGGGGAGGTCACGAAACCCTGTATGGCCATTATCTTGGGATTAGGAAATCCATTGGACCAAAAGCTAGACTAGGGATTATTAATATTGACGCTCACTTTGATATGAGGCCTTATGAAAATGAAACTTCATCTGGCACGATGTTTAAGCAGATTTTGGACGAAGATCAAAGTTGTGGCTATTTATGTGTCGGAATTCAGAAGCAGGGGAATACGAAGGCACTGTTTGAAACTGCAGAGAGGAGTAATGTCGACTACATATTGGAAGAAGATTTGTCATTATACGAAATGGATGAAACGAAGCGGAGGATAAATGAATTCGCTAAGGAAAATGACTATATCATGCTTACATTATGTTCGGATGTTATTGATTCAGCCTACGCACCTGGGGTAAGTGCACCATCGCCGTTTGGACTGGATCCGAAATTGGTCCGTGCCATTATTAGGCATATCGTATCGAATGAAAAGATCCTCTCATTTGATATCTCTGAAGTGAACCCTTCATTGGACGAAAATAATAAGACCGTTACATTGGCAGGGCATTTAATAAATGAGGTTTTGCTGCATTTTAAATAATGGACATGGGATGGCGGCAACTCCAATTCGGTCTTCCCAGAAAGAGCGTTTCTTTTCGTATCGACTGTTGGGGCTTTCCTTAATGTTATCTTCAATATTGAAGCGAAAAACCTTTAAAGCCCCCAAACTGTCCATGAATCATTCATGGACAGTTTTTTGCGCCTCCTTCACAAGGATTCATGGTCCTTGGCATTGCTTCGTTCGACTAACCATTTAAAGTATAAAGGCATGTGGATTTTCCATGCCTCTGCCAAGTTCAATACTGATACTTGTGGGTTTTTGGTTTATAATAACAACCATCTAGCCTTTTGAGGAGGGATTCCATGAATGAATATAAAGTAACGGTCAGGAATGGCAGTACCTTAATTTTGTCGGAAATCATTAAAGCTGAAGATGAAAGAGAAGTCCTTGGCACTCTTTTGATTTCCAGCGAATTATTTAATCAACCATTTACTGATATCAAGATTTTAGAAAGCTGATTTGTGCCTGCCCATTCCATTTGATACACTGTAATAAATATTAATACGGTGGCGATATTATGTGTGGACGTTTCACTCTTTTCACTGACATAGAAGAAATAAAAGAACGGTTTGATATCCAAGGGTCATTTGATGAGGAATACCAATTCAGCTACAATATTGCTCCCTCCCAATCCGTGCTCTCCGTCATTAATGACGGGGTAAGGAACCGGCTTGGATATCTTCGGTGGGGACTCATTCCTTTCTGGGCAAAAGACGAAAAAGCGGGCTACAAAATGATCAATGCCAGAGCGGAAACCATTGCTGAGAAAGCAAGCTTCAGGAATGCGTATAAGAAGAAGAGATGCTTGATAATCGCTGACTCTTTTTATGAATGGAAGAAGACACCAGAAAGAAAAATACCGATGCGGATAAAACTGAAGAATCATGCTCCATTTGGAATGGCCGGTCTCTGGGAATCCTGGAAATCTCCTGAAGGCATCAGCATCTATTCGTGCTCTGTTATAACAACTGTGCCAAATGAGCTAATGACCAGCATTCATGACCGCATGCCTGTCATCCTAAAACCAGAAGATGAAAAAGATTGGTTGAATCCTTCCATTAATGATCCTGCATATCTGCAACAGTATTTAAAATCATTCGATTCGGAACAGATGGAAGCATTTGAAGTATCGACTGATGTGAACTCGACTAAAAATAATACACCTAACCTAATCCAACAAATTTGTTGAGAGTTCATTAGGCCTCTCAGAATGTAGACAACTCGATGAAGATCGAGTTTGTCTGCATTTTTTTTATGGTTTGTACAATTTGACGTCGCCTCCAGGCACTCGCTTTTCCCCCAGGAGTCTCGCTCACCCGCTCCAATCAACTTAGATCTCTTTATAAACAGTAAGGAGTGCATGTGAAACACTTTAAAAATAAACCCTTGCGAAAATAGACAAAATGCTGTACTGTTATATTTGCTTTTCAAAACGACTTTCGATGTCACGAACTCAGGCAAGTTTCCAGCGTGGTACTTTTCTGGCAGGCATCGTAATTTTTAAATAATTATATAATGTAATCTTCTTATCAAGAGAGACGGAGGGACTGGCCCGAAGATGTCTCGGCAGCGGACTTAAATGGAGTGCTGTGCCAAATCCAGCAGGCTGATTTTCGCCTGAAAGATAAGGAGGGTGTTTTTTATAAATTAAAAGACCTCTTCTTGTTGTTAAATAGAAGGGGTCTTTTTTATGCCAGTTTTTTGCTACAGCTCCATGACTGGAAAATCAGGTAGGTTCAAATTGGAGTTATTTGCGAAAACTGTTAATAGAATAAGAGCTGTGACACATGTCGCGGGAAAAATAAAAAGAGGTGTACATCATGAGTGCAAACAATAAAGGGAATCCATGGGCATTGATCCCATTTGTCGTATTTTTAATTTTATTTATTGGATCCGGAATCATCACTAAAGATTTTTATTCATTTCCGGTGATTGTAGCGATTTCCATTGCATCGGCAGCTGCATTGGCGATGAATCGGAAAGAGACATTCAATGAAAAGGTTGATATCTTCTGTAAAGGTGCCGGGGACGCCAATATTATGTTAATGGTTATCATTTTCCTTTTGGCCGGCGCTTTTGCCGAAGTTGCCAATGGCATGGGGGCAGTTGAATCAACCGTGAATCTTGCCTTAGCTGTTTTCCCCCAAAATCTATTAATGGTGGGGATTTTCATCATCGCATGTTTTATTTCTCTATCCATGGGGACAAGCATGGGAACGATCGTTGCCCTGGCACCTATCGGGGTAGGGATTAGTGAACAAACTGATATTTCACTTGCCCTTTCAATGGCAGCCGTTATTGGTGGTGCGATGTTTGGGGATAACCTTTCATTCATTTCAGATACGACAATCGCTGCTGTCCGAACTCAGGGAACGAAAATGAAGGATAAGTTTAAAGTGAATTTTTTCATCGTTTTACCTGCAGCCATCATCACATGTGCCATCCTAGGAATTTTAACGATGGGTGAACAGGCTGACATTTCCCAACAGTCTTATGATTGGGTGAAGATTCTTCCGTATCTTTGCGTATTGGTCACTGCATTGGCAGGAGTCAATGTGTTCTTGGTCCTTTCCAGCGGAATCGTATTTGCCGGAATCATCGGCTTGGCTGATGGTAGTTATCAACCGTTGGGTGTCATTCAAAAAGTTGGAGAAGGAATGGCGGGAATGTATGAAATCTCCTTCCTTGCCATTTTAATTGCAGGTATGGTAGCTGTAATCAAACATAATGGTGGCATTGACTATTTACTCCACCTAGTGACACGAAATAGCAAATCGAAAAAAGGGGCGGAATTCAGCATTGCGGGGCTTGTTGGTTTAACGAACCTTTCAACGGCAAATAACACGATTTCGATTATCATTGCCGGGCCACTTGCCAAAAATATTTCTGAAAAATATGGGATTGATCCGCGGAAATCGGCGAGCGTCCTTGACATTTTTGCATGTTGTATCCAAGGGTTGATCCCATATGGAGCACAACTGCTTGTTGCAGCAGGGGTAGCAAAAATTTCTCCGTTAAGCATCTTGCCGTATTCATATTACCCAATCCTGATTGGACTTTGTGGCATCATTGCCATCCTGATTGGTTTTCCACGGTTTCAGCCGGGAAATGATGAAATGAAGAAACGTACCTCTTAAAAAGAGAATATAATAACAAAACACCCTGAATCATTGGATGCAGGGTGTTTTCTGTATGGTAAATACATAAACATAATAAAGTTTTCTCGCACTTTTCAATTTTTTTGCTTAATTCCGGTCCAAATTAATGATGGTTGTGTGTGAGACACCTGTCATGAATAGAGGACAACACCTACTAAACCGGAAAGAATAATTATATAGGCTGGATGCCAGCGTAATTTCATTAGGGCAAATAACGATAAACCAAAAACGATTAATAAGCTTATCGTATGCCATGAAACGTTCACGGCTATCATATGATTGGAAAGTGCTAAACTGATCGCTGCAAAGATGATCAAACTAGTGACAATCGGTCTTAATCCATAAAACATGGATTGAACAACTGGATAATGATTCAATTTGCTGAAAAATGTGGCTATAACGGTTACGATTATAATGGCAGGAAGCAAGATTCCTAGAGCAGATGATATGGCTCCTGCTAACCCAGCAGTCGAATAGCCAACGAGAATAGCACTATTGGCGGTGACAGGTCCTGGGGACATCCCGGAAATGGCGATTATATCGGTGAATTCCTGCGTAGTCATCCATCCATGCTGTGAGACTTCCGATTCTATTACGGGAATCATGGCGTATCCGCCTCCGAAAGATACAAAGCCGATAATAAAGAAGGTGCTAAACAACTCCCACAATTCCATCATTCCATCACATGCTTTCTTAAAAATTAGTTAGTCCCTATTTTGTGTTACCTATATGCCAGCACCCATGAAAGGTTCGAAATCATTTTCTTCTATTTTCCTATCTTTTTTGTCCATCTTGACATCGTAACCTAATTTTCTCTTAATGGAGATGGTCACAATACCGGCTAGAGCTCCTGCTAATATAACCATCACAGGGTGAAGAAAGAAGAGGACGGGAATTCCTGCTATTAAAATACAGAAAGTTGATTTGTCTACAACTGCGGTTTTTCCTATCTTGATAGCCGCATAGGCGATGATGGCTACTATGGAAGCTCTGATCGATATGAATGCGGATTCAACCTTCGGATTATCCTGAATGAAAAAATACACAATGCCCAGGAGCAGAACAATTAAAAAGGTAGGTAATGAAACACCGATCATGGCTGCAATTGCCCCCTTCATTCCGGCAATTCGATGGCCGATAAAGGTGGCGGAGTTAATGGCGACAGCTCCCGGTACGGACTGAGATAAAGCAAAAACATCCGTAACTTCCTCGCTTTTCATCCATTTTCTCTTTTCGACCACTTCATTTTCGATTAAAGGGATCATCGCAAACCCGCCTCCGAATGTGACAGGTGCTATTTTAAAAAAGGTCCAAAATAATTGGAATAGAGTTTTCCATTGTCCTTTCATTGACATCAGTCACTTCCTTTGCATGCTTTGTTTAATTCTTATCATTAACATATCAAAGAAAAAGGGCTGGGTAAATTGCAACAAAATCATCGGGTATAACAAAACGTTATACCCAGAAGATTTATCCGTTTTATTAGAATGCCGCCAAAAATTGAATACCCTTAGAATGTATCTCACTATTTTCATTTCACCATTTACCTAATGATGCTATCATTTTAATAAACTATCTAAAAACATGGAGGTCGTTTTCTTGAAATTGGAAAATCTGAAAATGTTTTGTTTAGTGGTGGATGAAGGAAGCATAAGCCAGGCAGCGAGGTTAAGCTTCCTATCCCAGCCCGCTGTAACACGGCAGATCCATCAACTGGAAAATTATTATAACACTTTGTTATTCGACCGTGAGGAAGGAAGGCTTAGAGTTACAGAAGCAGGAAAGCTGTTATACCCTTTTGCTAAAGCCATAGTAAATGACTTCAACCATTCAAAAGAAGTGATTCAGCAATCGACGGGGAAGTACAATGCAAATCTCATAGTAGGGGCTTCCTTGACTATCGGCGAGTATTTGTTGCCGAGCTTGCTTGGGAGATTCAAAAAACAACAGCCAGAAATAAAAGTGACATTGACGATTAAAAATACTCCCCGGGTTCTGGAGGATCTTTCAAACGATGTCATTGATTTGGCCTTGGTGGAAGGACTTGTGGAAAACACCGATTTTATTGTAGACAAGTTCGCCGAAGACGAATTGATTTTGGTATGTCCATCCGACCACCCATGGAAAGACAGAAAAGAAATTCAGCTAGAGGAATTGGGAAATGAAAGGATGATTTGGCGTGAATCCATTTCCGGAACACGGCTTATCGTAGAAAATATGCTACGGGAGCATGGGGTTTTAGAAAAAATTGAAAGCTACATGGAGATTGGCAGTACACAAGCGATAAAAAGTGCGGTTGAAGCCGGACTTGGAATCAGCATTTTGCCAAGGTTGACAGTGGCCAGAGAATTGGAGCAAGGCTTTTTGCGGGAAGTGGATATATACAGAATAAATATGGCAAGAAATTTATGGCTAGTCAGGAAAAACAAGCGTTTTAATAAAATAGGGGTGTCTAAATTTGTTGATTTTCTTCAATAAGGATGGGACGCTGCCTTTGTTCACTCATACAATTGGCAGCGTTTTCAGTTTCGTGATTAACGGCGTGGCCCCGGCAGCTAGCAAAAGTCATGGTAAATTGAATATACAGCATTGATTATAAAAGCTCTTCTCTATCGGGAAGGGTATTTTGTATTTGGTTGTTCTGTCTTCGGTTAGACAAACAAAGGGATTAATGGGCATAATAAAAGATATAATGATGGTTCGGAGATGATATAGCGTGGAGTTAAAGGAAATAAAGAAGCTCGCCGAAGAATTAAATGAAAGCGGTAAACAGCAACTTGTATATTTCTTGCAGTCTCGAACGAAACCGATGTCGGCTCCTATTCGTGCAATTGATGAAATCCAGGTACAAAAGCATAAAGCTAGTCTTGTCTGGCCACATTGCGACAGCCATTTTGTTGTGCGATTTGGTAAATACGTTATCAAAACATGTGCTGGAGAGGTGAAACAGCAGCGTTACAGCTGTAAAGCCTGCCATCAAACCTTCAACGACCTCACAAACACGCCCCTTCAACGAATCAGAAGACCACATAAATCTAAACGGGCAGTTTTGTTGAACAAGTTGTAAATTTAACATTTTAAAGTAAGAGCATTTCTTTGTAATGAGAAGTGCTTTTTATTTTTGTCAAAATTAAAAGGATATTTCAATAACAATAATAATGTAAATAAAAACAATATAAATTTACTGTTATACGATAAATAATATGCTAAAATCAAGTTGTCATTAAATAGGTGAGGTGTTTTAAATGAATGTTAAACGAGGTTCAACCACTTTCTTAAAGGTAATTATTTTTCTGGCTGGAATTGCAGTGCTTGCTTTGTGTATCTGGTTGCCTGAGATAGCCGTTAGAGATGCAAGGGTACATCCAGATACGGCTTACTTCCTAATCCCCTTTTTAGTATGTGCATACGGATTCTGTATTGCGTTTTCTGTTGCGTTGTATCAAGCATATAAACTATTAACCTACATCGAAAAGAACAATGCTTTCTCTGAATTATCCCTTAAATCTTTGAAGATTATAAAGAAATGTGCTTTTACAGTCATTTTCCTCATTTTGTTAGGAATAGTAAGCTTAAGGGTGCTTGCTAAAGTTACAAGTAGTGATGATGCAGCGGGTCCTACATCATTATGTCTAATGGGTATTTTAGTAACAAGTATCATCGCAGCCATTGTGGACGCACTTCAAAAGCCATTAAAAAATGACCCAGATATAATGTCAAAAAATGAATGATTAACGGATATGTAAGACTTTGTATTGTCAGCCAGGTGATTTTTGGAGAACAAAAGCGATGAAGACACTCATTAAAAACAAACACGGGGACGATAGCTCAAAGAACCGCCTTTTCACCAAGGCGGTTTCATTATGGTCAAATATCAACATTAGAATTTAACATTGCCTTTATATAAATAAAATTGAAGTTACTATTAGAAATAGTAAATATACTTAATGGCAAATTAATTATAAGATAAATTCATATTATTCAAAAAAATCTAAGAAAGATACTTTAACATTCGGAATAGATACAAGATATCTACTTAGAAAGGGGTATGAAATGTCCAAAATATCTTTTATTAAAGGATTTGTAACCGTTCCCATTGTTTTTGTTTTACTGGCAGGTTCTTCTGTTACAAATGCTGCTTCAGATGAGCCAATGCCGGCAACAGATGCAACAATCTCAGCAAATAAGGCTTTTTATGAACAGTTGAATTTTACAGATAAAGAAGATTTCAAGAATGCACATAAAGGTTTCATTGCGCCTTTGAATATGAATCCCATTAAAAATTCAAAAGGTGACGTGGTTTGGGATAGTAATCGATATTCATTCATCAAAGAAGATCAGCCGGCAAGTTTTACTGTAAACCCAAGCTTGTGGCGGCAGGCACAATTACAAAATATAACAGGCTTATTTAAAGTGGTGGATGGCGTTTATCAAGTTCGGGGCCAGGATTTATCAGTGCTTACCATTGTGGAAGGAAAAACAGGATTAATAGTTTTGGATACACTTTCTACAATTGAAACGGCCAAAGCCGCCATGGAGCTTTATTTTGAACACCGGCCTAAATCCCCAGTAAGTGCAATTGTTATTAGTCACAGTCATGCGGATCACTTTGGTGGTATGAAAGGCATTGCTCAATATGCTGACAATCCAGCTAAGGTGCCGATTATTGTCCCAGCAGGTTTTAACGATGAAGCGCTAAGTGAAAACATTCTTTTAGGCAATATAATGTCTCGCCGTGCAGGTTATATGTTTGGAAATCTCTTACCCGCAAATGAAAGGGGATTTGTTACTTCTGGTATTGGCCCTGGATTAAGTAACGGAACTTTTAGCTATTTACCTCCAACAATGGAAGTGAAGGATGATATTCAAACGGTGGAAATAGACGGAATTACATTTAAATTTTTATTGACGCCGGATTCGGAAGCTCCATCTGAAATGCATTATTATATCAATGATTACAAAACTTTAGTGGTAGCGGAAAACACCGGACACACGTTACATAATATTTATACATTAAGGGGAGCTAAAACCAGAGATACCCTAAAATGGGTGAAAGCACTTGATGAAACAGTTGATCTGTTTGGAAACGAAGATATAGATGCTATGGTTACAGCCCATACATGGCCCATATGGGGAAGGGACGATGTTCTGGAGCAGTTGGAAAGTCAGCGTGATTTGTACAAATATATTCATGACCAAACCATACGATTAGCTAATTTAGGACTTACACCTGATGAAATCGCGGAAGAGTTAAAGCTTCCTGAAAAGTTGGATAAAGTCTGGGCCAATCGGGGGTATTACGGAACATTGAAACACAACGTAAAAGCGGTGTATAACTTTTATTTAGGATATTTCAACGGTAATCCATCCGACTTGGATCCATTACCACAAGAGGAATCGGGCGCTAAATATGTACAGTATATGGGTGGGGAAAAGAAGGTCATTAAACAGGCAAAACTTGATTATAAAAGAGGGGAATATCGCTGGGTGGCTCAAGTCTTAAAGCATGTCGTCATGGCCAACCCGAAAAATACAGAAGCAAAAAATTTACTGGCTAAAGCTTATGAGCAATTAGGATACACAGCTGAATCTTCTGTGTGGCGTAATTTCTATCTTACCGGCGCAGACGAGTTAAGGAATGGTGTGGCAGACTCAAAGGGAAGTGGCGGAATGATGAATCTCGATACGCTGCTCAATATGCCAATGGATGATTTCCTGAAATTCTTGTCCATTAAATTAAACGGAATGAAAGCGGAAAATAAAAATATGACTTTCAATTTGACATTTACAGATTCGAAAACCAATTACACGATCGATCTGAATAATTCTGTATTGAACTTCAAAAAAGGGAAAATGGCGTCCAACCCTGATGCAGCATTAACATTAGATAGAATAACCTTCTATCAGATTGCTCTGGGACGTGAAGATTTATCCAAAATGGAAGCAGCCGGTAAAGTTGCCATTTCCGGTGATAAAAAACAGTTTGAAGATTTCCTGACTTTGCTGGATCAATTCCAACCAAAGGTTAATATCGTAACTCCGTGATAATCAAACACTTCATATTCTGAAACAAGGATGGATCGGTTACCCACGAGTCTACTTAGCAGTCTCGTGGGTTTGAATGTATTATTAATCCTGTAGGCATCCTGTTTCGTTTTTAATTTTTTATAAAACGCTCCTAATAGTTACAGAACAAGTTTTGTAATTCGAAAGGAACTGTAAGCGCTTCCTATGCGACCGAGGTTTTGTGAAAATATAAAAAAATGGAGTGATGGTAAATGCAGTTATATGCAAGTAAGAAACGAAAAATAATGATTAGCGGCCTTTTATTTGTTGGAATGATTTTAAGTTTTTTTGATCGCGTTGCCATAAATGTCGGGATTATCCCTATTGCAGATGAGTTTCATCTCAATACGTCCCAGACAGGTATTTTAATTAGTATATTTTTTGTTAGCTACTCACTCATGCAACCGCTTGGTGGATGGATGACCGATAAGTATGGCGCCAGGGTCATGGTTACTGTTTCTTTGCTTAGTTGGTCCTTGTTCACTGTAATGACTGGGTTTGCTTGGTCATTCATGTCTTTATTATTCATCCGTTTTCTGTTCGGGTTAGGTGAAGGGCCTTTCTATCCTGCCAGTATGTCCACTATAAGAGATAACTTCCCGGAAGAAGAACGGGGCAGGGCAAATTCGTTTTTCCTTTCTGCCCAAAATATTGGCGGGATATTAGGTACTGCACTTGCAGCTTCCATGGTGGTGGCATTCGGTTGGCGGGGCATGTTTACCATTTCCGGGATTCTAGGGATATTAGCTTCTTTCGGAATTTGGTTCATTCTAAAGCCTCAAGGAAATCAAGAGGTTAAAAAAGACAAACCGAAACAAAAAAAGGTTGCTCTGAAACTGTTATTTAAAATCGAAAATATTTGGAAACTCATAACATTCAAGTTTATATCAAATATTATCAACTATGGTCTGATCACTTGGATGCCTATATATTTGGTTAAAGAAAAAGGGGTGGATTTAATAGCCGCCGGAGGTTTATTGGCAATCCCTTATATTTTTGGTTTCTTGATGTTTAATGTAAGCGGGTGGCTTCTGGATAAGCATATGGCTAACCGGGAGAAGTATCTTGCCGCTGCAGGCGCTTTATTATCGGCAATTTTTCTCTTTCTAATGTCTAACGCCACGTCTATAGCACTTATCATCACTTATCTCACTCTCAACTCCGTAGCACTGTCTTTCTTTGGAACGGTTCTTTATACGATCATCATAAAATACTCACCAAAGGAACTAACGGGCTCTGCCTCCGGACTCGTAACTTTTGCCGGTCAAATTGCAGGTGCGGTTTCTCCTTTAGCCCTCGGTTTGATTATCAGTCTGTTTAATGACTCCTATAATGCCGCTTTCCTGTTTTTGGTGATAATCGCGTTATTAGGAACGATTGTTGCCGTATCTATTAAAAATAATCAGGCACAACCCGCTACAGAATACGAAAAAACATCTACCATTGTATAAAACTAGATTCTGCTTTTGAGGAAAAAGCTTGAGGTATTCTGATTCCACTTCTCTAAAATTGAAAGGGCTTTCTGTTCGAGGTATGATAGTAGTAATAGGCTAGAAGGAGAATAAACCATGAATATTGAACAATTGGAATATATCATTAAGGTAGCCGAGGTTAACTCGATTTCCACTGCATCAGAAAGCCTCCATATCTCTCAATCTGGAATCAGTATGGCCATTACGAGTTTGGAGAAGGAATTAGGTATAAAAATCTTCAAGAGGTCAAGGTTAGGAACCATACCTACAGAAGACGGAAAGGAAATCATCCAGAAAGCTCTTGAAGTATTAAGCAAATTGGAAGAAATAAGAGACAGTGCCCAAATACATTCAGATACGATGGAAAAAGAGTTGCGCCTTTCATCAACACAAGGTTTATTTCTAACGGTTTTGCCTAAATCCTTGGCCTTATTTAAGAAGAAGTATCCCGAGGTGAAAATTGTCATTGAAGAAAAAGGGGGACAAGAGATAACCGAAGAAGTACGGAATGGTAAAATAGACATCGGGCTATTGAATATCCCAAAGGTTAAACCAAAAGAAATTGAGTTGGAATTCCAACCTTTGATGGAAGCAAAAGTGATTGTGATGGTCAGTAAGAACTCCCCTTTAGTGAACCGTAAAAGCATAACCCCACGAGAGCTTATGGACCAAAATTTGGTCATTTACAATGGACCAAGAATGAAGTCGTTCATTAAAGGTTTTTTTGATCGTTACGGTGAGATGAATATTTTGTTTTTCACAAATAATACAGAGATCATCAAAAAAACCGTCGCTGAGGGATTAGCGATTGCCTTTTCTTATGATATTGGAGTTAACAGCGACCCCTATTTCCTAAGCGGGGAGCTTGTGGCCATTCCTTTGGTGGAGATGGAAAATAATACAATGGAATTCGGTTACGTTTGCTCTAAGAAGCAGTATTTTTCAAAAGCTGCCAGGGAGTTCATAAAATGTCTCGAATTCTACACCACTCTTAAATATTAGTTTCCTATGATGATAGGGAACTAATATTTTTTTATTTACATCAATTTTTTTTATATTTATATCATATATCCTTATTTTACTTAAATATTATTTACATTTAAAATTAATATTATAACATTTTAAATACTTAAAAAATTCAACGAAAATAAAAATCGAAAGGGGAAACTTATGGTAACGACCCAGGAAGAGAAATTAGAGGTACTACAAACAAAGTTGCAGGATTTCATCCAAAATGAATTGCTTCCATATGAACAGGAGCATGGCTTGAACGCTGAAGAGGATATTCCGATGGAAGCCATAAAATGGGCAAGGAAAAGATCCAGGGAATTGGGCTTTTACGGAATTAACCTCCCTGAAAAATATGGCGGACAAGAAGTAAGCTTAAAAGGATTATGCATGTTCAAGGAAGAATTGGCACGTTCCGGAGCGGTTTTATGGGGGCAGGTTATAGGGGAGATTGGCGGGCCGCTAAGAATTGGTCAGATGTTGGAAAGTTTTACACCGGAGCAAATAGAAAAATATGTGATGCCCGTTGTGACGGGAGAAGTGAGCTGCTGCTTTGCCCTTACAGAACCAAATGCCGGGTCGGATGCATTCGCTATCGAAACAACAGCCGTTAAAGACGGAAATGATTATATATTAAGCGGAAAGAAACATTTTATCAGTGCGGCCCCCTATGCTGATTTCGCCATTGTCATAGCGAAAGAATCCCGGAAAGGAGAAAAAGAAAGGATCACTGCTTTCCTAGTTGATAAAAAAACACCACAACATCCAGGGTTTGAACTAGGAGACATTCAAGTTCCCCTATCAGGAGAACGCATACATGCCGAATTGAATTTCAATCAATGTCGAGTGCCTGCCGCCAATATAATCGGAGAACCAGGAAAAGGGTTGCTGCTCGGATTGAAAAGAATAAACACAAATCGCGCTTCCCATGCCGCCGGCTTTATCGGAATGGCTCAACACCTTCTCGATTTATCTGTTGAACATGCCAAAACGCGAGTCCAGTATGGCCGGCCCATCGGTGACTTCCAGGCAATTCAGCATATGCTCGCTGATATGGCGACGGAAATCTATGCAGCAAAATGCATGGTCTATGATGTGGTTGATAAAATCGATCAAGGAAAAGAGGATCGGGCCGGTACATCCATGGCCAAGCTGTTTGCTTCAGAGGTAAATAGCCGTGTGGCTGACAAGGCCATCCAAATCTTTGGCTCCAAAGGCTTGGTAAAAGGGCATCCAGTAGAAAAAATGTACAGGAGTGCACGGATGTATCGGATTCTGAGCGGAACCTCAGAGATTCAAAAAAATACAATTGCCAAAGCACTATTAAAAGGGTGAAAACTTTTTCGGGGGAGGAAAAAATTCATGCTGCATAAGTTGACATTTCAGTCACTGATGAATAAAGGAATGAAACGATTCGGTGACCTGCCGGCTATTACCTTGTTGCCAAACGGAGAAACGATAACCTACGACGAGTTATGGAAGAAAACAGAACGTATCACTTCTTATTTAATGCGCTTAGGTGCAGGAAGGGGCGTCCGCATAGCGACCATCATTCCAAACAGTTTGGAAAGTGTGATGTTTGGTTTGGCCGTCCAGCAATGCGGGGCTACCTTGGTGCCATTAAGTGAAAAACTCGGAAAACGAGAAATACAATTCATTTTAAAGGAAGCAAAACCAGAAGTGGTCATAATTGCTACACAGACACACTTTGACACCTTCTTAGAGTATTTGGAAGAAATGAAGAAGGAGGATGTCCATGTTATTGGGCTCCCTGGCTTTAATAGTAATTATCCGGAGGAGTTTGAACTATTTAAATGGCCTGGTGAAATAAATAATTTAGACTTGCCAACAGCTGAAGAAGATGACATTGCCCTTCTGTCCTATACAGGCGGGACAACGGGTACACCCAAAGGCGTCATGCATTCCCAGAAAGGACTCGGCGCCGCGATACTTTCTGCAGCTATCGAAGACCCGCTGGACGACCGGGACCGGGTATTGCTAAGTACGCCCATTGTGCATTCAGCCGGTTCACTACTTTGGAGATCCTTTGTTTCGGGCGTCCATGTTTATGTGATGGGCTCATTCGACGCTGCAGCATTCATACAGGCGATAAAGGAACATGAAATCACGACGACATTCATGGTACCGACGATGTTATACAGGCTTCTTGATCAGACCAAGAAGATGGAATATGATATGAGCTCCATGCGCAATATCTTCTATGGTGCGTCACCGATTTCACAGAAGCGCCTTAAAGAAGCTTTTGAAGTATTTGGGCCTATCATGCGCCAGCAATACGGCATGACAGAATGTAATATTGTCATTTCAAGACTATCGAAGAGCGCTCATGTATGGGCTTATCATAATAATCCGGAAGTTTTGAAAAGCTGTGGAAAACCGTGCATTCTTACCGAAGTTCGACTGATTGATGAGAATGGAAATGATGTAAAACCAACCGAGTTTGGAGAAATCATCATAAAGTCCCCAGCCATGATGGTTGGATATTATCAAAGACCGGATCTTACCCGTGAATACATCCGTGATGGCTGGTTCTACACGGGGGATATTGGTAAATGGGATGAAAGCGGTTACCTTTATATTGTAGATCGGAAGAAAGATATGATCATTACAGGCGGGATGAACGTATATTCTTCAGAAGTAGAGCGAGTGGTGAACCAGCACCCTTCTGTTGCATTAAGCGCATGCATTGGCGTTCCCCATCCAGATTGGGGAGAAGTAGTGTGTGTCGTGATAGCATTGCATGAAGGATTGAGCTGTACTAGTGAGGAATTAATTGATTTCTGCAAACAAAGGACCTCTAAGTATATGGTTCCTAAAATTGCCTATTTTCTTGATAAGTTCCCATTAACGCCGATTGGAAAAATAGATAAAAAAGAATTAAGAAAGATGTTTTCACAAGGTATTCTAACCATTTAGGAGAGGCAGGACAAGTGTATCATAACAGACATAATTTCAACATTGAGACCTACAGAAAACTATAAAAATATAAGATAGACACAAATTATTTTATTTCATAATAATTCATACATGAATAGGAAACTTAGGTATATATTCCCGAAAAGGTATTTCCGCACCAGAACCCTTAATAATAAAAAAGACGACTTCAATTTTATGAAAATAAATTGGAGTCGTCTTTTTTACTACTAAATTAAATACCACTAAAAAACGAAAATTTTTCAGTGGCCTCAATTTTTTCAAGTGTGTATTTTGATTTAACTTTTAGATCCCGTTTGATGATTTAATTTTTTAACTCCTTCTTGAAGGGCTGGCAAGTGGATTTCTAATAATTTCTTTTTATCTGTTCGGATGACCTGGGTAGAAACATTTACTGCGGCTATCGTTGCCCCCTGCCAATTGATAATGGGCATTGAAATGGAGCGGAGTCCTTCTTCTAGCTCTTCATCACCTAACGCATAACCCCGTGCCCTGGTCATGGCCAGGTCTTCCTCGAATTTTTCATAAGTGGTGATTGTATTTTGGGTAAAGGCTTCGATATTGGTGATTCCCCAAATTTTTTTCCTTTCGTTTTCGGATAACCAGGCAACAAGTGCTTTTCCTAATGAGGTTGCATAATAAGGCAACCTTGAACCGACCTTCAAGTTTGCCCCGACGATCCTTTTAGCTGCATTCACTCTGGAAACATAGACAACTTCCGCACCATCCAGAATGGCCAGATTTGTTGATTCCTTTACAGTGGCAGAGATAGATTCCAAGATTGGTTGAGCAAGATCCGGTAAATTCAATGTTTGTAAATAATGGACCGCTAAATCCAAAACCTTAGGGCTGAGTTGAAATCTATTGTCTTCTATTAACCTTATATAACCAAGGTCGACAAGGGTTAATGCAAAGCGTCTAACTGTCGCTTTATTAATGCCTGTCCGCTCTGCAAGTTCCCGAAGCGAAAGACTGGCAGAACTTGAATCAAAAGCTTTTAACACTTCAAATCCTTTTGCGACTGATTGGACGAAATAAGATGATTGTTCCGTTTCATTATTCATCTCGAACTTCCTCCTAAAAATAATGAAAATTTATAGTGAATTATCAGCCTAATTGTTAGAAAAAACAAACAATTAGGTTGACTTCTTAACAAAAGATAATTATGATTATCCCAAGGTACACTATATGTACAATATGTACGTATAGTGTACACTTATGATCGCAATTATACAACTCTTATTTTTAATTTTTTTCAAAGAATATGTAAGGGATTACATTACGTGGAAGAGGAGGCTTAAGCTACGTTGAATAAAATCATTACTGCATCAGAAGCTGTTTCGTATATAAAAGATGGAGACACCGTCGCTGTAGGAGGTTTTGGGTTGGTAGGATGCCCTCTTAACTTGGTGGAAGCAATGGCTGAACATCCAGTTTCCGATTTAACAATCATTAGCAATAACCTAGGGGAACCCGGAGGAAAAGGTCTAGGTAAGATTCTACTCCAAAATAAAATAAAAAAAGGGATAGGTTCATATTTTACGAGTAATATGGATGCCGTCCATTACGTCAAGCAAGGTATGTTGGAAGTGGAGCTGGTTCCGCAAGGGACATTAGGAGAAAGGTTACGAGCAGCAGGTGCAGGTATAGGTGGATTTTATACTCGCACGTCAGCGGGGACACTTATAGGAGAAAATAAAGAATCACGCGTAATTAATGGAAAAGAATATGTTTTAGAGTTACCGTTATTTGCTGATGTGGCTTTAGTGAAGGCTAAAAAAGCAGATAGGTTGGGTAATTTAATCTATTCAAAAACAGCTCGGAACTTTAACCCTGATATGGCTAGTGCAGCAAAAATAACTATAGTTGAAGTGGAGGAGATTGTTGAAATGGGCAAGATATCTCCCGAGGAAATCATAACGCCTCATTTGTTCGTGGATTTTATAGTGGAAAGGAGAAATTGACCGAAGATGTCGACACTTACTATTAAAGAAATGATAGCCAAAAGGGTTGCTATGGAAATAAAAGAGGGAACAATCGTCAATTTAGGGATCGGCATTCCGACCATGGTTGCTAACTATATACCCGAAAACAAATCCGTGTACCTTCATACGGAGAATGGGCTCCTTGGAGTAGGTCCTTCGCCAGAGAAAGGGAAGGAAGACCCTGAAATCATAAATGCCGGGAAATTACCGG
Organism: Peribacillus sp. FW305-BF15; assembly: GCF_058783805.1. NCBI lineage: Bacteria > Bacillati > Bacillota > Bacilli > Caryophanales > Bacillaceae > Peribacillus > Peribacillus sp. FW305-BF15. The sequence continues at coordinate 48,509 of NZ_JBYSYV010000017.1, read as the reverse complement.
TTACCGCACAAAAAGGTGCTGCTTATTTTTCATCCTCCGAATCATTTGCGATGATTCGCGGCGGACATATTGATACAGTCGTTTTAGGAGCCCTTCAAGTCAGTGAAACAGGAGATTTAGCAAACTGGGCTGTACCGGGAAAGGATATTTTAGGAGTTGGTGGAGCAATGGATTTAGTCGTGGGTGCAAAGGAAGTCATCATTGCAACTCAGCATTGCACCAAAGAGGGCAATCCGAAAATTGTCAATCACTGCGATATTCCACTAACAGCCCAAGGTGTTGTATCGACATTAATATCTGAATATGCAGTTTTTCGATTTAAAGATAATGAAATGATTTTAGAAGAGTTGGACAAGGGGTGTACGATAGAGAAATTAAAAGAAATCACACCTGCAAATTTTATAATTTCACCAAGTTTGAAAGCGTATTCAGTCGAATGAATTAACAATCCGGAGGTATTATAATGGATCATGAATTTGTAATTGTTAGCGCAAACCGTACAGCCATTGGTAGAGTTGGCGGACGATTAAAAGAGGTGCCGGCTGGAAATCTAGCTGCAACAACCATTAAAGATGCGATTGAGCGTGCTGGGCTAGAACCTGAGCAGATAAATGAAGTGATTTTTGGTGAGGTACGGCAGTCCACTGAATCATCTAATCTAGCACGTGTTGCTGCATTAAGAGCTGGTATTCCCCATGAGGCCTCTGCTTTCACAGTAAACCGACTATGTGCTTCAGGCATTCAGGCTGTTGTATCGGGGGTTCAGCACTTAGCATTTAATCCGGATGATATTGTTGTTGCCGGCGGAGCGGAAAATATGAGTAGGGCCCCCATTTATTTAAGAAATTCACGATATGGAGAAGGAAATCCTTACCTTGTTGATTCTAATCTTGAAAATGGCCAGCAGCCAATCGAAGTTTTTGGAAAAGACTTAGGTATGGGGATTACAGCTGAAAACGTTGCGGAAAAATATAATATTTCCCGTGAGGATCAGGATGCATTTGCTTTGGAAAGCCAGAATCGGGCAAAATTAGCAATTGAGTCTGAATCCTTTCAATCGCAAATTGTTCCGATTGAAATAAAAACTAGAAAAAACACATCGATTTTCCAAATAGACGAGCACCCAAGGGACACAACCTTAGAAAAATTAACCCAATTGAAACCAGTCTTTAAAAAGGATGGAACTGTCACAGCGGGTAATGCCTGTGGCCGAAATGATGGAGCGAGTTCCTTAGTCTTAATGACTCGAGAAAAGGCTTCCAACATAGGTGTCAAACCTATTGCCAAAATCATTAACTGGTCTACAGCCGGTGTCGATCCACGATATATGGGAATCGGTCCAGTTCCCGCAATCGAAAAACTTTTGAAAAAAACTGGTCTGAAGGTTGAGGATATTGGGCTGTTTGAATTGAATGAGGCTTTCGCTTCGCAATCACTTGCCGTGATACGTGAAGCGAAGCTAGATCCTGATAAAATCAATGTCAATGGTGGGGCTATCGCATTAGGTCATCCATTAGGGGCAACTGGAGCGATAATCATAACGAAATTAATTCATGAAATGCAAAAACGACAAGAAAGATACGGGATAGCGACTCTATGTATTGGCGGAGGTCAGGGCATGGCTATTTTATTAGAATTAGCCTAAGACGATTCTAAATGAATGAACTACATTAAATAAATATATTTTGGACATTTACGATCTGAGGAGGCATTACATGGAGACAGAACTTAATAAGCCACAGCTCAAAATTCCACCAGCTACGATGGGGGAAAAATTAAGACAGGTTGGACCAGGTATAGTTGTCGCTGCCACAGGTGTGGGAACTGCCGATTTGATAACATCTATCGTTATTGGAACGTCTTTTGGAATGACCTTTGTATGGGCCATTATTGTCGGTGCAATTTTGAAATACTTTTTAAATGAAGGTGTAGGACGCTGGTATTTGGCAACTGGACAAACCATGATTGATGGCTGGCATTCATTAGGGAAATGGGCAACAGGTTATTTTGGTATCTACTCAGTCATTTGGGGATTTATCTATGGAGCAGCTGCAGCATCGACTTCAGCATTGGCCATGCACGCCATGTTTCCAATCATGCCGCTTTGGGCTTGGGCTATCGTCCATTCGATTCTAGGCTTCGGTCTCGTTTGGACAGGCCGTTATCTGCTGTTTGAACGTGTAATGACAGTTTTAATAGGTGTTATGTTTGTAACGATTATCGGTACTGCGATTCTTTTCCTACCTAGCTTAGGAGATTTCGCAATCGGATTCGTTCCTAGAGTTCCAGAAGGCTCATTCATTTTAATGCTAGGCTTGATTGGTGGAGTTGGTGGAACAATCACTATGGCTTCCTATGGTTATTGGTTAAGTGAAAAAAGCTGGAGTGGAAAAGGTTGGATTTCCATGATGAGAACAGATACCAAGGTTGCCTATACATTAACAGCTATTTTTACATTGGCTGCATTGATAATCGGTGCTCAATTTCTTGCGGGTACAGGTGTCAGCATCCGTGATGATCAAGGGCTTATCCAACTTGCCGAAATGCTTGGGGCGGAGTTTGGCACACCTATGCGTTGGTTATTCTTAATTGCATTTTGGTCTGCAGCTTTCTCTTCCTTACTTGGAGTTTGGAATGGGGTTCCGTATCTTTTTGCTGACTTTGTCAAAACGATACGCAAGAAAAAGGCTCCAGGAAAACAGGCTGTTTCAGAAACGGAACCTGCTTATCGTGCCTATCTAGCCTGGCTGACATTCCCTCCGATGATTTTGTTTTATTTCGGGAAACCCGTCGAGTTAATCATCATATATGGAGCTTTAGGAGCATTATTTATGCCATTTCTGGCGATCTCCCTGATTTTATTATTAAATTCGAAAAAGGTAGATAAAGAGTTTAGGAACAAAGCGGTTCCTAATTTGGTTTTAACAGCTTGTCTCATGATGTTCGTCTATTTAGGGGTTAACGAACTTATTGAAATTTTTACGAAATAATAGGTAAAGGCTGTGGGGAATCTTCTTCCTGATAGCCTTTATTTTTCCCTTTAGCTGGTCAGTCTCACTTTTTTTTACCCCCAAATCTCATTTTCGCTACCCCGTTAGCGTCAATAAAAAAAGCATATGTGCTTTACGCCTTCACGGAAAAGCTGATGGTCATCGATAATAATTATACTAAAGAAGGATTTCTAGCAAACATATTCAATCCAAAAGTAGCTGTGACTTTTTTGTTTTTCACCTTAATTTATATCCAGCAGACAAGCACATAGCTTTTACTTTAGAGTTTGGAATGGTATTTCTTTTATATGTCATTATTTATAGAATTATATGCCTTCATATAAAATGAAAAATTGAGAAAATCGATGGTGATGATAGTGTTCACTCCTTTTAATGAAATATGAATCTATGATTTAGTGTCTTTAACGATAGTTTAAAATGGAGTTGCATTTTTTAGGCAGAAGGAATAGACTTGAATAAAATTTAATGTTACGGGAGTCTGTGGAATCAGGCTGAGAGTATGACTAACTGTTGTAGACCGTTTGAACCTGTTGGGTAATGCCAGCGTAGGGATTGTGACTAGAGGACCACTATGCACTTTGCTTACGCAAAGTGCTTTTTTATTTTCTATGAAAGGATGGATTCGAGATGAATCAACAGCAAGTCATAACCAATAATATTGTTCGCTTTATGCAGAATGAAGGTACATCAGACGAGGCATTCAATGAACAGGCCTTACAATTATTTTCTTATCAATACCATCATAATCTTCCCTATCGAACCTTTTGTTTTCAAAAAGGAAAGACACCAAGGGTAGTCAAGACATGGAGGGATATTCCGGCCGTTCCGATTAATGCTTTTAAAGAGGTCACGCTAAGCTCCATAGATCCCTCTGAAACAGAGGCGGTTTTCATGACGAGCGGAACTACAAAAGGAATTAAGGGCAAACATTATCATCCCACTTTGGAAGTGTTTGATGAGTCCATGATTTTAAATTTTAGGAAAAGATTTATGAAGGAAACGGAGAAAATCTGCATGGGGATTCTTTTTCCAACCGAAATAGAAATGCCTAACTCCTCATTAGCTCGCTACTTGGGTCTTGGAATGCGTGAATTCGGTACGAAGGATAGTCACTATCTATTAAATGAAAGTGGAATTGATATGGACCGCCTGCTGGAGGACCTTGAGCATGCGGAAAAAACTGGGGAGCCTTATGCCCTTGTAGGCGCGAGTTTTAGTTTCGTACATATGATCGAAGAATTAGAACGAATGGGAAAGACCTTTAGTTTACCAAAGGGAAGTAAAATCCTTGATACGGGAGGATATAAAAATCAATCAAAGGAATTGGGTATGGATGAATTCTATCGTATGCTTTCCACTCACTTAGGTGTAGACCGGTCTGAGTGTATCAATATGTATGGGATGACAGAGCTAAGCACGCAATTTTATGATGATGGTAACGAGACTGTTCCTCCTGTGAAATCGGGACCGCATTGGATAAGGACTAGAGTGATTAATCCTTTAAGTGGGGAAGAGGTCCAAAAGGGCGAGCGGGGAGTACTTGTTCATTGTGACTTAGCTAATTTTAATTCGGTCACTACCATCCTAACAGAAGATTTAGGGGTCGAGGTGGATGGTGGTTTTCTTTTATTAGGGAGAGTGCAGGGAACAGAAGCAAAAGGTTGTTCCATAGCAGTGGATGAGTTTTTAAAAGCTGCAAAGGGCGTTTCGGAATGAGAGAGATTGCAGGATATATACCGGATATAGGGGATGAAGATTTCACAAAAAGGATTTTAGTATTTAAGAGAAAGTATGAAGAAGTGGAAGTGGAGATTCCCCTTCTTACGATAGAACAGATGAATAAGGTTATAGAAAAAGTTAAAAGGGCGAGTGTTGAGACATTAAAGGCATTTACGACGGTGGAAATCATGGACATTATTGACAAAGCGATTGAGAGATTGCTGGATCGTCGTTCACCGTACCGTCAAAAGGCTGAACAGCTCTTGCCGATTATTACAGGGTACGATGAGGAAATAGTTCGTCTTGGTCTTACTGTCTATTTGAAAAAGTTCCGCAAACATGAACTCCAACGCTTTGTTGTCGAAGATTTTGGAAATCCCCTCTTGCTTGATGACTTTCAACCTCGAATCAAAGGAGGGTACTCTAAGGCAGTCGGGCCAAATCTAATCACCCATATTTGGTCGGGGAATGTCCCTGGTCTTCCTTTGTGGAGCTTCATCTCCGCCTTGCTTACCAAGTCAGGAAACATTGGGAAGGTCTCAAGCGCGGAGCCTCTGTTTGCGGGCTTGTTTGCCCGTTTGTTAGTGGAAATTGAACCTAAATTAGCGGATTGCTTTGCCATTGTTTGGTGGAAAGGGGGCGATGAAGAGCGGGAAGCATGCATATTGGAACAAAGTGACGTTGTAGTAGGGTACGGCGGCAACGCTTCGCTTCAGTCTCTTCAAAGCCGAACGCCAATAACCACCCGATTTTTGGCATATGGGCATAAAATCAGTTTTGGGTTGATCTCTCGTTTAAGCCTGGATTCACAAAAAGCTTTTGAAACGGCACGTCAAGCGGCAATTGATGTCATCCGTTATGATCAGCAAGGCTGCTACTCTCCCCATATTTTTTATGTCCAACATGGCGGCATTGTTTCGCCAAAAGAATTTGCGAGATATCTGGCACATGAACTTGAAAACATGGAAAAAAGGTATCCTCGGCGGAGTCTTTCAATGGAAGAGTCTGCAGCACTGGCATCGTGGCGTCAAAGAGAAGAGATGAGTGTTTTTTATGATTCCCAAAAAGAGGTATTGGGAAATGCAGCACATGATTGGACCGTCGTATATGAAGAAAAGGGCATTTCCTTCACTCCAAGTAGTTTGAATCGAGTAATAAAAGTGATTGCCTTTGAAAAAATAGAGGACCTGATTCCTTCCATTGAGCCTCACCGTGCTTTCCTCCAAACCGTTGGTATAGCTGCAAGCCCAGGAGAACTTTTTCATTGGGCCGAGTTATTAGGGGGGATTGGTGTAACGAGGTTAACGGCTTTGGGCAGTATGACGTCTCCTGAAGCGGGATGGCATCATGATGGCCGCTTTAATTTACTAGATTTGATCAACATGGTAGATATAGAGTCCTCTGCTGTAGTGTACAGTGAAAGATTTGCCCCTTATGTTGATTAGGAGGTAGTGGAATGGGTTTTTTGACAGTTAAAGATGTGACATACAGCTATCAGGGCAAAAGGTCAGTTATCAATCGTGTAAGCTGGGAAATAGAAAAAGGGGAGTTTCATTGTTTGCTAGGGGAGAGTGGGTGCGGGAAAACGACGTTATTAAAGCTGGCAGCAGGCTTACTGCAGGTAGATGCTGGAATTATTTCCCTGAATGGAAACATCGTAAACAAGCCGTCCCCTGAAGCCGGATTTGTCTTTCAATCCCCAACCCTATTAGAGTGGAAAACTGTAATGGATAACGTTCTGTTGCCCGTTTCCCTTAGGGGGAAAGTGACGGTAAAGGATATAGAGTATGCGATGAAGTTATTGGACACTGTTGGGTTAGCAGACTATCTTCAAAGTTTCCCGGCACAATTATCAGGAGGTCAGCAGAGTCGTGTAGCCATTGCAAGGGCACTTGTTGAACAGCCGTCCATGATGTTCTTGGACGAACCATTTGCTGCATTGGACGCGATTACAAGAGAAGAATTACAGGACGACCTTTTAAAGATATGCAAACAGCAAAATACGACAGTCCTTTTTATAACACATGATATTTCAGAAGCTGTTTATCTCTCAGACAAGATAGCGGTAATGGATCAAGGAAGCATTGTCTATGATACAGCTGTCGATCTTGCAAAGCCGCGAACGGTAGAAATGAGGTACAGCTCGTATTTTAATGAACTTTGCCTCAAGATCCACCAGGTTATGGGGGGAGCACGGATATGAAACGATTTCCTATATACTCAGTAATCCTTTTAATGCTTTTGCTATTTTTATGGGATCTAGCAGCAAGGTCCATGTCAGAGCTTGTCCTGCCGACACCTATTGTGATTTTCCATACTCTTTTTGAAGGCATAATCGACGGATACTTTACCCCGCATATTATCCGAACCACATCAGAGGTGTTGCTGGGACTGTTTTTTGGAGGGGTATTCGGGTTTGTGGCAGGCATTATTTTGGGCGAGGTGCCTTTTTTACGGAAGCTCTTGTTTCCTTACATTATTGCCAGTCAAGCCGTTCCGAAGCTTGCTTTAGCCCCACTTTTTATCCTTTGGTTTGGATTTGGAATGACCTCTAAAGTGGTGATTACGGCACTGATCTGTTTTTTCCCATTATTGGAGAATACGGTGATGGCCATAAAGTATACGGATAAGCAGAAGCAGGAACTGTTCAAAATGCTGGGTGCATCACGCTGGCAAACCTTGATCCATTTAAAGATACCTGCCGGGATGCCTGGGATTATAGCAGGGCTTCGCGTAGCGGTCGTTTTGGCAATAGTAGGAGCGGTTGTTGGAGAGTTTATCGGCGGAAGTGACGGATTAGGAGCGGTGATCATCGCTTCACAGGGAATGATGGATACACCATTGATGTTCGCGACCTTGATATTGTTAACAGCCATGGGAATGGTTCTATATCAGGCAGTGCAACTTATGGAAAAGAAATGGATCAAACGATTTATAAAGGAGACGGAGAAAAAATGAAATCAAAAATTATGCTAATGGGTTTATTATTAATGATAGCAATAATTACAAGCGCTTGTGGAGCGAAGGAAGAGACAACCAAGGAATCAGGCTCAGAGAAAATACAGCCGGTCAGAGTAGCGAATTGGAGTAAGCCGATAACTGAGCAAACGAATTTATTGGTGGATGAGAAAAAACACTTTTTCAAGGATAAAGGATTGGACGTTTCGGTTATTCCAGGAGAAGGTGGCGGGGATGCCATTAAAAATATTGTTTCTGGACAAGCTGACATTGCGTTTACAGATCCCGGCTCTCTTTTCTTTGCATTAGACAAAGGGGAAAAGCTGAAGGTGATTTATAATATCTATCCACAAAATGTATTTAACATTGTATCTCTTAAAGACAAAAAAATAAATAAGCCACAGGATCTTAAAGGGAAAACAATTGGTGTATATAGTTTAACAAGCGGGACGCGTCAAAATTTATTGGTTCTTCTGCATCAGGCCGGACTTTCGGAAAACGATGTAAAAATCGTGGAGACGGGATTGTTGAATTTTGCTCCTTTGATGCAGGGAAAGGTGGATGCTACAGCTGCAACGGATACTGGATTAGCAGTCGCTAAACAAAAAGGATTGGATGAAGTAAATGTCATGGAAGTAAAAGATTATTTGAATGTGCCTAGCGATGTATTTGTTGTCACAGAAAAGACGTATGATGAAAAGAAGGGCGTTCTGAAAGAATTTTTGGAGGCTTATAGCAGCAGTGCACAGTGGATGATCAAAAATCCAGAGGAGGCCGCTACACTAGCATCTGAATATGCCATTGATGGAAAAGATGAACAACAAAACTTGAAAATTATTAATTTGAGAAATATTTCGAGTGTTTCCTCTGAGGGGACTGATAGTAAGGGGCTAGGGGTACTTGATACATCGGTTTTACAAAAAGGGGCAGATACGTACCAGCAATTAGGACTAATTAAAAATAGCATCGATATGAAAGAGGCTGTGCGTGACGATCTTCTTCCTAACAAAACGGAGGAGAAAAAATGAAAAAATTTCAGGGGAAAGTAGTACTGGTGACGGGGGCTAGCCGAGGAATAGGAGCTAGTATTGCCCGTGCCTTTGCGAGAGAAGGGGCACTGGTTATCATCAACTACCTGCAAAATCACGAGGCCGCTGAACAGGTTGCCGTGGATTGTACTAAACTGGGCGGTGAAGGATGGGCTATACAGGGAGATGTCACATCTGAATCGTCCGTCAAACAGATGATCGAACAAGTTTTGGAAGCGGGGAAAATTGATGTTCTCGTGAATAATGCCTTCAAGTCTTACATTTTTGATGCTGACAATCGAAAAATGTCATGGGAGCTAACATGGGAAGATTATCAGGCGCAAATTGATGGGGCTTTACGCTCGACACATTATATGTGTCAGGCAGTCTTACCCATTATGAAAAAACAGAGCAATGGCAGCATCATCAATATGATCAGCAATTTAGTTCAAAGGCCGATTGTACCTTACCATGAATATACGACAGCAAAAAGTGGACTTATGGGGTACAGCCGTAATTTAGCTGCAGAGCTCGGAGCTTTTGGAATCAGGGTCAATTGTGTGGCTCCGGGGCTTGTCTATCCAACGGATACAAGCAAGGATACAAAAGAAGAGTTGAAGGACCTCATCATCTCCCAAACTCCACTCCGCAGAATTGCAGCACCAGAAGATGTAGCAGGACCCGTGTTGTTCCTGGCATCAGATTGGAGTCAGTTTATGACAGGGCAAACTTTATTTGTAGATGGCGGGCTTGTGATGTGACAACACGATAATCATTAAATCACTACTTGGTAAGTAAATATACATTTCATTTACTTCATTTATTTGACCAAATCTTCAAATATTATGCTGTCGTTGAGCAAGAGGGGGGAGTTTATCTGTGAGCTTTCCTGATCTAGAGAATTGCTTTAAGATGGTGAGACAGTATCTCAGGCTGTATTAATGGCTGAGGATGTAAATGGTAAAATGCTGAGCTTATGAAGGAGATACATAATAGCTCCAAGTAAGGCAAATGTATTTAATGTCCTGAAGGAGGTAGTTTAAAAACTGCTGAGTATAGGGAGGCTGTTTAAGTCTCTCTTTTTGTTTGGAATTTGGGAGCTGAAATGCTCCTTTTTTTATTAGTCTCTGCCTACTGATTTTACAATAGGCACAGCAAAATCTTTTTTGTTTTTCAATTTAAACAGTACCCGCTTAGTATTTTTATAATGATGGTAATATAAATAGAAAATAACTTCCGTTGGGAATGATGTTAAATGAAGTGAGGAAGTATGATTATTATCTATAGGAAATGATACTGATATATTATATTTTTCGATTGATTCCACCAATTCATGAATGAAAAAAATGGAGTGTTAGGATATAATATATTATTGTATTGGAGATTCATTGTGGAATTTCCTTTTTTTTACGGGCTTCTTTTGTTTATCTTCTCGATGCACGGGGAAATAAATTATAGTTGTATATGTTTTTATAATAATAATCAGAGTTAAGTAGAGGGGTTTGTTTTAATGGAATTCTTAGAAAAATTTATTAGTGAGGCTAATGGTGTGTTATGGTCTTCCATATTGATCATCATGTTGGTTGGATTGGGTCTTTATTTTAGCATCCGCACGAAGTTTGTCCAATTCAGAATGGTAGGGGAAATGTTCAGGCTTTTGGGAGAAGGGGCCACTGCGGATAAAAAAGGTGTAACATCCTTTCAGGCATTTTGCATAAGCACGGCATCGCGGGTAGGAACGGGTAACCTTGCAGGTGTTGCCATCGCGATCACGACGGGCGGACCTGGAGCCGTTTTCTGGATGTGGTTAATAGCATTGATCGGATCTGCTTCCGCATTCATTGAAAGTACACTTGCTCAAATCTATAAAGTCAAGGATGGGGATGCATTCCGCGGCGGTCCTGCTTATTATATGGAAAAGGCATTGAATGCCCGTTGGATGGGAATCACTTTCGCCGTGTTGATTTCGCTTACATTTGGATTGGCTTTCAACTCGGTACAAGCCAATACGATTACAAGCGCATTCAATGAATCGTTTGGGATTGAAAAGTGGGTTACGGCAATCATCTTGGCTATGGTAACGGCTGTCATCATTTTTGGCGGGATCAAAATGGTTGCAAAAGTCTCTGAAGTCATCGTTCCGATCATGGCAGGAGCCTATGTAATAGTGGCGTTGATTATCATCATCATGAACATTACCGAGTTACCTGGTGTTTTTGCTTTGATCTTTGAAAGTGCATTCGATGGAATAAAAGAAGTGGCTGGCGGAGTACTGGGAGCTGCCATGATGCAGGGAATCAAGCGCGGCCTATTTTCAAATGAAGCCGGGATGGGTAGTGCACCAAATGCTGGTGCGACGGCTGATGTCAGTCATCCCGTCAAACAAGGGCTCATTCAGTCTCTAGGTGTTTTTGTCGATACGCTCATCATTTGCAGCTCGACAGCCTTCATCATTTTGTTTTCCGGTCTTTATACATCCAAGGAAACGGACGGTATCGTCCTTACCCAAAATGCCCTCGGAACGGCATTGGGATCTTGGGCAGGTATTTTCCTTGCCATTATCGTACTTTTATTCGCCTTTAGTTCCATTGTGGGCAACTATTATTATGGAGAGTCTAACATCGGCTTCATCAATGAAAATAAGGTTTGGCTGAATGTCTATCGTGTCGCAGTCGTAGGAATGGTGATATTCGGTTCGCTTGCTTCACTGGATTTTGTTTGGGGACTGGCTGACTTGCTTATGGCCCTTATGGCCATTATCAACCTGATTGCCATAGCATTACTAGGGAAAATTGCTTTTGCTGCACTGGCGGATTATCAAAAGCAAAAGAAAAGTGGGAAAAATCCAGTTTTCCATGTGAACAATATTAAAGGTTTGAAGAATGTGGAATGTTGGGGTGACCCATCCGATAATGTGGATGTGAAAAAGGAAGCCTAAGTTCTCATTAAGCTTACAAGTAAGTCCTTGAAAGGGGATATTACTTGTAAGCTTTTTTCGTCTTTTCCCCCTTTTTTCATCATTATTGAATATTGCTTCGTTTTTTACACAAAATACCTTTGTCTTTAATACTGCAATGATAATTTAAAAACTAGGAGTGAAACAAATGGATAGGAAGCAATCAAAAAATGAATCTTCAGAAGTTGCCGGGAGAATATATGATGTCAGCGATTATAAACGGGAAGATTCTTTATCTTCTGGACTGGCTCAAACCCACGAACAAGTCTCGGATACTTATGCGGAAGGCGAGATAAAGGCAGTCATTGATGATGTAAACGGAAGGGATATTGAGATTAAAAAAGAAAAGGAAGAAAAGTAATACTGAGGTTTTTGCTTTTGAACAAGGATTATCGCTGAATATTTTAAAGATATATCGGGTCCCCTAGCTTCTGGAAAGGTGAAACAGAAGCTAGGGGATCTTAATTAATAAATTTTTTCTGTTTCCAAGTTTTGAAGCAATTCTTCCTTCGTTCTTGGGAAAAGGTCCCTTTCTGCAAGATTCCTTGATTGAAGAAGGGCTTGAAACATTTCAAAAACCCACGGTTTCTCCAGATGTGCCTGCAGCAAAACGTCTTCATCATGGAAAACGGAAACAGGGTCCCCTTGGTATATGACCTTACCATCGTTCATGACCACGATTTCATCTGCCCATTGGTAAGCAAAATTAACATCATGAGTTGAGAGGATTATCGTTTTATCAGGGTGGTGGATACTGTCCAGCAGATTCATGATCTGTCTTGAGAAATAAGGATCCAATCCAGCGGTAGGCTCGTCCAGTAGCCAGACATCGGGCTCCATGGCAAGTACCCCTGCGATGGCGACCCGTTTTTTTTGCCCAAGGCTCAAAAAATGGGTAGGTCTATCTTTTAGTTCGGTTACTTCCGTTTCAGCCATTGCCCAATTTACTTTCTCCTGGACTGTAATTCTATCCCATCCTAAATTCATTGGTCCAAACGATATATCCTGTTGTACATTAGCGGAAAAGAGCTGAGAGTCGGGATCTTGAAAAACGATACCGACTTGCTTTCGTAATGATAATAATGCTTTCCGGTCATATTTCATTTTCTTGCCCTTAAATCTGATCTTTCCTGCAGTAGGTTGTAATAGACCATTTAAATGGAGGAATAAAGTCGATTTGCCAGCACCATTATTGCCTAATAATGCAATTTTTTTACCTTGTTGGATCGTTAGCGAAAGTCCTTTTAAAGCGAAGGTTCCATCTGCGAATTGATGGGTGAGGCCTTCTAAATGAAAAATATGCTCGTCCATTGTTGGGTTGCCTCCAATTTACAAATATCCATTAATAAGGATTAAGCTTCCTAGTATGACAATCGCGATCAGCCAATTGCGTGAGGAATAGGTGTAAGTATCCTCGATATAGGAAAGGTTCTCCTGATAGCCTCTTGCGTTCATGGCCATCGTCAACTGTCCAGAGCGCTGCAATACTCCTAAAAATAATGATGAAATTAGTAATCCGAGAGATCGAATGCCTTTCCTAAACGAACCATACCCCAGCCGTGAAGCTTGTGATTGGTGAATGGCCAAAGCCGTATCTAAAAAAATAAAGATGAATCGATAGGTCAATTCTATTAAATCGACCAATAACGAAGGCACTTTAAGTTTTCGCAGCACAGATAGGATGACGGTAATGGGTGTAGTTAAGGTAAGGAAATATAAACAGCTGATGCTGCAGAATACGACAGTGATCAAATTGGCCACCGTACCAAAGCTGTCATTGCTGATGAATATTTGCCAATTCCCGATCTTCCAGGACCACCATATATTCGAAATCGAAGTGAATTTACTAGTGAAAGAAAAAAGGATGGTAATGGTTCCTGATAGTATAAAAAATCCTGGTAATAGAAGTAATTTAAGATAATAAGAAAGCGGGATTTTTGCCGCGAAAATGATTAAAGCGCTCATCACCGTAAAAGTGATGAGCGAAACGGCCATATCCCTTACCGTTAACGAAAACAGCAAAAGAGAGAGTGCAAAAACCATCTTTTCCAACGGATGTACATCCTTTAGCCCATTGAAATAGGCATATTTATCAATGAGTAACATGCTTCGATTTTTCGGCCAATTCTTGTTTGGTTTGCTTATTCCTTTGTCTCATCACACCAATGAAGTATCCAATGAAACCGGCTCCGATTGCAGCTTGAAGCGCAAATAATAAGCTTTCGGTTTCTGCACCTGGCGGCTCCCAAATACTGTTGAACCATGGCTTGTATTCCGGATGGATCTTAGTGATGGCTTCCTCGGCTTCGCCGTCGGCACCGCCAAATTCCGTTCCTTGTTGGGTGATTAACGGTAAGGTTGCAAGAATGACAACCAGGAAAAGCAGCAGTAAACTTTTTTTCATTTTAACGGGCCTCCTTAGATAAAACTCGCAGCAATTTCAATTCGCCTAGATTGTATTTTTTCAAGAAATTCATTACGACGACTGTCAATAACCCCTCACTGATTGCCAAGGGAATTTGGGTCAGGGCAAAAATCCCGGCAAATTTACTGAAAGAGGCCATGAATCCCCCTACCTCGGAAGGGAAAGCAAGAGCAAGTTGAACGGAAGTTACCACATAGGTGCCCAAATCCCCAAAAGCAGCTGCCAAGAATACGGCAAGTGAAAAAGACCATCCCAATTTAGTTGCGCCCTTGAAGACAAAGTAAGCAATGAAGGGTCCGCAAACGGCCATGGAGAATGCATTGGCCCCTAATGTCGTCAATCCTCCGTGTGCCAGTAAAACAGCTTGAAATAACAGAACGATGGAGCCGACCACACTCATGGCCAATGGTCCGAATAGTATGGAACCTAAACCAACTCCGGTAGGGTGCGAAGAACTTCCCGTAACAGAAGGAATCTTTAGGGCCGATAATATAAATACAAATGCGCCCGATAGGCCAAGTATCATTTTTGTTTCTGGGTTTTCCCTTACTTTGGACCTAATGGACCGGTAACCCAAGATTAAAAATGGAAGCGTCACGGCCCACCAGAATATAGCCCATTCTATGGGTAAAAAGCCCTCCATGATATGCATGGCCAATGCCCGTTTCGGGACAAAAAGCAGTAAAATGACAAAATAAATAATTTTCCAATTGGTTCTTTTCATTCTTTCTCCTTTCAACACTTTTAATTGTTCTGATCAATCTTGAGAAGAAAAGCGGCGCCCAAACTAAAAAGCACTTCTCTCAAAGGAAAGAAGTGCGTAATGAACAGGAATTTTGCAGCATGAACCAACCATGGGCCATTTTGCCTGATCCGCACGCCCATCCTCGTAGGCTGAAACAGTTTCACGCTTCATGGCAGGTCTCCTGGCTTTGGTTCATCATCCCATTACATCCTTCCCATCTCATTTGACAGTGGATTAAAGTTAACGTAATGGAACTTCCCTTTACAGTGGCGGGACCGCTCCGGATTTTCACCGGCTTCCCTTTTAAGCTGAATTCCGAGAAATTCAACACCATGAAACTTATGTAATTATTTAGAAAATTCTCGTATAGTGTACCATAAAGAAATAATTCCAGCTACACTATCTTTTTTTTGGGGCCGAAATTTGTTGCGAGGATAGGATTGTAACTGGTTTTA
Source organism: Peribacillus sp. FW305-BF15 (assembly GCF_058783805.1). Taxonomy (NCBI): domain Bacteria; kingdom Bacillati; phylum Bacillota; class Bacilli; order Caryophanales; family Bacillaceae; genus Peribacillus; species Peribacillus sp. FW305-BF15. The sequence goes on along the minus strand of NZ_JBYSYV010000017.1, from coordinate 33,212 downwards.
TACGTTTAAACTTTTCTAAACAGTCGGAATAAACTATTGAATTTTGACAAAGTTGTTATATGATAGATTAAGTTAGTTTGAAATGTATAATAAAACCAAATATTTCATTTTAAAAGTGCCCTTGTGTGAATAAGCAAGGGATAATAGGGAAATCGGTGAAAATCCGATGCAGCCCCCGCTACTGTAAACGCTGATGAATTGTCGATAGCCACTGGCATGATGCCGGGAAGGGACAAAGTAAAATGAAGCGTAAGCCAGGAAACCTGCTTTTAAAATTGCATGATACTTTTCGGAGGGAAAGGTAGAAGGACTATGACGATTTTGGGAGGATTTGGCATGCTTGCCTTTGGCTCCTCATTCATATAGTTTTTTTAAAACCTTGACTCTTATGTTAAGGTTTTTTATTTTGCCTTTTCCCTGAACTCAGGAGGAAGAAGATGACTACTTGGAACTTGACGGGTACAAATACGCATCTGTTGATTTGTAATGGGAGCAGCTGCATGAAAAAGGGCGGGGAAGAAGTAACCCAAGCGATTCGCGATGAAATTGCTTCAAAAGGACTGGATCTGAAAATCCATACAACGAGGACACGCTGTAACGGGAGATGTAAGGATGCCTGCGTTGTGATTGCCTATCCCCAAGGAAACTGGTATCGAGTGGAAACGCCTGATTTCGGTCGGCAGATCGTCAGTAATATCGATGATGGTGAGTTTGTTCCACAGATGATCTATCAATACAAAGACGGGGAAATGACCCCTAATCCAGATTTTCCTGCTCATACGGGTATTTCAAAGAACAAAGCGTAAAAGGAGATGTCTTAATGAGTACAAACGGTAAATTATTCGTCGTGGGCTTTGGGCCCGGGAATTTTGAACACATTACCAAACGTGCCGTCGAAGCCCTTCAAGAAAGTGACTACATCATTGGTTATAAAACTTATGTTGAACTCATTCAGGGACTGCTAACAGATCAAACGATCATTAGTACGGGGATGACCGAAGAGGTATCACGTGCACAGGAAGCAGTGAAACAAGCGGAGCTGGGAAAGAAAGTGGCGGTGATTTCCAGTGGGGATGCCGGAGTTTACGGGATGGCAGGGTTGGTTTATGAAGTATTGATTGAAAAAGGCTGGAAAGAAGAAACTGGAGTGGGCATTGAAGTCATTCCTGGCATCTCAGCAATCAACTCATGTGCGTCTTTACTTGGGGCGCCCGTCATGCACGATTCGTGTACGATCAGCCTCAGTGATCATTTAACTCCTTGGGAACTGATCGCTAAAAGGGTTGAAGCAGCTGCAATGGCAGACTTTGTCATTGCACTGTATAATCCGCGCAGCGGCAGGCGGACCCGGCAAATTGTTGAAACACAGAAAATTCTCCTCCGCTACCGCTCGCCGGATACACCTGTCGGGTTGGTGAAAAGTGCTTATCGCGATAGGCAGGATATTGTCATTACCAATTTGCAGGATATGTTGAATCACGATATTGGAATGTTGACCACCGTCATTATCGGTAATTCATCCACCTTTTTATATGACGACAAAATCATCACACCGAGAGGCTATCAAAGAAAATATACGTTGAATTCGGAAAAGCAAACTTTGAAGCCGCATCAGCGACTGCAAAAAGAAGCGGAACCGTGGGCATTAGATCAAGAAGCCTTACCCGAGTCCGTTGGAGGAGTTGGCTTACTTACAAAAGCACCTGAAAAGAAGCAAGCTTCCTTTGAAATGGCAATGGAAGCCCTGTCCAGAGTCAAGGGTCAAGCCGTTCAGCAATCCATTAAGCCGGTTGTTCAGCAAAAAATGGAGTCGGTGTTCGAACTTGCCGTTAGTCCAGGTGTGGCGAATAAACAATTCACTCCCAAACAAATGATGACACTTGCGGAAGTTGTCGGGGAAAAGGGAACGATGGAATATACGCCAAATCATAAAATCGTCTTAAAGATCCCGACAATGGATCCGGAAGTCATTACGGGGAAATTGCAATCAGCAAACTTTCTTTTGTCGCCGATTGGGGATGTACTGACATTAAAAGCCTGTGATTTCTGTGATGGTGAAAAAGCGGAATCCATTCCTTATGCGGACGAAATACACCGGGTGCTTGGCGGAATGAGCATGCCCAAGGAACTGAACATCGGTTTTAATGGGTGTGGGATGGCTTGTTATAGTGCTGTGATGGATGATATCGGGATTGTCTTCCGAAAAGGGAAGTTCGACTTATTTCTTGGAGCTAAACCGGTTGGAAGAACGGCCCATCCGGGTCAGCCGGTAGCGGAAGGCATTGAACCGGAACAGCTTGTAGAACTGATCACGGACATTGTCGGCGAGTATAAGCAAAATGCCCATCCTAATGAGCGGCTTTTTAAATACTTCAAACGTTCGAAAAAGATACAGAATTTTTCTTATCAGGACATCGCTCCCAAAATAAACATAGAGCCTGCGCCTTGTGAAGACTAATCAAGAGGGGGAAAGTAAATGAAAGCAGTTTTGTTCGTAGGACACGGAAGCCGGTTGGCTTCGGGAAATGAAGAAGTCCGTCATTTTATTGAAAATATGATTCCGGCAATGGAAGGGAGTTTCCTAGTGGAAACGTGCTTCTTGGAATTTGCGGCACCGAATATATCCAAAGGAATCGATAATTGTGTAAAACGAGGGGCTACTGAAGTTATCGTCATACCAATCATTTTGTTGCATGCAGGACATTCGAAATTACATATCCCAGCTGAAATAGAGGATGGGAAAACCAAGTATCCAGAAGTGAAATTCACATACGGCCAAACGATCGGGGTCCACCATGATGTATTGACGATCCTGACAGACCGTCTTGAGGAAGCGGGATTCGATACGACCTCTGAACATTCTGAGACAGCGATATTGCTAATTGGCCGAGGTGGCAGTGATGCTGATGCCAATAGTGATATATATAAAATTTCACGATTATTATGGGAAAAATTAAGCGTTAAATGGGTCGAAACAGCCTTCATGGGTGTAACGGACCCTCACGTGGATGAAGGTATTGAACGATGCATCCGATTAGGGGCAAAAAAAATTGTGATGCTGCCATATTTCCTCTTCACTGGGGTGTTGATGGAAAGAATGGAGGATATGCTGAAAGGCTATCAAGAGCAATATCATGATCGAGAATTCATATTGGCAAAGTATTTTGGATACCATCCAACCTTACAGAACATTCTGCAAGAACGAGTAATTGAAGCCAGTGAAGGCAAATCAAGCGGGGCGCGTGATTTGGAAAACTATCGTAAACATGTCGAGGAGCATGGACATGCTCACCATCATCACCATCACGACCACGATCATGATCACCATCACGACCACGACCATCACCACGATCATGATGGGCAAGCGGTGGGGACATCAAAATGATTTTGTTCTTGGCGGGTACAAGTGATGCAAGGGAATTAGCGATTGAGATGCAGCAGGTGGGGCACAAGGTTTTGGCAACTGTTGTAACCGAATCTGCTGCTAAGAGTTTGCAGGATGCAGGGATATCCACCCGGATTGGCCGATTATCTGCAGAAGATATGACATCTTTAATCTCTGCAAAAGGTTTTCAGGCTGTAGTCGATGCAAGTCACCCATTTGCCGAAGAAGCATCCAAAAACGCCCTTAACGGAGCAAAGGCAGCAAATGTTCCTTATATTCGTTATGAGCGTGAAAGTCAACGGTTTCAGAATGATAAATTGATAGTTGTCCGTGATTATGAGGAAGCTGCCAAGCTTGCCGCAGAAAAACGGGGAGTCATCATGCTCACGACCGGAAGTAAAACCCTAGCCGTGTTTGCAAAAGAATTGGTGGGGCTCGAGAATACCAGACTCATAGCGAGAATGCTGCCACGCATGGACAATATGGAAAAATGTGCACAGCTGGGCATTGAACAAAAAAATATCGTTGCGATTCAAGGGCCATTTTCCAAAGAATTAAATAAAGCTCTATATGAACAATATGGGGTCACATTGATGATAACGAAAGAAAGCGGCAAGGTCGGTGCGGTTGATGAGAAATTGGAAGCCGCGTTGGAATGTGGAATAGAGACGATCATGATATCACGACCGGATGTCGACTATCAGAATGTTCATTCCAGTTTTGATCATGTCATTGCCGAGTTGAATAAACAGCAAATTGAAAAATAGGAGGAATGCAAGATGGATTTTAAAACAGATTTTAAACCACTCACGGTAGACCCTGACAAAATATATGATTATAGCTTTTCAATCATTGCTGAAGAAATGGGCAATCATGATTTTTCTGAAGATGAATGGAAGATCGTCCGCAGGGTCATTCATGCTTCAGCGGATTTTGAATTGGGAAGAAGTGTCATCATCCACCCAAATGCCATTCAAGCTGGTGTGGAAGCCATTCGCAAAGGAAGGCATGTCATTGCTGATGTGCAAATGATCGAGAGCGGCACAGGCAAAAAAAGATTTCAAAAACACGGCGGGGACGTTCATTGCTATATTTCAGATCCGGATGTGATGGTCGAGGCAAAACGTTTGAATACGACAAGGGCAATCATTTCGATGCAAAAAGCTGTAAAGGAAAATGAAGGGGGCATTTATGCCATTGGCAATGCACCTACCGCTTTACTTGAGCTCATTCGCCTCATTAAAGAAGGGATTGCAAAACCGGACTTAATCATTGGAATGCCTGTTGGGTTTGTTTCTGCAGCAGAATCGAAAGAGGAACTCGCTAAGATCACAGAAGTTCCATTCATTACGAATATTGGCCGAAAAGGTGGAAGTACTGTCACTGTTGCCGCATTGAACGCGATTTCCCTTTTAGCTGATAGTTAAAAAACATGGAAAAGAAGGTGAAAAAAGACCCCTCACAAATGCGTCATGGATATACGACGGGAGCATGTTCGACAGCCGTGACCAAAGCGGCATTGACTGCATTGATCACGGGGGATGCACTAGAGGAGGCAACGATTTCCTTGCCAATTGGCCGAGATGCCACTTTCACTATTGAGAAATATGAAATATCGGAAAATGCGGTTAGTGCAGAAACGGTTAAAGATGCCGGAGATGATCCCGATGCCACACATCTGGCCCATATTATCTCTACTGTCAGCTGGTCCGATGCACCTGGGATTATCTTGGATGGAGGGACCGGAGTTGGTCGTGTGACCAAACCCGGGCTTCCCGTTCCTGTAGGGGAAGCGGCTATTAATCCTGTACCGCGCAAAATGATTTTAACCACTGTGCAGCAAACATTGGAAGAATTTAAGATCAATAGAGGAGTGAAAGTCGTCATCTCCGTACCTGCAGGTGAAGAAATAGCGAAAAAGACATTAAATGGCCGCTTGGGGATTGTGGGAGGCATTTCCATTTTGGGAACAAGGGGCACTGTCGTCCCTTTTTCCAGTTCCGCCTATATGGCAAGTATCGTCCAGGCTATCAGTGTCGCCAAAGCGAGTGGGTGTGAGCATCTAGTCTTAACGACTGGCGGGCGCAGTGAAAAGTATGCAATGGGCCTTCTTCCAGACTTACCTGAGGAAGCCTTTATTGAAATGGGTGATTTTGTGGGCTTCTCACTTAAGCAATGTAAGAGGCAGGGAATTAAAAAGGTATCACTTGTCGGCATGATGGGTAAATTCTCCAAAGTGGCCCAAGGTGTGATGATGGTGCATTCAAAAAGTGCCCCGGTCGACTTTGGTTTTCTATCGGAAATAGCCCAAAGCGTCGGAGCTGAAGATGATCTTGTTCTTGAAATCAAGAATGCAAACACAGCATCACAAGTCGGGGATATGATGTCAGCGATTAATAACTTTGACTTTTTTAATAAACTATGTGAATCCTGCTGTCACTCTGCCATTAACCAGGTGAAGGGCGGCATTGAAATGGAAACGGCGATTTATTCGTTGAAAGGACAATTACTGGGAAGGGCTGTTGGAATTGAGTCAATCGATTAAATTAATTGGGATAGGGGATAACGGTCAGGAAAGCTTACTGCCTCAATATGCCCAATGGATAGAAGAAAGTGAAGTGCTGGTCGGAGGTGAACGGATCTTATCCTTCTTTCCGAACTATTCTGGCAAGAAGATTGTCATAAAGGGCGGCTTGAAAAAGGTCGTGGAGCAACTGCAGGATGTAACTCGTCCAACGGTTGTCCTAGCTTCCGGTGACCCAATGTTTTATGGAATGGGAGGTTATCTTTCCAGCAAAATAAACATGGAGGTTTACCCATATTTCAGTTCGATTCAGCTTGCTTTCGCAAAAATGGGGGAAAGCTGGCAAGATGCCTTTCTCGTCAGCATTCATGGCCGCAGTATGAAAGGGCTGGCCCAAAGAATTGATGGGAAAGCGAAAGTGGCCTTACTTACAGACAGTGAAAATAGTCCTGATCAACTGGCTAAATATCTCCTTTCATTCGGAATGACTGAATACCGGGCATTTGTGGCTGAAAACCTTCAAGGAGAAGCCGAAGAATCTGGCTGGTATGAACTAGATGAAATGACGGAGCGGGAATTCTCTCCCTTGAATGTCGTCATTTTGAAAAGAAAATCAGAAGGTCCAAGCTGGTCCTTGGGGATAGAAGATGAAGAATTTTCGCAGCGTAAGCCGGACAAAGGCCTCATAACCAAAAAGGAAATTCGGGTACTAAGCCTGCATGCGTTGAAGCTAAGGAAAAACAGCATAGTTTGGGATGTTGGGACGTGTACGGGCTCAATGGCAATTGAAGCGGCCAAGCTTGCATCCGAAGGCCAAATCTTCGCAATTGAAAAAAATGAGCCTGATTTAGAAAACTGTTATCAAAACCAACGTAAATTCCGTACCGATATAACGGCTATTCATGGAAAAGCCCCGCAGGGATTGGAAACTTTTCCGGATCCTGATGCAATCTTCATTGGCGGGACCGGCGGCGAAATGGCAGAGCTGATCAATACTTGCTGCAAACGGCTTAAAGTTGGCGGCAGGATCGTTCTGAATGCTGCGACGATCGAGAATCTTTACCGGGCTAATGAGGCATTTGCTGAAGCTGGTTTTCACACTTCCATCATGCATGCGCAAATCTCCAGAAGTAAGCCAATATTGGGAATGAACAGATTTGTACCTCTTAATCCGGTTTATATCATTACTGCACAACGAAAGGAAGACATGAATGAGTAATCTTGGTACATTATATGGCCTTGGCGTGGGCCCGGGCGATCCAGAGCTAATTACAGTAAAGGCATTTCGCGTGATTCAGGAATCTCCGGTCATTGCGTATCCAAAAAAAAGAAAAGGGAGTAAAAGCTACGCCCATCGCATTGTTGAAGTTTACATTCGTCCTGAAGAGAAGGAGATGCTGGGCCTTGTTTTTCCGATGACGAAAGATCAAGCCATCTTGGATCGGGAATGGAATGGAACGGTTGAAAAGGTTTGGCAAAAATTAAACGAAGGAAAAGATGTAGCTTTCGTTACGGAAGGCGATCCGCTTTTATATAGTACGTTCATACATATGATGAAATTGATGCAGGAGTTGCATCCTGAAGTCGAAATCAAGACGGTCCCAGGCATTTCTTCCTTTAATGGATCAGCGTCAAGGCTGGGCATCGCTTTGGCTGATGGTGATGATCATGTTGCGATAGTTCCTGCAAGGGATGATTATGAAGCGATGAAGAAGGCGATCGAAGATCATGATGCCGTGGTGTTCATCAAAGTGGCAAAGGTCATCGATTTAATGATTTCCGTTTTAAAAGATTTGGACTTACTTGAAAAGGCCTCGGTCGTAACCAAAGTCACTTCCGATGAAGAAGTGATTTGGAAAGTGAGTGAATTGGAAGGACTTGAACTAGAATACTTAACATTGATGGTGGTGAGAAAATGAAGATATATATTGTAGGGGCCGGCCCAGGTGATCCGGATTTGATTACTGTAAAAGGATTGAACATTCTCCAAACGGCTGATGTGATTTTATATACGGATTCATTAGTGAATGAAGAATTGATTGCTAAGGCAAAACCCGATGCTGAGGTGCTAAAAACGGCTGGAATGCATTTGGAAGAAATTGTTGGCATCATGGTCAATCGTGTTAAAGAAGGAAAGATGGTTGCCAGAATCCATACAGGGGATCCTGCCATGTACGGTGCAATCATGGAACAAATTGTCCTATTGAAGAAAGAGGGTATTGGTTATGAGGTGATCCCTGGAGTGAGTTCGGTATTCGCCTCCGCAGCAGCAATAGGAGCAGAGCTGACTATCCCTGATTTAACCCAGACACTCATATTAACGAGGGCTGAAGGACGTACGCCTGTTCCGGAATTTGAAAAATTACGTGATTTGGCTAGTCATCATTGTACGATTGCCCTTTTCTTGAGTGCGACCTTGACAAAAAAAATCGTTAAAGAACTTCAGGAAGCAGGTTGGAAGGATGAAACACCGGTCGCAGTCATTCAACGGGCAACATGGCCGGACCAAAAAATTGTCCGTACCACTTTAGTGAACTTAGATGATGCCATGCGTCAAAACGGTATTCGCAAGCACGCGATGATTTTGGCTGGATGGGCTTTGGACCCTGACATCCATGATAAAGATGAATACCGTTCCAAACTATATGATGCGAGCTTTACCCACGGTTTCAGAAAAGGTGTTAAACCATGATCATTGAATTGAAAGAAGCGGAACTTGCTCCCATTAAACGGTCCCATACTTATGCGATCGTAGCGATTACAAAGCATGGTGTCGAGCTGGCACGAAAATTACATACCGTTTTTTCGAATTCCGATCTATATTACATGAGCAAGTTTGAAAAAGGGGATGAAGAGCATAAACGGATCCAGCTTTTTTCGGGCAGTGTCCGTATGCTATTGCCAGCTTTGTTCAAGGAATATAAAGGAATCATACTAATTATTTCTCTCGGGGCAGTAGTCAGGATGATTGCACCAATTTTGAAGGATAAGAAAACGGATCCAGGTGTCGTAGTCATTGATGATAAAGGGGAAAATGTTATCAGTGTACTTTCAGGGCATCTGGGAGGGGCAAATGAACTGACAAAGGAAGTGGCTGCAGCCCTTGACGCAAGAGCCATAATCACGACGGCTTCTGATGTACAAAAAACGATTCCTGTCGACTTATTCGGCCAGCGCTTCGGCTGGATTTGGGATTCAGCAGAAAAATTGACGCCAGTAAGTGCGTCCGTTGTAAATGAAGAGCATGTTGCTGTTGTACAGGAATCAGGGGAACGGAACTGGTGGCATTATGATACGGCTTTACCTGAACGAATTATCGTATACCCATCCATTGAAGAAGCGCTTCAAGCAAAGCCGCAAGCTGCTCTGGTCGTGACTCACCGCATGCTTAAGCAGTCGGAAATGAGGATCCTTGAAAATGGGATTGTATATCGTCCAAAGGTCATCGCTCTCGGTATCGGCTGCAATAGGGGAACGGAAGCTGCTGAAATTGAGCAGGTGATTGCAGAAACACTAGCCGAATTATCATTTTCATTAAAAAGCGTTAAGGCTATCTGTACAATTTCCTTAAAGAAAGACGAACTCGGCTTGATTGAAGTAGTTGAAAAATACGGCTGGGAATTCGTGCATTATGAACCCGAAGAGCTTAATCAAGCCAAAATCGAGGCGCCATCGGATACAGTGTTTAAATACACGGGTGCATATGGTGTGAGTGAACCGGCTGTGAGGATTTATACCAAAGCTGAACAATTGGAGCTTGTTAAGAAAAAATCGGGAAACGTAACCATATCAGTTGGGATCATTCCTTTTTAAGGAGGAAGAAACAAATATGAACGATAGAAGACTGGTAATTGCGGGTACCGGAAGCGGGGTCGGTAAAACGACATTGACCATCGGAATCATGGCAGCCCTCCAGAAGAAAGGCTATACCGTTCAAGGGTTCAAATGTGGTCCTGACTATATTGATCCTACTTATCATACAGCAGTTACAGGACGGATTTCACGCAATCTTGACAGTTGGATGTTCGAACATGACACTGTCCGGGAAATTCTTAACAAAGCAGGTGCCGGAGCTGATATATCAATCATCGAAGGAGTCATGGGCTTCTTCGATGGCAAAAGTCCGTTAGCCAATACAGGATCGACGGCTGAAATCAGCATCATCACGCAAAGCCCTGTCCTGTTGGTAGTCAATTGTGCCAGCATGGCTCGGAGTGCAGCTGCCATCGTAAAAGGATTTCAGGACTTTGCGACCGGTCCGAACATCATTGGGGTCATTGCCAATCAAGTGGGAAGTGTAGGCCATTACAAAATCGTCAAATCAGCCATTGAGCAAGAATGCGATGTACCGGTGCTCGGTTATATGAAGCGGGAATTGGATATTGATATTCCAAGCCGTCATTTAGGTTTAATTCCTGCGATTGAACGCGGGGAACTAAATCCGTTTTTCGATAAGCTTGCACAATTGGTCATGGAAACGATTGATATCGATCAGTTGTACCGTTTGTCCAAGACAAATCCCGTTACCAGTGGAAACTCAAATATTTTTCAACCCAAAAATGAAAGTGACGTGTGCATTGCTGTCGCAAAAGATGCAGCCTTCAATTTTTATTATCAGGAAAACCTTGAATTACTTGAAGCATATGGGGCGAACATCAAGTATTTTTCTCCATTAAACGGGGATGAAGTACCATTGGATGCTGATGGTTTATACCTTGGTGGCGGTTTTCCTGAGGAATTTGCAGCTGAACTTTCCGGTAACGTGGATGCTATCAAATCCATCAGAAGCACCATAGAAAAGGGGATGCCGACTCTTGCGGAATGTGGCGGTTTCATGTTTTTGAGCAAATCGATTGAAACGACTTCCGGAGAAACGCATCAGATGGCAGGAATGATACCGGGCAGGATTAAAATGCAGAAAAAACTGGCAGCACTAGGATATCGTGAAATAACAGGAACTCCAGGCAATTTTTTGATCAACGAAATGGAGCAGGCAAAAGGTCATGAATTCCACTACTCGACATTTGAAGCGGATGCTGATCTTACACATGCTTATGAAGCCAAAGGCAGATTCGGTTCGAAACAAGAGGGGTGTGTATTGGACAACCTTGTAGCTGGGTATACCCACTTTCATTTTGCTTCCAATCCAACACTTGCAAAGAACTGGATTGATGCTTGCTTAAAACAAAAAAACAGATCTGCCCATGAAACTATCAACTAGTAAAAGGTATTTTTTGAAGCTTAAGAGGAGGCGCGAGCATGAAACCGGGAAAAGTTCATCTGGTCGGTGCGGGTCCCGGAGATCCGAAATTAATTACGGTATATGGACTGGAATGTATCCAAAAGGCGGATGTCATTGCATATGACAGGCTTGTCAATCCAGAACTATTAAACTATGCAAAAGAAGATGCAGAACTGGTGTATTGCGGGAAATCACCAGGGAAACATCATCTCATTCAAAATGAAATACATGAACTTTTAGTGGAGAAAGCCTTACAGGGGAAAAACGTCACCCGTCTGAAGGGTGGAGATCCATTTGTCTTCGGGCGGGGTGGTGAGGAAGCGGAAATACTGGCTGCAAACGGGATTGAATATGATATCGTCCCAGGAATCACAGCAGGAATCGCAGCACCGGCTTATGCGGGCATCCCGGTAACCCACCGTGAACATGCCTCAAGTTATGCCATTGTGACAGGCCATGGCCGTGATTACAAGGGGCAGGATAACTTGAATTGGCAGGCGTTGGCTCAAGGCATCGATACCATTGCCTTTTATATGGGAATTGGTAATATGCCGTTCATCTGTGAAAAATTGATGGAGCATGGCAGGGACGGTAAAACGCCAGTGGCCGTCATTGAATGGGGCACGACAGATAAACAAAGGACGATCACCGGTACTTTGAATTCGATTTCTTCGAAGGCTGTAAAAGAAGAAATTCAAAATCCGTCAATCTTTCTAGTAGGGGATGTCGTCCAATTAAGAGAAAAAATCCATTGGTTTGAAAGAGTGATTGAATCAGAGTCCATTATGGAAGGGAATGAGTTGGAATGTCCATAATTCAAGAATTGAAGGAACGCCGGGCGATAAGGAATTACGAAGAAAAAGAAGTGGAAGATCAAAAAATCAGGAAGTTATTGGAAGCGGCTACGTATGCCCCTAACGACCGATTGCGTGAACCTTGGAGTTTTTATGTAATCAAGGGAGAAGCGAAGCACCGTTATGAAAGTTTGGCAGAAAGGTATCTGAATGAGCGCTTCCCTACCAAACCAAAATTGATTGAAAGTTCACTTGAAGTTGTTAAGACGACACCGCTCATCATTGTCGTGACTTCTGATATTTTGCCGGATGATCCAGATTCATCCGAAGACAATGTATTCGCGTCTTGTTGCGCTGTCCATTCGATGTGGCTTGCCGCAAAAGAGCTAGGTCTTGGATTCGTTTGGCGGACTAGAGGAGTGGGTCTTGTCAGGGATGAACGCCTGCACGAATTTATCGGCTCACCGGATAACAAAAAAGTGATCGGCACCATTTTTTTCGGATACCCAAAAGGAGATCAACCGGTTCCTGCTACTAAAAGGACTTCATACATAGAAAAAACAGTTTGGTTATGAGGGTAGGTGAGTGAGTGGCACGCAGAGGATTAATGCTTATTTATACCGGAAACGGGAAAGGGAAGACGACTGCCTCATTAGGGGTGACTTTAAGGGCTATCGGCAGAGGAATGAATGTCAAATACCTTCAGTTCATAAAATCTCCAGAGCGTACATATGGGGAAGCATTGGCATTGGGAAAATTAGGAGTTAAAATGGAACAGCTAGGTATTGGTTTCACATGGACCAAAACCCCGGAAGAGCATCGCAATGCATTGGCGTTAGCTTGGGAAAAGGTGAAACTTGCCCTTGCTGATCCGGGCATTGATTTACTTGTTTTGGATGAGCTGAACAATGCTTTAGCCATTTCCAAATTCCCGATTGATGATGTCTTGCCATTGGCTGAAGTCATCGATGCAATTCGAAATCGTCCCGCTCATATGCATATAGTCATTACCGGCAGGGACGCCAAGCCAGAGCTTATGGAAATGGCGGATTTGGTTTCATCGATTGAGGCGACCAAGCATTATTATGACGAGGGTATCGGTGCTGTCAAAGGATTAGAGTTTTAGGGGGTGAGCGTAATGAAGGCACGATCCATCATGATACAAGGGACGTCATCCGATGTAGGGAAAAGTTTGATTTGTACGGCGTTTTGCCGGGTATTTTCCAATAAAGGATTACGTGTCGTCCCTTTCAAATCACAAAACATGGCTTTGAATTCTTATGTAACCTTGGATGGCGGTGAAATCGGACGGGCTCAGGGAGTACAGGCGGAAGCGGCACGGATAACGGCAACGACTGATATGAATCCGATATTACTGAAACCAAAGCAGGATATGGTTTCGGAAGTGATCGTTCACGGAAAGCATTTTCTTGATATGAATGCAAAAAGCTATCGGTCCCAGTTTGTCCAGGAAGCCATGCCCATCATCCGTAAATCGGTGGAAAAACTACAAGATGAATATGACATCATAGTACTCGAAGGGGCAGGAAGTCCTGCTGAAATTAACCTTAAGGACCGGGATATTGCAAATATGCGAATGGCTAAGCTCACGGATGCAGCTGTCATTTTAGTGGCCGATATTGACCGTGGTGGAGTATTTGCGTCCATTATCGGGACACTTGCCTTATTGGATCAAGAAGAACGAGATAGTGTAAAGGGGATTATCATCAATAAATTTCGTGGCATGCGTGAATTGTTGGACGATGGCATTGAATGGGTGGAAAAGGAAACCGGGATTCCGGTCCTCGGGGTGCTGCCCTATCTAGACGTGAATATTGAAGCGGAAGATTCACTTGCCCTCTCTTCCTTACGTTTTAAAAAACCTAAAAAGGCTGAGTTTCCGATCGATGTAGCCGTCCTGAGATTTCCGCGGATCTCCAATTTTACAGATGTGGATCCTTTTTTCGATGAACCCGGAGTAGGTGTCCGACTTGTTAGCAGTGTCCATGAGTTAGGTAATCCCGATCTGCTAATTTTGCCGGGTACAAAAAACACGATGGAAGATTTAGAGTGGTTGAAACGTATGGGATTTGATCGGGCCATCGATGAACGGCGGAAACAAGGAACGATGATCTTCGGCATATGCGGCGGTTTTCAAATGCTAGGGACTAAACTTTTCGATCCTGATGCTATCGAGGGTGATGGTGAGAACGCAGAAGGGCTTTCGCTTCTTCCGGTGGAAACCGTCTTTCAAGCAGAAAAGAAGACGGTACAAATGGAAGGTGTCCTTTCTGCTGGGATAATGGAAAGTCAAATGAATCTTAACGGTTTCGAAATACATTTAGGCAGAACGACATTGAAGTCACAAGTAAGGCCCTTTCTATTATTGAAGGATGGAAGAGAGGATGGAGCCATTTCCAATGACAACCAAGTTATGGGAACATATCTCCATGGAATATTCCATAATCGCTTGTTCACTAGATTACTGGTTAACCAAATTCGACGGAACAAGGGGTTGGATGAAGTGAAGGAAAACGTTCAAAGCGACTCGGAGCGCAGGGAGGAAGCGTATAACCTCTTGGCTTCCCATCTGGAAGAAAACATTGATATGGATACCATCTATCAATGGCTGCAGCTCGAAACTGCAGAAAGTTGAACAAGAGTCAGACCGTGCTTAGTATGTTGATCAAGGCCCTTTTATCTACAAGAAAGATCAATTTTGAGCTGCAATTCCTTTTATTTAGCCATAATAAGTGACAGAGGCATACAAGATATGTTATGTTGTCTTCTCTACATATTTTATACAAAATAAAAGGATGAGGTGTTCATATGAATAAAACAGAATTAGTGAGCAGTGTTGCTGCACAAGCTGAACTGACAAAAGACGAAGCAAAAAAAGTAGTGGATGCATTGTTTGAAACAATCACGGCTACACTTGCTAAAGATGAAAAAATCCAATTAGTTGGTTTTGGTACATTTGAAGTGCGTGACCGTGCTGCCCGTACAGGAAGAAACCCGCAAACTGGCGAAGAAATACAAATTGCAGCTAGTAAAGTACCTGCTTTTAAAGCAGGTAAGGAATTAAAAGAAGCTGTAAAATAAAAGGCGAACGAAGAAAAAAACCTGGCGATGAAATATGCGCCAGGTTTCAGTTTGTAGACAAAAGGGGTTCGGAATAAAAAAATTCTGAACCCCTTTTGAAATTCCCTTTGAATTTTCGCCTAAAGTTAAGAGATTGCGGCCCTACGAGCCCACATGTTAGGCCATTTTTGTACCTCCCCATGTCCAATTGACCATCTTCTTTAAATTAATGGCAGCTCCCATTTTACGAACCAAATGGTTCGGTGGCACCAGGTGATCTAAAGTAATCATTTCAAGTTGATCTCGCTGAATAGAATCATGTTTAGAAAGCAGCCTCATCACCTCAAGTTTTAATAATTCTATTTTAAAACAAAAATGACTCCAGGCAAAAGTGTTCTATCTAAAAGGTAAGACAAAGTTGATTGGAGCGGGTGTTCGAGACTCCTGCGGGAAAAGCGCGTCTAGGGGAGACCCCGCAGGCGAAAGCCGAGGGCCGACCGCCCGCGGAAAGCGAGTGCCCTACGTTCCAATCAACGTCCAAATTGTACAAGCCATAAAAATAGACAAACTCGATTTTCATCGAGTTTGTCTACAGTCTGAAACCTGGCGATGAAATATGCGCCAGGTTTTTTTTACTGACTGATTCGGAAACAGATAATATATACCGAATGTGACTCAGAAATGGAAAAGATAAAAAGTCGACTTTGTCATCTATTCGTATATTGTAAGAGCCATTTGGAGTTTAATAAATTGAAGGGATCAGGGCGTTCCCATGACCAACAATGAAAAAAGCCGAATCCATGAAGCAGTAATGGACTGTAACACAAATGAAAAAAAATTATAGTACTTATTAATAAGGTTTATACTGTGACTATGTTAGGCTAAATGAATAACAGGCTTTAAAACCAAAATAAAAGAGGTGAAAGAAATGCTGAAGAAAATAATGAAAAAAATCAAACAGCTTTCCCAAGGCAGCAGTGAGCGAAGACATGGGCATTATCGCCGAGGCAGCAGCAGCAGCAGCCGGGGGTACAAAAGGTATCCCATGAGTGGAAGTGACCGCTACAAGAGAAAAGGGCGGGGCAGCAGCAGCTAATTCCAATTCTTTGACTTCAATACAGCCTTCAGGTCCATTGAGATTTCTTTAATATCTGAGTAAGGTTCTTGGATGCTTAATAACCTTTTCAGTAAATGTACGGTTTCTTTTTCTAACGAAAGCTCTTCTGTCCAAGGAAGTGCTTTTTTACTTTTGGAAGCGTACGTCGTATAAAGTACATATAGAAGTATTTCCCCCAAGTCGTAAAAATCCTGCCTTTTCAGCTGCAAAATGGATTCTTTAGCGAGGTTGTCCGAATTGATCATCTTGGACAAACCAAAGTCTATCAAAATGGGCTGATGGTTCTTAAGTAGAATATTCGGTATACGTAAATCTTGATGGAAAATGTCATGCTCATGTAGATAACATACTAAATCGACCAGCTTATCCAGAAAATATAGAGACTCTTTCTCATTGAACGTTAATTGATTCGAGAAAATATGGTCTTCTAAATTATTCCCTTCTATGAAATCCATCACAAAATAAACATTTCCATCTTGCGAAAATTTCTCGTGAAATTTAGGGATATTTCTGTGGTTTAACATTCGTAATATGGAAATTTCATTTTCAAACTGTTTCAGCTCTTTTTTGCTGCGGCGTTTACTTTTCCGGAGCTGTTTGATCACTATATTTTTATTCATTTTCAAATCATTGCAACGATAAACAATACCGTAGCTTCCTGTTCCGATTACAGCTTTTACCTCGTAGCGGTAATTCAAAACCACTCCTTTTTTTAAAGGTATATCCACAAAAAATTGGTATAACTTTCTAAATGTACGCAAAATTGAAACTTTCCTCACCACTTTCATCTATTCAAGTCAAGAACAAAAAAAGGCCGTTATTAATTAAGCTTGAACATGGATAGTTTAACACTGATTTTTGATAATGCGGTAATGAAAGTCATTTCTTCGGGGCGATCTTTTGATAGTTCACAATTAAAAATAAACTTTTCCTATAATTTCACATTATGAAATTATATGGTTTTTAAAAATATTAAGTTTACTATAATGAATTCATAATAAAAGAGTAGGAGGTGGATGGGCGCGAGTTGAGAAGTTGCTTTGGGAAATCCCTAACCGGCGTCACAATAGTGAGCTGGTTTGATGGAAAGTTCAAAAGGGGATTACTGTGAATTCATCAAATTCAAGAGTAAAATTGCAAAACTCACGAGTGAACTGCTGAATTCACGAGTCAAGTGGCCAATTCACGAGTAAAACAGCAGAATTCACGAGTAAACCGGCAAAATTCACGAGTAAAACAGTAGAATTCACGAGTAAACCGGTAAAACTCACCAGTAAAACTACTAACTGAGCTCCCTTTGATCAAATTCTTTGAAGGCTACGGGAAATGAGGGTATGGAAGATTGAAAGTTTAGTAACCCTAAATCAAGAAAACTTTTCTAATACGTTTGACAATTGGATTTATCGTGTTAATATAAAGGCAAATGAATTTAATATACAATTTGTACCACTAGGGGTGCTTTATAGGTAAAAGTTGATTTTTTACCCACAAAAGCTGAGATTGAAGTATGACTTTAAGACCCTTAGAACCTGATCTGGTTTATACCAGCGTAGGGAAGTGGGGTCTGGAACTATACATTTCTGTATTATTTCAAGTACAACCACTTTCTTTACGTTTAAGAAAGTGGTTTTTTGTTTGCAAAAAAAGGGGTGATAAGTGTTTTTTTTCTGTAACGTTCAATGAAAAAATACAATTTGGAGGTAATGGACATGAAGTTTTCAGAGGAAATCCGTAAGGAAGTTAATCACATTTGGGAAGCTAGTTTTAATCATCCGTTTGTAGCAGGAATAGGAGATGGCACATTGCCATTGGAGTGTTTCCGTTTTTATGTCATGCAAGATGCCTATTATTTATCTCATTTTGCTAGAGTTCAAGCCTTAGGGGCAGTCAAAGCTACAGATTTACATACAACAAGCAGGCTTGCCGGCCATGCACAAGGAACATATGAAGCGGAGTTGAAGCTTCATGAGAATTTTTCCGAGAGATTAGGCATCACAAAAGAAGAACGGGAAGATTTCAAGCCTGCCCCGACTGCCTATGCTTATACTTCCCATATGTATCGTGCGGCTTATTCGGGACATTTAGGAGATGTTATTGCAGCTATCTTGCCGTGTTACTGGCTGTATTATGAGATAGGTGAAAAGCTGCAAGGGTGCATGCCCGAAGAGCCGATTTATCAAGAATGGATAGCGGCTTACGGAGGAGAGTGGTTCCGCACTTTGGTGGAAGAACAAATTGCGAGGCTGGATGAGATTGCTGAAAAAGTAACTGAAGAAGATAAGGCGAGAATGAAAGAACATTTTATTCTCAGCA
The DNA here is from genome assembly GCF_058783805.1 of Peribacillus sp. FW305-BF15. Classification (NCBI taxonomy): domain Bacteria; kingdom Bacillati; phylum Bacillota; class Bacilli; order Caryophanales; family Bacillaceae; genus Peribacillus; species Peribacillus sp. FW305-BF15. The sequence goes on along the minus strand of NZ_JBYSYV010000017.1, from coordinate 14,756 downwards.
GCCAATATGAATACTCATTTTGGGAAATGGCTTATCGTTTAGAGACATGGCCCGTTCATAAGGAAACATTAGAAGTATAAAAGGAGAATGAAACAATGAAAAAAGGATTGAAATTAACGGATATATTAGTCACGATCGTGATTGCGGTAGCATTTGGAATCGTTTATATCCTTTGGGGTTCGATTTATTATTCCGTTAAACCATTAGGATTACATCTGGATCAACTTATTTATGGAATGTGGTTTATAGCTGGCCCCGTCGCCTTCTTAATTTTACGGAAACCGGGTGTGGCACTTTTGGCGGAGATAGCTGCAGCTTCCGGGGAGTTCTTCCTTGGTTCACCATGGGGGCTGACTGTACTGTTATATGGGGTGGTCCAAGGTTTGTTCGCGGAACTGGTGTTCATGACTTTCAAATATAAAAAATTCAATATGCAGGTGGCCGTTTTAGCTGCGATAGCTTCCTGCCTGGCATCAGTTATCATGGATTTTGCATACGGGGAAATAGGTGCGCTTTCAACTTGGAATCTATCGTTATTCATGATAGCGAGGTTTGTGGGTTCCATATTCTTTGCAGGTGTGACAGCTTATTATCTAGTTAAAGTCCTGGAAGCAACAGGAGTAACAAATCTTGTGCGTCCGGTTTCCAATAAAGATTATGCAGAACTGGATCAAAAGTAGAGGTTGAGGGCCATGGAACCAATCGTTTCTGTTGAAAAGTTAAGAATGAAATTTCCCGGTGATGAATCTTTGATATTCAAGGACCTATCACTATCGTTTGATCAAGGAGAAAAAGTGCTATTGTTGGGACCATCAGGATGTGGTAAGTCCACTCTGTTGCAAGTGTTAAGCGGATTGATTCCGAATTCCATCGAAGTCCCGATGAAAGCGGAGGAATTGAAATGCCCTTCTTCATGGGGATATGTTTTTCAAGATCCTGATAGCCAGTTTTGCATGCCATTTGCCGATGAGGAAATTGCCTTTGTCCTTGAGAATCTTTCCGTCCCTAAAGAAGAAATGAAAGAGAAAATTGAAAATCAAATCCGTAATGTAGGATTGAACCTAGGGCATACAAGTATAGAAACATTATCAGGCGGGATGAAACAGCGTCTGGCAATCGCTTCAGTATTGGCCCTTGAACCAGAAGTGCTATTTTTAGATGAACCGACAGCCATGCTTGATCCGGAAGGAACGAAAGAAATCTGGGACTTGTTGAAGGAAGTCGGAAAAGACAAAACGGTTATTATCGTCGAACATAAAATTGACCATGTTTTAGAATTCATCGAACGAATCGTGCTTTTAAACGATGACGGTCAAATCATAGCTGATGGTCCAAGAGACACCATTATTTCCCTATATAAAAATGAAATGAGAGAACATGGAATTTGGTTCCCTGGTGTTTGGGATGAATATATACAGAAGTATGCACCCACTAGGGAACACCAATTTACAGATGGTTTACCTCTTCTGGATGTGCAAGGATTTAGCGGTTTTCGGAATAAAGAGGAAAAAATACACGTTGAAGGGCTGAAGGTCCATTCAGGAGAATGGATTGTGATCAGGGGAGAAAATGGTGCGGGCAAGAGTACACTTTTGCATGCATTGATGCAGTTCATAAAAACGAAAGGTACGTATGAATTATTGGGGAACGCCATTAAAATGGTGAAAAATCCAACGGATCATATGACGTTTGTCTTTCAAAATCCTGAGTTTCAGTTCGTTGCAAATACTGTATATGAAGAGATTGCTTATTCATTGCGTATTGATAAAAGGCCGCAACAAGAAATAGATGAGAGAGTCCGCTCATTGCTTAAAGTGTTCCGCCTTGAGGCACATCGGGATAAACATCCGTTTCAATTATCAATGGGTCAAAAGCGTCGCTTAAGCGTAGCAGCATCAATCGTAATCGACAAAAAAATCATTCTCCTGGATGAGCCGACATTTGGTCAAGATTCGAAAAATACCTTTGCATTATTGGAATGGTTCGAGGAATATCGAAGGCGCGGTATAACCGTGATCATGGTAACTCATGACGAACATATTTCAAAAAACTTTGCAACCAGGATCTGGACGGTTAAGGGCGGAAACGTAATAAGTGATAAAAACATCGCGCAAGCCGGTTTTGTCGAGACCAAAGTTAAAAGGAGTGTCATGTAGATGAATGTTTCAAACGCAGAAACATGGCTCCATGGAATTAATCCAAGCCTTAAACTTGGTGTACTGATTGTATTATGCATCGTGGCGTTATTCATTCATGACCTGAATTATATGATGAACATCACCATTGGCGTATTGATATTATTTTTGTTTTTTACCGGGCATTCGATAAAACGCATCCTGCTTTTGTCGATTCCCTTTTGTTTCATTTTTATATCCACCTCTTCCGCAATGATATTATTCGGGCAAGGTGAGACGCTTTGGTTTGAGTGGGGCCTCATATCGATTTCGGAAGAAAGTTTCATGAGGGGATTACTGGTAGGCTTTCGAGCTTTGTTCTTTGCGGCCCTTGGTTTAACTTTTTCCTTAACGACGAGACCAGTGAACTTGTTTTATTCGTTAATGCAGCAAGTTAAGCTTAAACCGAAATATGCCTATAGTTTCATGGCGGCATTAAGGCTGATTCCCATTATGATGGAGGAGTTCCAAACGATACGAAACGCGATGAAGGTACGCGGTTTCGAAAGAGGAAAAGGGATAAGGTCGGTCTATTTTAAAATGAAAGCCTATTCCATCCCGTTGTTATCCGGAAGCATCAGACGTGCTCACCGAATCGCGGTTGCGATGGAGGCAAAGCGATTTACAGACACTCGGGATCGAACATACTATTATGAATTTGGTTTTTCAAAAATGGACCATGGTTTCATTCTGTATTTTATCATCCTGCTGTTGGCCGGCTTTTACCTATCGATTCAATTCCCGTTAGTATCTATTTGATTTTTATGAGATTGTAACTTTACTAGTTGGGGGTTCTAGTATGAATGCACATGAATTGCATATAATTTCCACTGGGAAACAGCCAATTGAAAAGTTTGTGGAAATCGCTTCAAACATTCAGGAACATGTTGATTTCTTTTATCTAAGGGAAAAGCATAGGAGTGCTTCGGAACTCTATCGAGCAGTGAGGCTATTACATGATAATAAGATTCCGCTTTCTAAGATCATCATTAATGACCGGGTGGATGTAGCCTGGGTACACAAAGCATTTGGTGTGCAATTGGCTTTTCATAGCTTAGATGCAGAAGTCGTAAAAGGAGCTTTTCCAGGGATGAATGTTGGCTGTTCGATCCATTCCATGGATGAAGCGAAAGCCGCATTCAGCAAAGGGGCCGATTACGCGATTTATGGACATGTTTTTGAAACGGCTTCAAAAATTGGCCTTCCTCCTAGGGGAGTTGAGGAGCTTCATGCAATCACAAGAAATGTCGATCTTCCGATAATTGCGATAGGAGGAATAACACCTTTCAATTGCCAAGACGTGCTGGATGCGGGGGCACACGGAATTGCGGTCATGTCAGGTGTGCTTGAAGCTGAAAATCCGATTGAAGCCGTTAAAGAATATGCGAAGTCTTTGGGAAAGGAGACATAATATGAATTCCATATATGATGCAATCATTGTTGGGGGAGGAGTAATAGGTGGATCCATTGCCTTTCAATTAGCCAAGCGAGGTAAGAAGGTTCTCTTATTGGAAAAAGACAGACTTGCCAGTAAAGCATCCAGTGCTGCAGCCGGGATGTTAGGAGCACAATCCGAGTTAGATGCTGATAATCCCCTTTTTACATTGGCAAGTCGAAGCAGGGCGATGTTTCCTGCACTGGCGGAAGAATTAAAAGACATAAGTGGAATAGACATCGAATTAGTGAATAAGGGCATGTATAAGGTGGCGCTATCGAGTGATCAAGTAGCCGAGTTGAAGAACATGATCAAAGTCCAGCAAAATGCCGGACTTGAGGCTGAATGGCTATCGACTGCCGAAATAAGGAAAACGGAACCGCTTTTATCGGATGAGATAAAAGGAGCCATGTTCATTCCGAATGATGGACAAGTTTCAGCCACAAGACTGTCGCTCGCTTTTACTGAATCTGCAGCTGCCCTTGGTGTGGATATAAAGGAATTTGTTCATGTCTCCGATTTGGTTACGGAAAACGGATGTGTAACGGGAGTTGTCACGGACATAGGTAGATTTTCAAGTGAAAATGTCATCGTGGCAGGTGGCGCTTGGAGTGCTTTCCTCCTGGAAAAATCAGGGATCATACTCGACAGTTATCCAGTAAAGGGAGAGTGCTTTTCCGTCCTGGCCGATCGTCCATTGATTGAAAAGACAATTTTCTCACATGGCTGCTATCTTGTGCCCAAAGTTGGCGGAAGAATCATTGTCGGGGCAACGGTTAAAGCGAACACTTTCGATCAAAAGGTAAGTCTTGAGGGGATTTCTACGTTAATAGAAAGAGCAACGCAATTGCTTCCGGCGATTAAAGGAACCGAATTGGAAAAGACATGGGCAGGTATACGCCCCCAAACTGGGGACGGCTTACCGTACTTCGGTGAACATCCGGCATGCAAAGGACTTTTCATTGCAACGGGGCACTATAGGAATGGTATCTTGCTTTCTCCAATTACAGGTGTACTTATAGCGGATATTTTGGAAAGGAAGGCAAATCCCGAATGGTCCCCTTTTCGATTGGACCGTTCGATACAGCCCCTTTTTTCTTGATGGAGGTGGATGAATTGGAATTGATTATTAACGGGGAAAAAATACGGATTCCTGCTGAAGAATCAACAGTTACAGGGCTTTTACAACACTTTAATCTACATCAAAAAGTAGTGATCGTTGAATTGAATGATGAAATATTAGCAAAAGAAAGTCTAAGTGAAACACTTTTGTCAAATGGAGACAAGGTAGAGATTGTACATTTTGTAGGAGGCGGATGATATGTTAAAGATTGGTTCTTATGAATTTTCTTCAAGATTATTATTAGGTACTGGGAAATATCCAAATTTCGATGTTCAAAAACAATCAGTGGAGGTTTCGGAGACGGAAATATTAACATTCGCGGTCCGGAGAATGAACATTTTTGAAGCCAGTCAGCCCAATTTTTTGGAAAAGCTTGATTTGAAGAAATACACACTCCTTCCCAATACGGCAGGAGCTAAAACAGCCAAAGAAGCAGTGCGCATAGCCCAGCTTGCAAAGGCATCTGGCTTATGTGACATGATTAAGGTTGAAGTCATTGGCTGTCAAAAAACACTGCTGCCTGACCCGATTGAAACATTGAAAGCTGCTGAAGAATTAGTGAAACTGGGATTCACCGTATTACCTTATACTTCGGATGATGTCTTGCTCGCTAAACGCCTGGAAGAAGTGGGGTGCCATGCAATCATGCCCGGAGCTTCACCAATTGGCTCTGGTCAAGGCATTATAAACCCACTGAACTTACGGTTCATCATGGAACAATCAGAGGTGCCGGTAATTGTTGATGCAGGGATAGGTTCACCCTCTGATGCAGCGATCGCCATGGAATTGGGAGCGGATGGCGTATTGCTTAACACTGCTGTTTCCGGGGCGAAAGACCCAGTCAAAATGGCGAGAGCAATGAAACTTGCCATTGAGGCAGGGCGATTGGGGTATGAAGCAGGAAGAATCGAAAAAAATGATTACGCGATTGCAAGCAGCCCAGTTGAAGGATTGAGCATTGGATGAATGAGCGTTATTCACGTCAAGAACTTTTTGGTCCTATTGGGGAAGAAGGGCAAATGAAAATTCGCCAAAAACACGTTTTGGTGATTGGAGCGGGTGCTCTCGGTACGGGAACTGCGGAAGGCCTTGTTCGAGCCGGAATTGGGAAACTCACCATTGTTGACAGGGATTATGTAGAGTGGAGCAACCTTCAAAGACAACAGCTTTATTGTGAAGATGATGCACAAAAAAGAATACCGAAAGCAGTGGCAGCGAAGAATCGCCTGAATGCGCTAAATTCGGATGTAATCGTAAAATCACATGTGGCGGATGTTTCGGTTGATGAATTGGCGAAGCTTGTTGAAGGCGTGGATTTGATATTGGATGCCACTGATAATTTCGATACAAGGATGCTTATTAACGATACTGCACAAAAATATAAAATCCCCTGGATTTACGGTGCCTGTGTAGGGAGTTATGGGATAAGTTACACGGTGATCCCAGAGAAGACACCATGTTTGAATTGTTTGCTGGAAACGGTCCCGATTGGAGGACTGACTTGTGATACGGCGGGAATCATCAGTCCTGCCGTTCAAACGGTCGTTGCCCATCAAATGGCGGAAGCTTTAAAAATCCTTGTCGAAGATCACGAATCGCTGAGAAACAAAATCGTTTCATTTGATCTTTGGAAAAATGAACATTCATCGATAAATGTTGCGAAATTAAAAAAGGATACTTGTTTGTCATGTGGGTCAAATCGAACGTATCCCCACCTCTCTTATTCAAATCGAACAAAGACCGCCGTTTTATGCGGTAGGGATTCCGTCCAAATCCGGCCGGCAATGAGGGTTGAAAGAGACTTAGCGGAACTCGAAAATAATCTTATCGCACAAGGTGGTAAGATCGACAGAAATCCTTATTTACTTTCATTTACCATTGGAGCCCATCGGTTGGTCGTTTTTAAAGACGGGCGGGCGTTGATTCATGGAACAAAAGATATTGCAGAAGCAAAAACGTTATATCATCGTTATTTTGGCTGAACGCACCGACTTGCAATTCACGTTTATACCCGTGAAAGAGTGCCAAAAAAAGATGCCCTTATAATAGGAAGGTATCGAACATTTTCCCAATGTGGTTTATTTGCTTCAGAAATATAAAACGAAAGCGGTGTCTGCCTTTTTGGGGCGGCACCGCTTTGTTATGGAACGATTATTTAAGCAGCTTACATATCATGACTGCTATTATGCTTCTGACGGGAGTGCTGCCTGTTTTTCACCTTATGAGAACCGCTTAACGGTGCTGGTTGACCTGGGTTATTTCCTTTAGGAGCATTTTTTCGCATATCTTTACCATCGTTTTTGTTCATGTTCGATCCCTCCTATCTCTTAAGATAATCAGTCCGTGAAATTTTATTCACATACATATATTTGCAAACCTCGTACATGCTATGGATGGACACCATATTTAAGGAGCTGAATCCAAATGCAGGATAAACAAGATAAGCGAAGGTCTTTTCAGGAAGCCCAGCAAAGTTATCAACAAGTATTTGATGTATACTCATCCATTGAGAAAAACGCACCGAATTACGGGACGGAATTGAAACATGTGAAGCAGGAAGTGAACGAGGCCTATCAACAAATACAATCTGCTTTAGTCACCGCTTCCGAACATCAGAAAGAACAATTGAAAAAATTCGAACAGGATATCCAGGCAATCGTCAATGAGGTCAATTCTGAGGACTATTGAGTGACAGGTTCTTTCGTCATGAGTCCATGCGCATTAGTCTTGGGTTTTGCGCGTTTTACTTGTGCGTTAATTGATTTTAGAAAGGAATAGGCTTTTTGAAAAATGCAGGACATCTGCCATTTCAAAAAGCCTATCCTATTTAAAGTCTAAAAATGAGGGGAATCATTGGTTTTTCTTTCTTTTTTTATTGTTTTGCCTTTGCATTTCCGATAATGGCGGTTCATTTCCCAGTTCATCATTGTATCCAGCCCCATTACCTTGCGCTTTTGCTGCATTCATACCTGGTATAACATGATTTGCCTTTTGTTTTGTCATTTCGACACCTCCACCCATAGAATGTGATAATGTCGAATGATTATGTATGAAGTGTCAATATGTTTTGATGGAATAATTTATCAGGCCGCAAATAGGGGGATTTTCAAGAAAATGCATATCAGCAGGTCTTCTTAAATGCCCTTTAATATGTGGGGGATTTTTTTCTATAAGAGAAACTTATCAAAAACAATAACTTTCTTGTTATTTACTTATACTCATTTCTATATTAGTATTAAGTTGAAGGAAGAGTTAGGGTGGGAGAAGAGAGAGAAAATTCGACAAACTAACTTTTTTACTTATATTTATAGTAAACATGGTTTCAGTGAACCAGGTTTTACTTTCATGTGCAGAATACGTTCTGACAGTTTAATAGGGGGTAATATTCATGACGAAAAATGACGTATACCAAGCGCGTAAGTCCTTTGAAATTGATGGGCAACGCTACAACTACTACAGCCTAGACGCTATTGAAAAAGCAGGGGATGGCCAAGTATCACGCCTTCCATATTCCATTAAAGTATTACTTGAAGCGGTCCTTCGCCAAGTAGACGGAAGAGTAATCACAAAAGAACACGTTGCGAACCTTGCTAAATGGGGAACAAGCGAGCAACAAGATATAGATGTTCCGTTCAAGCCTTCACGTGTAATCCTACAAGATTTCACTGGTGTTCCAGTTGTTGTTGATTTAGCTTCTTTACGTAATGCTTTCGCGGCACTTGGTGGAGATCCTGACAAAATCAACCCGGAAATCCCGGTTGACCTTGTAATTGACCACTCTGTACAAGTTGATAAAGCAGGTACAATGGATTCCCTAGATGCCAATATGGATCTTGAATTCGAACGTAATGCAGAGCGTTACCAGTTCCTAAGCTGGGCTCAAAAATCATTCAACAACTATCGTGCAGTTCCACCGGCAACTGGTATCGTTCACCAAGTTAACCTAGAGTACCTTGCGAACGTGGTTCATGCTGTTGAAACTCCAAACGGAGACTTCGAAGTATTCCCTGATTCTGTTTTCGGTACAGATTCACATACTACAATGATCAACGGTATTGGTGTTCTTGGTTGGGGTGTCGGCGGTATCGAAGCAGAAGCAGGCATGCTTGGACAGCCATCTTACTTCCCAGTTCCAAAAGTCGTTGGTGTTAAACTGACTGGCCAACTTCCTAAAGGTACAACAGCTACTGACCTTGCATTGAAAGTAACACAAGTTCTTCGTGCACACGGCGTAGTTGGTAAATTCGTTGAGTTCTACGGCCCAGGAGTAGGATACCTTCCACTTGCTGACCGTGCAACAATCGCTAACATGGCTCCTGAATACGGTGCTACAGTTGGTTTCTTCCCTGTTGATGCAGAAGCGATCGATTACATGCGCTTAACAGGCCGTGATGAAAAACAAATTAAAGTGGTTGAATCATACTGCAAAGAAAATGGTTTGTTCTACTCTCCTGAAAACGAAGATCCAGCATACAATGATGTTGTGGAAATCGACCTTTCAGCAATTGAACCAAACCTTTCAGGCCCTAAACGCCCGCAAGATTTGATTCCACTTTCTCAAATGAAAAAATCTTTCCATGACGCGATCAATGCACCTATGGGCAACCAAGGTTTTGGCATGGACAATTCTGAATTGGATAAAGAAGTAACTGTTAAATTTGCCGATGGCAAAGAAACGGTAATGAAAACAGGTGCGATTGCAATTGCTGCAATCACGAGCTGTACAAACACTTCTAACCCGTACGTAATGCTTGGAGCGGGTCTTATTGCTAAAAAAGCAGTTGAGAAAGGCTTGACTGTTCCGGATTATGTAAAAACATCATTGGCACCAGGTTCTAAAGTTGTTACTGGTTACCTTCGTGATGCAGGTCTTCAACCATACCTTGATCAATTAGGATTCAACGTAGTTGGTTACGGCTGTACAACATGTATCGGTAACTCAGGTCCATTGGCTGACGAAATCGAAGCAGCTGTTGCTGAAGCTGATCTACTAGTAACTTCAGTGCTTTCTGGTAACCGTAACTTTGAAGGTCGTATTCACCCACTAGTGAAAGCAAACTATCTTGCTTCACCTACTTTGGTTGTAGCTTATGCTCTTGCTGGAACTGTGGACTTCGATCTTAACAATGATTCTCTTGGTAAAGACAAAGATGGTAACGATGTATATCTTGCTGATATCTGGCCATCACAAGAAGAAGTTAACGCTGCTGTTAAAGCGACAGTTACACCGGAATTATTCCGTAAAGAATACGAAACAGTATTCAACGATAACAAACGTTGGAATGAAATCCAAACAAGCAACGAAGCGATTTATGCTTTCGATTCTAAATCGACTTACATTCAAAATCCTCCATTCTTTGAAGGATTATCACCAGAACCGGGTTCAGTTAACCCACTTTCCGGCTTGCGTGTAGTTGGTAAATTCGGCGACTCAGTAACAACTGACCATATTTCCCCTGCAGGTGCAATCGGTAAAGATACACCAGCTGGTATCTATCTTCGCGAAAACGGTGTGAAACCGCGTGACTTTAACTCTTACGGTTCTCGTCGTGGTAACCATGAAGCGATGATGCGCGGAACATTCGCAAACATCCGTATCCGTAACCAAGTTGCTCCAGGTACAGAAGGTGGTTACACTACTTACTGGCCAACAGGCGATGTAATGGCTATCTATGATGCTTGTATGAAATACAAAGCTGATGGAACAGGTCTTGCAGTAATCGCTGGTAAAGACTATGGTATGGGAAGCTCTCGTGACTGGGCTGCGAAAGGTACTAACCTTCTTGGCATCAAAACAGTCATCGCTGAAAGCTTTGAACGTATTCACCGTTCTAACCTTGCATTAATGGGTGTTCTTCCACTTCAATTCAAAGAAGGCGAAAACGCTGAAACGCTTGGATTGACTGGTAAAGAAGCGATCGCAGTTAAAATCGACGAAACGGTTAAACCGCGTGATATCGTAAAAGTTACAGCTACTGATGAAGCTGGAAACGTAAAAGAATTTGATGTACTTGTTCGTTTCGATTCCGAAATCGAAATCGACTACTACCGTCACGGTGGTATCCTTCAAATGGTATTACGTAATAAATTAAAAGGCTAATTTCAGCTTTTAGGAAGCGGTAAACCTATTATAGGTTTACCGCTTTTTTTGTGTCAGGTTTATGAAACAATGAGATATGATGATATGATTTATAGGAATTGCACTTTTCTGCATACCCTTTTATTGTTAAGATGGAATAGGGAAGTTGTTCTAATTCTGGAAATGGACTAATATTTTTATTGTAATGGGACTAGGAGGACGAGTATGCTTAAAAAAATTATTGCTTCGGTGGCCTTACTATCACTTATTACTGTAGCGATCGTGCAGGCGATGGATAATGAATCAAAGGGAGATGACGAAAAAGATGCTTTGGGCGGATTGAAAATTGGAGCTAAAGCACCGAATTTCTCCCTGAAAACTTTGGATGGTAAACAAGTTGAATTATCGGATTATGAGGGAAAAAAGGTAATGCTGAATTTTTGGGCAACGTGGTGCCCGCCTTGCAAGAAGGAAATGCCGGATATGGAGAAATACACACAACAAGCGGGTGATGATGTCGTCGTACTTGCAGTCAATATTGACCCTGAAAATGATGTACAAGCATTTGTGGAGGATAATGGAATTACTTTTACCATACCGCTGGATAGTCAAAGTGCAAAAAATCCAGTGAATGAGCGCTACAAAATTCTTAGCATACCGACAACTTACTTCATCGACAAAAAAGGCATTATCAGGAATAAGGTAATTTCGGCCATGACCTTAAAAGATATGGAACGAAATATAAATAGTATGCAGTAGGGTAATCTTATGAAGTTTGAAGTGTTTGCGACACACTCCTGCCGAAAACCCCGGTTTCTGAAAACAAGGAACGTTTTTTATTACAAGACGGAACCTTATGAGGTTCCGTTTTTATGTATGTTAACAAAGTTGTCAAACTTTTATGGAAAAATCAAAAAAATTAAAAAATTATGGTTAAAGTTTATGAAAAAAGGGTTAAAGTAAGAGTGGAGATATGGAATTTTTATCGGGCTAAAAATCTGATAATTATGACAATTAAAGGGATGGAAACCATATAGTCATAATTTTACGTTAATTTGGCAATGCTGAATTGTATATTAAAAAAGTAGGTGAAAAGCATGAAGAAAAGAAAAAGGACATTTGAAGAATTAATTAAAGAAAATAAAAGGGAATTATTGATGGACGTTAAACAAATGGAAAGACTTGAAGAACGTCTTGAAAAAAAACATATGCAAAAGGCTGAATAGTCTTTGCATAAAAAGAGTCAGTGCCATGAGGTCCCTTCAAGGTGCTGGCTCTTTTTTCATAACTATTTCAAAAACTGGCATTCATGAATTTCCTCTTTTTTATCCATGATAAGAGAAGGAGGCGATAGAATGGGTAATCCAAAAAAAGATTCCAAACACTTTAGACCGAGCCATCAAGGAACACAGCCAATAGCAGCGGGCGGGAACAACGGTAAGAAAATGCAGGACAAATCAGGCAAACATGCTCAGGTCATTCAAACTAAAGGCGAGTAATCAAGGGACAAGCTTATAAAGTAATCGTAATAATATTATGTAAATAAATAACATGAGGTGAAAATAATGGGCGCAAATAAGCACAATCCTGATAATCGTTTGGATAATGTTGAAAAAATTCAAGATGCAATAGAAAATACGGAAGAAAACATAATCGCTGCAAATGAAACGTTATCATTTTCTTCAGGGGAAGAAAAGCAGGCAATTCAGGATAAAAATGAACGAAGAAGAAAGAGCATTGATGGAATGAAGGAAGAAATGCAAGATGAGCAGGAAGCACGGGAAAACGGTTATAGTAACGATAATATGTAAACAACTAGGTAAAGGGGAGAAAGAGATGAGAAATCTTTCTCCCCTTTCATTTTAGGTTCAATGAAGGGAAACAGTCTATAAAGACAGCTTAAATGAAATTTGCACAATTGTTATGGTAAAATGTTTATTGCAAGAGAAATGAAAGTGGGGAAACAAAATGTTCATAGCTGAAAACGAAATTGAAGTGCGGTATGCAGAGACAGATCAAATGGGTGTTGTTTACCATGCGAATTATTTAATATGGATGGAACTAGGCAGGACAAAATTGATAAATGATTTAGGGTTTTATTATGCTGATATGGAAGCGGATGGCATCCTCTCGCCTGTTATGGATATTCAAGCTTCGTATAAAACCCCTGTTAGATATGGTGATAAGGTGAAAATTAAAACCTGGATTGAAAAATATGACGGTTTACGCGTCGTTTATGGGTATGAGATCGTTAATGGGGAAAATGAAGTGGCGGCTACAGGTCATTCTTCCCACGTTTGCGTTAAAAAGGAGAGCTTCCGCCCAATATCCATTAAACGCATGTATCCTGAATGGCATGAGGCCTATGAGAAAAATAAAAAGCAGGATGAATTGGTTTAATTACAATTATTGAGGTGATCAAAAATGGCTTTTGGGATTAAACGGGTAGATATCGTAGCCTGGAAGCAGAAAATCGATCAAGGCCAAATAGCTTTTTTAACTCATTATTGGCTGGATGACCGATTTCCCGGTTGCAAGACGGTAACAAAAGTCGGGTGCAAGGATTTAAGGCGTTTAGCGGAGTGGGGTAAGCAATACGGGCTAAAAAAAGAGTGGATTCATCACAGGAAGGATGGCTATTCTCATTTTGATCTTTTAGGAGATAAACAAGCGGAAATTCTTAGGGCGGAAGATATTGAAGAGCGCCTGCTCGATTGAACAAGAAAAAACAGCAGTTTACACCGCTGCTTTATTGTCAAGCACTCTTTTCATATTGAAATTCTGGTTCAGTCAGTTTTTCATTAAAAGTAATAAGTAAATCGTGGCCATCAAAGTACCATAAATCTTTTTCTTCTACATAAAAATTAATCTCGTTCATAGTCGTTGTGGCCGCTGCATTTTCTGGTTCTTCTTGCATGATACCTAATGAAAAGCCGCTTTGGACGGTACTATGCCCGCCATATCTTACATAAAAGCGCAAATGAGAGCCTTCTTGAAGCCCCAGTTCATCAATATACCACTTAGCTGCTTGATCGGAAATGGTCAGTTTCATACTCATTCTCCTTCCTAGAGGTTCGTTATTTAAGTATAAAGTAATTATGCGGTAGATGCGAATAATGTGCGTTTAAGAAAGGAAATAACAATGGATATTATATACAATATTTGTTTCATAACTCGAAAAAGATCCAACGAAGTCGAAGTGTTGATGCTATTTCGCCAAAAGGATCCCAATCGGCATAAATGGAATGGCATAGGCGGGAAAATAGAAAAAGGTGAAACCATCGATGAATCGATGGAACGCGAAATTCTTGAAGAAACTGGATTGAAAGTAAGGGGGATGAGCTTTCGAGGAATCGTGACATGGAATGAAACAGGTGGAATGTATGTTTACAGAGCTGAAGATGAAGGGGGAGGGCTATCTGCCTGTGATGAAGGGGAACTTGCCTGGAAGCCATTTCAATGGGTTATGGAGGCAAGTGAAGTTGTGTCCAACATAAAGTATTACCTGAAAGATATATTACAGGATGAACCACCACAAAAATTTGCATGTACCTATGAAAATGAACAATTAATATCAGTCAAAAAGAAGCCTCTGCATGATATGGCAAAAGAATTGACTTTCAATTGAAAACCGCCCATTTGCGGTTTTTTTTGCCTTTTTGATTCCTGAGCCAAAGCGGCGGGGGAATATTCGGAATATTGATATATTTATGAGTTAAGCAAGACTCTGAAATTAATCCATCTAATTAATTTCCTCATAAAGTCGGGGCTTGTAAAAGGAAATCCGGAAATGGTATTGCCCGTAAGATCGTTTCGTACCCATATGAGGACACACAAAAATAGCTGCAGATTCCTGCAGCTATCAGACTGTAGACAAACTTGATAAAAATCGAGTTTGTCTATTTTTATGGCTTGTACAATTTGGACGTTGATTGGAACGTAGGG